>DASXXS010000216.1:0-5879 GCA_036502925.1 Xanthobacteraceae bacterium
TCGTGTCGACGTCGCCGGGCGGCATCACCGATATCGCGGCCCGTATCCTGGGCGGCCACATCACCGCCAAGACCGGTCAGCCGGTCGTCATCGACAACCGTCCCGGGGCGAGCGGCAACATCGCCCTGGAGACGGTGGTGCACGCCGCGCCGGACGGCTACACGCTCGGCTTCGCCAATACCGGCAACATCGCGATCAATCCGTTCCTGTTTGCCCACATGCCGTTTGATCCGCTCCACGACCTCGTTCCGGTCGGACCGGTCGGGACGGTGCCGCTGTTCCTGGTGATCAACGGCAAGATGCCGGCCAAGACGCTGGCGGAATTCATCGCCTATGCGAAGGCGCATCCGGACACGGTCAACTATGCGGGCGCCGGCGCCGGCACCACGCCGGATCTGGCCGGTCGCGAATTCATCCGGCGCGCCGGGCTCAAGCTGGTGACGGTCCCGTTCAAGGGCACCACCCCGGCCACCACCGCGGTGGTCGCGGGCGACGTGCAGGCCACCTTCATCTCGATGGGTCCGCACATGGACTTCGTTCGCTCCGGCGCCTTGCACGTGCTGGCCGCCGCCACCTCCCGGCGGGAACCCTACATGCCGGATACCCCGACCTTCGCGGAGCTGGGATTTCCCGGTTTGGAAACCTCGACCTGGTTCTCGCTGTTCGCGCCGCGCGGCACCCCGGGCGGGATCGTCGACCAGCTCAATCGCTACACCCGCACGGTGCATGACGACGCCGAATCGCAACGGCGGCTGGATGCGAACTTCGTCGATCCGCTGATCATGACGGCGGGAGAATTCGCCGCCTTGGTCAAGGCCGACGCGGCCAAATGGGAACGCGTCGTGCGCGAGACCGGGGCCAAGCTCGAATAGGGCGGCGTCGATATTGCACTCCGTTTCCTGGCTGCCATCTTCTGTTTTCAGATGCGCAAGGGTCTGGAGAATCTCAAGCCGGCCCCGTTTGGCTACTTTCGCCGTTGAAGGTAGGCCGGCCTCCCCGGAGAAGCCCGTCGCCGAGACCATCAGCCGCCGCCCGCAAGCTTATTGTCCGACGTAGCGTCTCGCCTGCTCCACCAGTTCCTTCGGCGTTGCGGCGAAGCTCTTGACCATCTTCTGCACGTCTTCGCCGCTCAGCGGCTCGATGGCGAGGTGCCGCTTGGCGATCTCGGCCACGAATTCGGAGTCTTGCATCGTCGCCATGAAGGCGCGGCGCAGCGCGTCGGCGCGCTCACCCGGGATGCCCGGCTCGGCCACGATCGTGCGCCCGATATCGGGGCCGCTGCCGAGCAGGCCCAGAATCTGCCGCGACCGCTCATCGACGGCGAGGTCGAGGAGTCCCGGATCGTTCGGCAATTCCGCGATCCGATGCGCACCCTGCGCATACAGGATTCGGATCTTCCTCTCGGTGAGCCAGTCCTGGTGGTTGGTCTGGATGGCTTCCCAGGCCATGCCGCCGATCGAATCGGCCTCGCCGCGCATCATCGCCAGGGCCTGGTCCGGGGAGCCGCGGAATCCCAGGATCACCCGAATTTTCGTCCCGATCAGATCGTTCAGCGCGGCCGGAATGAAGCTCGATGTGTTCGACGCCACGGTGCCGGCCATCAGGAGCTCCCGGTGCTTCGCCTCCTCGATGGTCTGCACCGGCGAAGTGTGCCAAACCACCGATACGGTCGCGGTCGACACGATGCGGCCGATCCAGACGAGCTTGACCGGGTCGAAGTCGCCCGGACCGCCCAACACCTTGCCGAGCGTCAGCGCGTCGAGGAATGTGCCGAGCGACGTGCCGTCCTGGGGCGTCACCGTGGTCATGTAGCCCGCCGCCTTCATGCCGCTGCCGCCCAGCATGCTCTTGATCACGATCGGGGGATTGCCCGGGATATGGCGCGAGAAATACGGCGCGAAAACGCGGGCATAAAGATCGTAGCCGCCCCCTGGCGGGAAGCCGACGTAGAGGCTGATCGTCTTGCCGCGATAGAAATCGGCGACCGGGTCCGCCGCCGCGGGCGCGTGCGCCAGCAGCATCAGCGCCAAGGCCCCGACGCGGCGCGAGCGCGCCCACCCGCCGATCATCGAGTGCATGACAGGTCAGAGATTGCGGCCATCGGTATCAGAAGCCATAGAGGCGGGCGGGATTATCGACCAGGATGGTCTTGCGCGCCGCCGGTTCGGGCGCCCAGGCCGGCAGCTGGTTCATCAGCGCCCCATCGTCGATCTGCCACAGCGGCGAGATGTCGGTCACCTTGCGGCCCGGTCCCGTGACCGAGTTGGGATGCGGCCAATCGGTGCCCCAGACGATGCGCTCCGCATTGGCCGCGATCAGCGCCCTGGCGAGCGGCGCGACGTCCGCATAGTCCGGCGCCTGCGTCGAGGCGCGATAGGCGCCGGAAATCTTCACATAGGCCTTGCCGGAAGCGACCAGCGCGACGAGATCGGCAAATCC
Source organism: Xanthobacteraceae bacterium (assembly GCA_036502925.1). Lineage (GTDB taxonomy): Bacteria > Pseudomonadota > Alphaproteobacteria > Rhizobiales > Xanthobacteraceae > VAZQ01. The sequence continues at coordinate 2,440 of DASXXS010000216.1, forward strand.
CGGCTGCGTCAGCCCGAGCGCGGCCTGGGCGCCGCCGAAATGGTCGAACACGACCGGTACCGGCGAGGCCAGCACCAGGTCCTTGATGCCGGCGATCACGGCCAGGTTGGTGTAGATCTGGATATGCCAGTTGCGGCTCGCCATGCGCGGGAGCGCAGACTGGAAGCGCTGGCGCGCCTGCGCGGGATCGTTGCCGCCGCCGGTCGCGAGATTGAGCCGGATGCCGCGCACCCCGGCCTTGTGCATGGCCTCGAGTTCGCCGTCGGCGGTCTTGTCGTCGATCACCGCCACGCCGCGCGCATCGGCGCCGCGCGCCTTCATGCCGTAGAGCGTGGCGGCATTGTCGGTGCCGTAGACGCTCGGCGTCACGATCACGACGCGCTTGACGCGCAGCGCGCGGTGGAGCGCCGCCATTTCCTCGGGCAGCGCAGTCTCCGGCGTGTAAATGCGTCCGGCGAAGAACGGAAATTGATCCGGGTCGCCGTGGATATGGGTGTGGCAGTCGCACGCATCCGCCGGAACGTCGAAATTCACCGGCGTCGCGGGCTGCGCCGCCTTGGCAAAGCTCTGCTTGGTGGGCATCAGGGCTCCAGCACTCATTGCGCCGATCATCGCATCGCGTCGCGTCAGCATGGTTTCCTCCGGCGTGATTTTTTGGAAACGCCCGGTCACCGTGATCTTTTTCGCAGAATAGCCTATAGCCGACCTCGGCAGCGGGGAAAAGCGAGGGTGAAAGCGATCCGGTCCAATGACTCCAAGCCGCGCATCAAATGCTCCGGAGCGTTTTCCATTTAGGTTGACACGCCGTGTTGTCGTGGCCGGACTTGTTCCGGCCATCTCGACGAGGGTCGCACAGCACTTCCTTATCGAGATCGCCGGGACGAGCCCGGCGATGACATTCGATCTTATTGGCAACCGCTCCAGCTAAGGCGTGAACTTCGGCGCATGCGCCCCGAGCCCCCGCAGGAGTTCGGGCAGGCCGAGGAGCGTAACGAATTTCTCGACGCCTTCGGCGGAAATGTTCCGGCGAAGATGATTGCCGTCGCGGTACAGGAACTCGCCCCCGATGGAGGTGATGCAATCCGGTCGGCACATCTTGTCGGTCGGGAAAAACGCAACTACGTCGGGGTGACCTGCGGCGACCAACTTTAGAACCTCGTTGGTCGCGGACAGCCTCTCCACGAAGCTCTGCCGCGGGATCGAGGCGATCATCGCCTGGCAATGCTGCCGCTCGCTCTGGTCGCGCCACAGGTGAATGTCTTGCAGAATGACGCAGGGAATCGGATCAAATCCCATCTGCGGCATCTCGCCGAGCAGGACGATCCTGCGGCGAAGCGGCGCGATCTCGGCGACAAATTCCTCCAGTCCCTCTCTGAGCAATTGCAGGCCGCGCGGCACCGAGCGCGCGTCACCCTGGTTCCGATAGGTGACCGCAAGATAAGCCGACCAGCGCGCCGCCAGAATGACAAATTCAATCTCGGGCGACGACTTGAGCATGGCGATATAGCGGGCGCGCTCCGCGCACGACGTATCGTATTCCGGGCTTGCCGGTATGTAGCGCCGCAGTCCGCCGTTGTAGAAGATCGGCGGACAGTCGCCGAAGAGCGCGATTGCCCGCCCGCTCTTGCGCCCGGCAAGATCAAACAGAGGCAGCAGGTGTTCCGCGTGGCTGTCGCCCCAGATGACGCCCCTGCCGGCGGCGGTCCGCCAGTCGGCGCCCACCGAGCACTCCACGTCGAGAGGGCCCGACGCATGCGGGCAGTTCCAGTCCCACATCGTCTTGAGGCTGCTCAACGCCTCCAGTCTTGGATCGATGCGGTCGGGAAACCCGTTCTCCTCAACGACCCCGAACGTCAAGACGGCGACAGCCGCGGCGGCGGTCAGGCCGAGAGGCAAGGTCGCCTTGACGGGAAGCGGTTTTCTGAAGGGCTGCTCGACCCATCGCCATGACACATGGGCGATGAGCACCGCGGTGCCGGCCAGGATCGCGGCGTCCATGCTCGTCAGCGCCGCGCCGCTGCGGTACTGGCGCCAGAAGACGATCAGAGGCCAATGCCACAGGTACAAAGAATAGGAGATCTTGCCCACGAACGGCAGGGGTTGGAGGGAGAGCAGGCGGGCGACGACGGAGGAGGCACTTGCCGGGTTGATGATAAGGGCGGCTCCGAGGACGGCAGGCAACGCATTCCAGCCGGGGAACAGCCATTCGGGGGAAAGCAAGAAGACCGACCCCACGATCAGTCCCAGCCCGACCGCGGGAAGCAGCTCGTCAGGCCACTGCCTGCGCAGTCGCGGGGCAAAGACCAAGATGCCGCCGGCCGCGAGCTCCCACAGCCGCGCGTGCAGCAAATAGAACGCCGCTTTCGGATCGGTGAGGACGCCGTAGACGCTGACGAGAAAACCGGCGCCGACTACGCCGAGCAGCAGCCAGGCCATCGCTGCCCTGCGCCCCTTGGCTGCCGACAGAAGACCGATCATGACAAGGGGCCAGATCAGATAGAATTGCTCCTCCACGCCGAGCGACCACGTGTGCAGCAGCCCCTTTGATTCGGACGGGATGTCGAAATAGCCGGTGGAGAAATAGAAGAAGACATTGCCGAGCGAGAGCGCCGCGTAGAGGCCGCTCTGGGCGAACTCCTTGTAATCGCCGGGGAACAGCAGGAAGTAGCCGAGCCCGGTGGTCGCCAAGATCATGACCAGCAGCGCCGGAAAGATGCGCCTTATCCGGCGCGCGTAGAACTCCGCGAAAGAGAAGGTCCCGCGCCTGACGAATTCCTCCGCAATGAGGCCGGTCATCAGAAAACCGGAAATCACAAAGAAGATGTCCACCCCGACGAACCCCCCGGGGAGCCCGACGGCCAGGTGAAAAATCAGGACCGCGAGGACCGAGACGCCCCGCAGTCCCTGAATGTCAGGTCGATAGACCAAGCCGCTCCAGCCTCGATTTATGGCGCAGCGACAGTATACCGGGAAAAGCGGGCCCGCGACCTGACGCCGGATTTTTAGGCCCGCTGTCGAAATGCGGCGGGTCCGATCGTCATCGCCCAGGCAGGGCATGGGCTCGGCCATTCCGCTGTGAAGGAGATCAAGATGAAGTACATGTTGCTGATCTATCAAAATGAGGCCGGCATGCTGGCCGCAAGCAAGGAGCAGGCCGGCCAGATCCTGGCCGCCTATGGGGCCTATACCGAAGCCATGAAGAAGGCGGGCGTCCATGTGAACAGCAATCGCCTGCGGCCGACTGCGTCAGGTACCACCGTGCGGGTCGCCAACGGCAAGACCGAGGTGCTCGATGGACCCTATGCGGAAACCAAGGAGCAGCTGGGCGGCTACTACATGATCGACGTGCCCGATCTCGATGCCGCCTTGTCCTGGGCGGCGCGCTGCCCGGGCGCCAGTCATGGCACGATGGAGGTGCGACCGATCTGGGAAATGTAGCT
>DASXXS010000217.1:0-31240 GCA_036502925.1 Xanthobacteraceae bacterium
TCACCGACCAGCCGAGCATCAGCAGCCCGACCGCGGCGATCCAGCTGCCGGATATGCGCACCGCCAGGCGCGCCCAGTGCGCCTGCAGCACCGCCACTTGCCCGGCCAGCAGCGACACGAGCGCAAACAGCGCGCACGCGATCCCGCCGATCGCCACCAGCCCGCCGGTGGTGGCGGCGAGATCACGGCCGTTGTCGTAGCCGTGCAGCGCCCCCAACGCGGCCGCGAGCGCGATCACCGGGGCGAGCCGCAGGCGCAGGTCGCTCGCCACCAGCGCGCCGATGATCGCCGTCGCCACCGCGTTGAGCCATGCCGGCGCGGCCGGCACGCCGATCGCCCATCCGGCCGCCATCCCGGCGAGCCACGCGCCCGGGAGCGTCGCCAGCACGAAGCGGCCCTGGCGGGCGCCGCCCAATCCGGCGAGCAGCGTCATCGCCACCGCCGGCAGCAAATCCTCCGGCGAGATCAGCGGATGCGCCAGGCCGTCGTAGAACGGCCCAAAGCCGCTGTTCATCAGGTGCGCCTGCGCGGGCGTCGCCGCCAGCATCAAGGCGGGCAGCGGCCATGCGCGCGAGAAGGCCTGCTTTCGTGTCACGTCAGCGCGTCCCACAAGAAGAAGCAGCCCGTGATCGCGACCCCGGCGCCGCCCAGCCGCAGCGTTACCTCGCCGGCCCTCCAGCGGTGGATCAACCCGATGCCGATGCCGGTCAGGTGCAGCAACCCGGTGGCGACCACGAAACCGATACTGTAGAGGACGCCGCTTTCGTCGGGAGGAAGCTCGGTGCCGTGCGCGTGGCCGTGGAAGATCGCAAAGAAGCCGACCAGCGCGGCAGCGACCCAGAGCGGCGGCCGCGCCTCGCTCGCCACCATGGCGCCGAGCCCGATGGCGGAGAGCGCGATGCCGATCTCAGTGCCGGGAAGCGGCACCCCCATGAGGCCCAGCATCCCGCCGAACGCCATCACCATCGGAAATGTCACCGGCAGCAACCAGATCGCCGGCGGCCCCAGCTGCGCGCCCCATAATCCGACCGAGACCATCGCCACGATGTGATCGAGACCCGAGATGGGATGCTCGAAGCCGCTGATGAACCCGCCGGCCTGGTCACCCAGGATATGGGCGGATGCGCCGGTGGGCCAAAGCAGCAGCAGCCATGGCAACACGATCTTCGATGATCGAAGCTTCGCTGCGCCACGGTTCATTGCACCACTCCGAGCAGTATGGCGGTTCGCTGGATGGTCCAGAACGCCCCGGCCGACCCGATCAAGTAGCCGGGCGCCCGCGCCAGCCACGCCGGCCAGCTGATCTCGAGCTGGCGGAACGAGCGCTCCAGCAGCACGATCAGGAGCACGAAGGCGATCTGCCCGATCTCGACCCCGATATTAAACGTCAACAATGCGACCGCAAGATCGCCGCGCGGCAACCCGGCGCCGGTCAGCGCGCCGGCGAAGCCGAAGCCGTGCAGAAGCCCGAAGATGAACGCCACCAGCCACGGGCGCCGAATGGTCAGGCTGCTCTCGCCGCGCCAGATGCGCGCGATCTCGGGACCCAGGAACAGGATGCTCAATGCGATCGCGGCATTGAGCGGCTCGACCGGCGCGTGGGCGAAACCCAGGGTCGCGACCGCCAGCGTGATGCTGTGCGCCACCGTGAACGAGGTGATGGTCTTCACCAGCGTCCAGCGATCGCGCACGATCAGCATCAGGCCGAGCACGAACAGAAGATGGTCGACACCGAACCAGATGTGCTGGATGCCATAGAGGACGTAGTTGCGCGCCAGCGCCAGCGCGGTCTGGCGTTCCGGAACCACCAGCGCGGGCGAGCTCGGCTGCAGCACATTGATGGCGACGGTGCCGTCGAGGAACTGGATGCGCGTGAGCACATCGGTGACGGTGTTCTGCAAGCCGCGGATACGCAACGTCTGCCCGCGCAGAGCCGGGGCCCGCAGCGTCCAGGTCTGGATCGATGCCGGCAGCGAGCCGCCGGCAGCGGCTTGCGATGTGACCGGCGAGGAGCGGGTCGCTTCGCCGGAGAATTCCGGCTCCAAGGCGAGCCGCACATCGCCGACCATCGGGGTCTGCCACAGCACGCTGAATTCGCCGGGCGCCACCTCGCGCAATTCCAGATAGGCCGGCCGGATCTCGTCCGCCGATGCCGGCGTGGTCATGAGAGTGCACGCGCCAAGGCAACAGCAAACAAGGAGAATCGCTGCGTGGAGCAGGCCGATCGCAGATGACAAAACCGCCGCGCCCTCGCGGAGAGGCGGGATCCCCTCCCGGCCCCTTCGGGGCCACCCTCCCCCCTGCAGGGGGAGGGAAGCGGCACTGGCTTGCCAGGCGAGCAGGCGCCTCATGGCGAAGCGCCTTTCGTCGCCGCCCGCTGCTGGTCGATGAGCGGCGCGACCAGCGCCTTCACGCTTTCGTCGGGGACCACCTGGTATTTTTTCAGCAGCTCTGTAAACGTGCGCTCCTCGTTCTCGCGCTGGCTTTGGGCCTGCCACATCTCGACGATCTGGTCGCGGACCTGTTCGAATGGGCGCAGCTCTCCGGGCACACGCTCGGTGATGCGCACCAGATGAACCCCTTGGGTCGACTCGAGGGGCCCCTGCCATGAACCGGGCGCGAGCTCGAAAACCCGGGCGGCGAATTTCGCCCCGAATTGGTTTGCCACCGCCCGCGCGTCGGCGTTGCGAAATTCCGCTTTGATCGAAACCCGGTCGCCCAATTCGGCGGCGGCCGCGGTCGCGTCCGGACGCGACAACTGCCGCAATGCCTCGCGGGCATCCGCCGCCGCATCCGCGCGCTGGTCGCGCCTGAAGAAAATCTGTTTGAACGAAATCCTCGGCCGCGTGAACAGCGTCTGCGGTCCGCTCTGGGTCTGGTTGCTCTCGGCTTGCCCCCCACCCAACCCTCCCCCGCTTGCCTGAGGGGGAGCGCGCTGCGCTTCGTACAGGCGGTGCAGGTCGTCGTCGCTCGGCGCGGCGGTGCGCCAATTGTCCTGCAGCAGGAACGTCATCTTCTGGGCGAGCCGACGGCGCACCACGATGTCGTCCTTGTCGAGACCAAGCTCCTGCGCTTGCCGGGCAAGCAGCGCCTCCTTGACGAAATCCCGCACCAGGCCGCGCAGCTCGTCCTCGGTCGGCTCGCGCTGCCGCTCCAGCGCAAAGGTTTCCTTGAGCCAGCGCACGTCGCTTTCGGCCAGGCGAACTTGCGGCAAGCCGGCATTGCTGCCATCGCGGTTGACCCACGCATAGGCCCCGAACAACGCGGCGCCGATGACGAGGAAATGCAGCAATGGCTCCTTGAGAAACTGGGCTCGCCGGATCATTTCTTGCCGATACGCGTCAGGCCCGGCCGCACGTTCATCGCGATCTCGATGATCATCTTCTTCAAGATGGCATCGGCGAAAGTATTGAAGTCGGTGGCGACGATCATGAACGCGCCGGGGCCGCCGATCACGTTCGCCTTGTAGTATTGGTCCAGGTAGGGCTCCCAGGCCAGTATCGGCAGGCCGTTGATGTTGACATCGGCGGCGACCGCCTCGTCGCGGGCGCGGGTGACCGAGCGGCCGTTGCTGTTGGAGCCGTCGCCCGAAACATCGATCACGCGCCGCTCGCCCTTGAACGGGCTGCGGGGAAACCAGCGCATCGCATAGTCGATGGCGCCCGAGATCGAGGTGCCGCCGCCGAACAGCCGGCGCGGCGTGGTCTCGATCAGCGCCGCCACGCTGTTGGCGGAAGCTTCGTCCTTGACCTGGGTCCAGGGCACGATCTCGGCCTGCAGCAGCGGCCCGGTCCATTGAAACATCGCGACCGCGATGGATTGGTTCTCGCCGCCGCGAATGGCCTGCAGCACCTGCGGGTTGCGGAAGGCCGCCACATAGCCGCGCCGCTGCAGCTCGAAGCGGGTATAGTCGACGCTGCCCGAGGCATCGACCGCAAGCAGGAGATGGAGGTCGACCGCGACCTGGGCGCTCGCCGGACCGCCGGCGCCGAGCGCAAGCAGCAGGATCGCGCCGCAGCAACCGCGCCAATTGGGTCTGAGTTGACGTGGTGGATCAAATCGCCAGCTCATTGATAGGCCTCCGTTACAAAGCATACCCAGCCCTTTGGCGGCATTGGCGGATTGTGCGGAGCCGCCGTAAGGGTGAGAATATCGGTCGGCGCCGACCGCAGGGTCCGGATCGAATATTAGTGGAGGGTGGGCCGGCACGCCAGCGCGCTTGGCCGGCGGCGGCGAAGCCGATCCGCAACCATTCGGGCGAACGGCAATAATAATCTCCAAGGGGAGGACATGAGCCATGGCGACCGAAAAGGCTGATGTGGTCATTGTCGGGGTGGGCGCGGCCGGCGCGGTGCTGGCCGCCGAGCTCAGCAAGGCCGGCATGAAGGTCACCGGGCTCGAGCGCGGTCCGCGGCTCGCCACCACCGACTTCAAGCCGCGCGACGAATTGCGCTTCTTCCAGCGTCAGGACCTGCGGCCCAATCCCAAGCGGCAGCCCGTCACCTGGCGGCCGAACGCGAAGGCGCGCGCGAACCCGCTGCGCAGCCTCAGCTACGGCAACCAGGCCGGCGGCGGCACCGTGCATTACGGCGCGGTCTCGTGGCGCTTTCACGAGGACGATTTCCGCGCCCGCTCGGCAACGATCGGGCGCTACGGCGCGGCCGCGATCCCGGAAGATTCCTCGCTCACCGACTGGCCCCTGAGCTACGCGGATCTCGAGCCGTTCTACGACCGCGCCGAATACGAGCTCGGCGTCTCCGGCAAGGCCGGCAATCTGCAGGGCCGCAAAGTCGCCGGCGGCAACGTGTTCGAGGCGCCGCGCGCCCGCGACTATCCGCTGCCGCCGCTGCAGGCCGATCAATCGGGCGTGCTGTTTGACGAGGCCGCCCGCAAGCTCGGCTACCACCCGTTTTCGCCGCCCCATGCGATCATCTCGCAGGCCTATCGGGGCCGCCCGGGATGCACCTATTGCGGCTTTTGCCAGGCCTTCGGCTGCCATGTCGGGGCCAAGTCGAGCACGCTCGTCACCTTGCTGCCGCAGGCCGACGCGTCCGGCAACTTCAAGCTCGTCACCGGCGCCATGTGCCACCGCGTCAACAGCGACAATAGCGGGCGCGCCACCGGCGTGTCGTATTACGGGCCGGACGGCTCCGACAACACGATCGAGGCGGAGCTCGTCATTCTGGCGCCCTTCATCTACGACAATACCCGCCTGCTGCTCATCTCCAAGACCGCGAAATTCCCCGACGGCCTCGCCAATTCCAGCGGCCAGGTGGGCAAGCACATCATGGCCCACATCGGGGCGAAGGTGTATGCCGCCTTCGACCGCCGCTACGTCAACAACTATATGGGACCCAATGCCCAGAAGCACAGCCTCGACGATTTCAATGCCGACAACTACGACCACGGCGGATTGGGCTTCATTCGCGGCTCGCAGGTGGCGATCGCCACCGCCAACCAGGAAGGCGGGCCGATCGGCACCGCCATGGGCATGGAGCCGCCGCCCGGCATTCCGCGCTGGGGCGCGGCCTATCGGGACTTCTTCGCGAAATATTTCGCCCGCCATACCGTGATCATCTCGGAAACCGAAAACCTGCCCTACGTGGACCAGACCATCGACCTCGATCCGGACGTGCGCGATGCCTGGGGCCTGCCGGCGCCGCGCATCACCTACGACTGGCGGCGGCCGAACGAGCGCAAGGGGGTCGCCTTCATCCAGGACAAGCTCGAAGAGCTGGGCCGCGCCATGGGGGCAACCCATGTGTGGCGGGCGCCGCTGAGCCAGGGCGCTCCCGGGCCGCATACCCAGGGCGGCACCCGCATGGGCAGCGATCCGAAGGCCTCGGTGGTGAACCGCTACAGCCAGAGCTGGGATATCCCCAACCTGTTCATCGTCGGCAGCTCGACCCATCCATCGATGAGCGGCTTCAATCCGACCCTCACCATCCAGGCGCTCGCCTATATGAGCGCCGATGCGATCGTCAATCGCTACCGGAAGAGTCCCGGGCCGCTGGCGTAGGGTGGGTTAGGCGCGCATAAGGGCGGTTACGGCATAGCCCGCGAAGACGGGCGTAAACGCCCTAATGCCTTTCGCGGGCTCTTGCGCCGTAACCCACCGGCTGATTATCAATTGCGACGTGAATCGGTGGGTTTCGCAAGAGCTCAACCCACCCTACAGTAAGTTCCGAGCAGGGAAACATTCCGTGGACGTCAAAGCTAAAGAGAACCCGACCACCAAATATCCGCTCGGCGCGCTGGTCGCCGAGGGCAAAACCAAGCGCATATACGAGGTGCCGGGTACGGATCTGGTGACCGTCATATCCAAGGATGACATCACGGCCGGTGATGGCGCCAAGCATGACGTCATTGCGGACAAGGGCCGCCTTGCCAACGCCACCACATGCAATGTCTTCCGCTTGCTGAAGGCCTGCGGCCTGCCGGTCGCCTTCGAGCAGCAAGACAGCGCGACCTCGTTCGTCGCGCCGAGTTGTCAAATGCTTCCTTACGAGGTGGTGGTGCGGCGTGAAGCGCACGGCTCCTATCTCAAGCGCAACCCGCACTTCACGAAGGGACAGCTGTTCCCGCAGCTGGTCGTCGAGTTCTTCCTCAAGACCAAGGACAGGAGCTGGAAGGGAAAGTCGCTCATCTGCGACGATCCCCTGATGCATTACGCGAAAGAGGATGCCAAGGTCCGGCTGTTCAATCCGGCAAAGCCGATCCACGGCCAGGAGCCGTTTCTGGTCCTTCCGGTGACGGAGGTCTTCAGTCGCGCCGACGAATCGGAGCTGTTCCCGCAGATGGAGCGCGTCGCCCGGCACGCCTTCCTCGTGCTCGAGAAAGCCTGGCAGCTCGAGGGCGGGACGCTGGTCGACCTCAAGGTCGAGTTCGGCTTCGATACCAAGGGCCGTCTGCTGCTGGCCGACGTCATCGACAACGATTCGTGGCGGGTGGTGGAGAGCGGCTCCTACATCGACAAACAGGTCTATCGCGACGGCGGCGCGCTCGACGACGTGGCCGCGACCTATCGGCGGGTCGCCGAGATCACCGGCCACTTTGCGCTGCCGCGCCAGCGGATCATCCTGTGGCGCGGCTCGGCATCGGACAAGACGGAGGCTTTCTCGCAAGCGCTCGGCGAGCTGGCGGACCTGATGACCGTGGTCACCTGCTCGGTGCACAAGCAGCCGGTGGCGGCCGCCGGCATCCTCTATCGCATGGCGCATGAAGTCCCGGACTCGGTGGTGATCGCCTATATCGGGCGTTCCAACGGCGCCGGCCCGACGCTCTCGGCGATCTCGAGCATCCCGGTCATCACGGTGCCGGCCAGCGTCAAGGATTTTCCCGGCGACGTGTGGTCGTCGTTGCGGGCGCCGAGCAACGTTCCGGTCATGACGGTTCTGGAGCCCGCCAACGCGGTCCTCGCCGCCATCCAGATCCTCTCGGCCCGCAACCCCCGCCTCTATGCCCATGTGCGCGCCGAGATCGAGAACCGGACGGTCAACACCATCCAGATTTGAGGCGGGCACTTGCTGCGATTGCTGAGGGTGCGGCTTCCCTCGCCCCGCTTGCGGGGAGAGGGCCATACGGCACTGAGGAAAACCAGGTGTCGGCTTGGTGAGGGGGCGTTTCCGCAAGCTCAGACTCGCGGAGAGGCCCCCTCATCCCGACCTTCTCCCCGCGCGCGGGGAGAAGGAGACCGCAGTGCGCCCGGGATACGTGCGAGGCAAGCGTCAGAATCACGATAGTATGAACGTCGCGCGCCAGCCCATTTGTCGCCTTCCTGAAGATTGAAATCCCGGGATTCACGCCATCGAAACTTCTCCGCTCTAGTCTGCGCGGCTGCGCCGGCTGCCACCAAGCCCGAGATGCCGCATGTCGATGAGTTGCTGCGATCGCCCGCTCGCCTTGGAGCTGCGCGGGTTGCGAAAATCCTTCGAGCGTCCCGCCGTCGATGGCCTCGATCTCGCCCTGCGTGCCGGCGAATTCTATACGCTGCTGGGACCCAACGGGGCGGGCAAGACCACGACTTTGCGAATGGTCGTGGGTCTGCTGCGGCCCGATGCCGGCTCGATTTCGGTGCTCGGCGTGGATGCGCTCGCGAACCCGGTCGCGGCCAAGCAGGCCATGGCGTGGGTTTCCGACGAGCCGATGATCTACGACAAGCTGACGCCGTTCGAATATCTCGAATTCGTCGCCGGCCTGTGGGGCATCGACGCCGCGGTGGCGCAGGCGCGCGCGCGCGATCTCATCGACTGGCTGAGCCTCACGCCGCACGCCCATCAGCGCTGCGAAAGCTTCTCGAAGGGCATGCGCCAGAAAGTGGCGCTGGCCGGCGCGCTGGTCCACGAACCAAAGCTCATCGTCCTTGATGAGCCGTTTACGGGCTTGGATGCCGGTTCCGCCCGCCAGGTCAAGACCGTGCTGCGCGAGCACGTCCGGGCCGGCCGCACCGTCATCATGACCACGCACATTCTGGAGGTGGCCGAGCGCATGGCCGATCGCATCGGCGTGATCGCGCGCGGGCGGCTCATCGCGCAAGGCACGCTCGACGAGCTTCGCCGGCAAGCCGGCACGCAAGCCGGCAGCGATGGCCCGAGCCTCGAGGACACCTTCCTGGCGCTCCTCGCCGACGAGGCCAGCGCGGCGTGAGGGCGCCCGGCACCATGGCCTGGTTCGCCCGCCACGAGCTCCGCCTGGCCTGGCGGGACTGGGTCGCCATGATGACGGCCGGCGGCCGCACCCGCGTGCGAACGCTGGTGCTCGCGGTGCTCGCCTTGGCCGTGTTCATGCATCTGGTGGCGTTCTCCATGGTGGCGCGGTTCGCTACGGCGGCGCTCGCTCCGGACAAGACCACGCTGGTCGTGGTCGCCGGCAGCGCGCTCTTGTCCTGGTCGCTGATGCTGTCGCAGGCGATGGAATCGGTGACGCGGGCCTTCTATACGCGCTCCGATCTCGACCTTCTGCTGTCCTCGCCGATTGCCGCCGCCAAAGCTTTCTCGGTTCGGGTCGCCGCCATCGCGGTTTCGGTGACGTCCATGGCGGCGCTGCTGGCAGCGCCGTTCATCAATGTGCTGGCAGCGCTCGGCGGGCCCCGCTGGCTGCTCGCCTACGTGGCGGTGGTGGCGATGGCGGCGGCTGCGGTCGCGCTCGCGGCCCTCATGACCACCGCGCTGTTCCGGATGATCGGCCCCAAGCGGACCCGGCTCATGGCCCAGATCGTCGCCGCGGTGATCGGCGCCGGCTTCGTGATCGGCCTGCAGCTCGCCGCCATCATGTCGCATGGCACGCTGTCACGGCTTGCCGTGCTCGCCTCCGAGCCGTTCGTCGCCGTCGCGCCCGACATCGGCAGCCCGGTCTGGTGGCCGGCGCGCGCGCTGCTTGGCAATCCGGCCGCGGTTGTCGGCGTGCTCGCCGCCGGCGTTCTTCTTCTGGGCTTTTCCATCATGATCGTGGCGCCGCGTTTCGCCGATTGTGCGATTGCCGCCGCCGGCACCGTTCCGGCGCGCACGCGGCAGCGCCGCCGCGCTTCGAGCTTTCGCAGCGCGTCGCCCGACACGGTGCTACGGCGAAAGGAATGGACGCTGCTGCGACGCGACCCCTGGCTGCTGTCGCAGACTCTCATGCAATTGCTGTATCTGCTGCCGCCGGCATTTCTGCTGTGGCACGGATTCGGCGAGCAAGGCACGAGCCAGATCCTGCTGGTCCCGGTCCTGGTCATGGCGGCCGGACAGCTCGCGGGCGGGCTCGCCTGGCTCGCCATCTCGGGCGAGGACGCCCCCGAGCTGGTCGCAACCGCGCCGCTGACCGCCGGCACCATTCTGCGCGCCAAGGTCGCGGCCGTCATGGGCTGCATATTGCTGGTCTTTGCGCCGTTCATTGCCGCGTTGGCGCTGATCTCGCCCTTGTGCGGCCTGGTCGCGGGGATCGGGATCGCGGTTGCCGCCGCCTCGGCAACCGAGATTCAGCTGTGCTTTCGCGCCCAGGCCAAGCGAAGCCACTTCCGGCGCCGGCAGACGTCATCGCGGGTGGCGACCTTCGCCGAAGCCTTCGTCTCCATCGCCTGGGCGGCGACCGCCGCGCTCGCCGCCACCGGCACCTCGCTGGCCGCGATGCCGGGCGTGGTCGCGGTGGGCATCCTGGCGGGCGCGCATCTGTTCAATCCGCACAAGGCGTGAGCAAGATGGATAGCGGGGCCCAATCTCTGAGCTGTCATGCCCTGCGCATGCGAGGCACCCGCTGATCGCGAACGCTGGTTTTGCATCGAGACACTGATGGTTACCGGATCGTCCGCCGGAGTTTATCATCGGGCCGGCCGAACGCCGGACCCGTTGGCGGACGATGACAGCGGAGAGTCACTGCTTGGTTTTCCGTGGACCGGGCGGGCCCGCTTGCCGACGCCGCCGAAACGGCGCATCCTGGTGTCCTAAATCCAAAGATTAGAAATTCCGGTTGAGCCCCTCGCCCCGCGACCAGCGGCAAGTCGCGCCGTTGGGCATGCGGTCCAACCCGGAACCATGAGCCGCGCACGGGAGGAAACCTTCATGATCGATCGTCGGACATTTGCAACGCTGCTTGCAGGCGCCGTCGCGGCGCCCGGGCTGTCGCGGGCGGAGGGCGCCAAGGGCAAGACGGTCCTCTATGCCAGCATCGGTCCCGCCCTGACCTTGTATGACCTCGACGGCGATACGCTCATCAAGCGGACCACCGTCACGGTGCCGGCCAATATCCAGTATGCTTGGCCGCATCCATCGCGAAAATATTTCTATATCGTCTCCAGCAACGGCGGCCCGGGCGTGGCCGGCGACAAGCATTACGCCAATGGGTTCCAAATCGATGCGGCCTCGGGCGCGCTGACGCCGCACGGTCAGCCGCAAATGCTGCCGGCGCGGCCGATCCACACCAGCGTCGACCAGTCCGGCCAATATTTGTTGATCGCCTACAACGATCCAAGCTCGCTCACCGTCAACCGCCTCAATGCGGACGGCACCATCGGCGACCCGGTCAACCAGCCGGGAAAGCTCGACACCGGCATCTATGCGCATCAGATCCGCGCCGTCCCGTCCAACCAATTGGTCATCCTGGTCACGCGCGGCAACAACGCCGAGCACGGCAAGCCCGAGGATCCGGGCGCCATCAAGACATTTCGCTTCAAGGACGGCGTCCTGACCAACCTCGCCTCGATCGCGCCCGGAAACGGGCTCGGCTTCGGGCCGCGCCATCTCGATTTCCATCCGACCCAGCCGTGGGTGTTCGTGTCGATCGAGCGGCAGAACCAGCTCTACGTCTACCAGCTCGATCCCGCGACCGGTCTGTCGCGCGAGCCGCTGTTCGTCAAGAACACGCTCACCGATCCCAAGACGACTTTTCCGCAGGGCGCGGGCCCGATCCACGTGCATCCCAATGGGCGGTTCGTCTATCAGACCAATCGCTCCTCCCCGCTCACCGATTTCCAGGGTCAGAAGGTGCTGGCCGGCGGCGAGAACAGCATCGCGGTCTTCGCCATCGATCCGGCGTCGGGCGAGCCCAAGCTGATCCAGAATATCGACGGGCGCGGCGTGCAGTTGCGCACCTTCGGCATCGATCCGAGCGGGCGCACGCTGCTAGCGGCCAGCGTCGTGCCGATCCAGGTGCGCGAGGGCTCCGGCGTCGGCACGCTCACGGCCGGCCTCATGGTCTATCGCATCGGCGGCGACGGCAGGCTCGACTTCGCGCGCAAATACGATGTCGAGGCCACCAGCCAGAATCAGCAGTTCTGGAGCGGCGTGGTGACGCTGGCGTAGCGATCTCCAATGCGCCGTGTCATTGGCTTGGATCAACCAGAGGGAGGATGACATGAACGGGCTTCGACAATCATCATCGCGTGCAAGCTTGATCTTGGCGCTGCTCCTGGCGGCCGGCTTGAGCCGCCCGGGCTTCGCGCAGTCGCCGCCACCGCCGGCACTGCCGCCGCAGCTCATTTCCATTGCGGAAGCGCACGCCATCATCGAAGGCGCCAACGCCTATGCGCGCGAGAAGAATCTTCGCCTGGGCGTCGTCGTATTGGACACAGCGGGAGAGATGGTGGCCGGCGAGCACATGGACGGCGCGCTGGGCCGCAATATTCAATTTGCCGAAGGCAAGGCGTTCGCTGCGGTGATGTATCGGACGACTTCGGAGAAAATGTCGGAGCTCTACAAGACCCAACCGGCGCGCTACTTCGGCATCATGAACACGTACGGCAGCAAGATCTACCTGGTCGGCGGCGGCGTCCCGCTCGCGGTCGACGGCAAGCTCGTCGGAGCGGTCGGGGTCGCCGGATCCAATCAAGACGAGGCCGCCGCCATGGCCGGGATCGCGGCCTGGGAAAAGGTGCGCGCAAGCTTGCGGAAATAGAAGCTTCCTGCCACCGGCGCAGCGATGGTAGGGGCGCCCCTCGTGGGCGCCCGCAGGGAGGAGCCTCTTAGGGCGGCCACAAGGGCCGCCACTACGAGAAACGTAACCGGACGAAACGTAACCTGGGAGGTGCCCGGTGGGTGTTCATCGTCTGATCGCTCTCGGCCTTGCCGGTCTCCTGCTGGCGGGAGCGGGAGCCGCGCGCGCCGCCGAGCCTTATCCGGCGCGGCCGGTGCACTGGATCGTGCCGTTTCCGCCCGGCGGCGCCACCGACGTGGTGGCGCGGATCATGGGCCAGTGGCTGTCGGACCATCTCGGCCAGCAGGTGGTGATCGAGAACCGGGGCGGGGCAGGGGGCAATATCGCCACCCAGTCGGTGATCAGTGCGGCGCCGGACGGATACACGTTCCTGCTGGTGCCGACCGCGAGCGCCATCAATGCGACGCTCTATGAATCGCTGCCGTACAATTTTCTCAGGGACATCGCGCCGGTCGCCGGCCTGGTGCGCTCGCCGAACGTGATGGAAGTGAACCTCAAGGTGCCGGCCAAGACCGTGGCCGAGTTCATCGCCTATGCCAAAGGCAATCCGCGCCAGGTCAACATGTCGTCGCCCGGCATCGGCACCTCGGTCCATCTGGCGGGCGAGCTGTTCATGCTGATGACCGGGGTCAAGCTCACCCATGTGCCCTATCGGGGCGGCGCGCCGGCGCTCACCGATCTGATGGGCGGCCAGGTGCAGGTGATGTTCGACGTGCTGCCCGGATCGCTCGCCCATATCCGGGCCGGCGACGTGCGGGCGCTGGCGGTGACCACGAGCGCGCGGGCGGACGCATTGCCCCAGCTGCCGACCGTGGCCGAGACGGTTCCGGGATACGAGGCGAGCACCTGGTTCGGGTTCGGCGCCCCCAGGGGCACGCCGCCCGAGATCATCACCAGGCTCAATGCCGTCATCAATGCGGGGCTCGCCGACCCGACCATCAAGGCGCGGCTCGCCGAGGTGGGCAGCGAGCCGATGCCGCTCAGCCCCGCCGGATTCGGCGCGCTGGTCGCGGCCGAGACCGAGAAATGGGCCAAGGTGGTCAAGGCCGCCGGCGCCAAGGCGGAGTGAGGCGGAGGGTATGGACGATTCAGGCACTGGCGTCCCGCAACCGGACCCGCACGTGACGGACGCACCGCATGCGCCGCCTCACCGGCCGCATGTCTCGTTCTGGCTGCGCGAATTGCCCTATGTGGTGGTGCTGATCCTGACCCTGTTCGGCGTCGCCTATGCGAGCTTTTCGCGGCAATCGATCGTCGGCTACTGGGAGTTCCTGACGCCGGTGATCGGCGTCCTCTGCGTCTTCACCGCCTGGCCGCACGCTCCCGACCGAGCGGCGCGCTTGCGGCTGGTGTGGACCCAGGCGCTGCACTGGCTGGCATTCCTGGTGGCGATGAATCTGTTGTTGCTGAGCGGGGTGGCGAGCACGCTCAGCGCCGACGCCAGCGGGCTCGTGATCCTCACCTTGCTGGCGCTCGGCACCTTCGTGGCCGGCGTGCACATCCAGGCGTGGCAGATCTGCGTTCTCGGCGTGGTCATGGCGCTCGCGGTTCCGGCGATTGCCTGGATCGAGCGCTCCGCGCTGTTGCTGCTGCTGGTGTTCGTTGCGCTGGCCGCCATCGGGGCGGCGCTCTGGTGGGGCGCACGCGGCAAGCGGGCGTAGCTTTTGCCGTTTGATCGCGCCCGGCCTACGACCCAGGCGCGCTCGTTCGCCCTTATCGCCCTCGAATGATGGCGCTAACACACACCACGGCCAAGTCGGGCATCATCCGGAATCGGGAGCGTCGCTTCTCACGCGGTTCGGAGTAAGACAGGTTTCCACAAATAGGTCGTCAGATCGAATCAGGTCCCCGCTATCCATCCATTATATGTCGACGGCTCACCCACGCCACTTTTGAGGACTTGAGGATCAGGCCGTCCGCTCGACACCGTGACGGGCGCGACGAAGCAATATCCCCGCCCGGGGATGTTGATCAGGAAACGATTGCCGTCGCGACCGTCGCCCAAAGCGCGGCGCAGAGCGGAGATGTGGACCGTCAGATTGGCGGGCTCGACGAACGTGTCGGGCCACACGCGAGTCAGGAGCTCCTTCTTGGAGAGCAGCTCGCCGGGTCGCTCCACCAACGCAATCAGGATTTCGAGAGCGCGGCTGCCGACGCGCACCGGTTGGCTATCTTGCAGGAGGAGCCGCTGTACCGGCCATAGACAGAACGCGCCAAAGCGGATCGAAGTTGCGGCGGAGTCCGACCCGCCGACCAGCCTCAAAGGAGCGCGAGGCGCCGTATCCTCGCGCGCCGATCGGTCGCGATCGACGATTGAAAGTTCAGGTTTGCTCGACATCGTCGTCTCCGAATGTATGATTTAGGTGGATTGGGTTGTGTCAACGGGCGAAGTCCGGCGCCTTCTTCGGATGCACAGAATTGGCGTCTTGCCGTGCCAGCCATGATTCCAGGGCCGCTTCTTCGGCGTCATCGAGCGCGGCGGCGGCGATGTCGGCGGCCGCGGCGGCATAGCGTTCGGCCTCGTCGGCGCGGCTCTGCAATCTGCTGGCTTCGCGATTTGCCTTCCATTCGGCAAGCTTGTCGCTGGTCGCTGTCTTTTGCGTATCGGCCCAATTCTTTATCTCGGCCTCGTCGGCAGCGATCTTGGCGCGGCCTTGCTCCATGCGCTTGCGAACCTTATCGAGGTGGCTACGCACTTCCTGCTCGGCGTGCTCGACCTTGCCATCAATCTTGGCCCTGAGGTCGCCGAGGCCGCTGTCGATATTCGTGAGCTTCAAACGAAGATCTTCGCAGAACTGATCAATGTCTTGGCCCACGATGGGTCTCCTGTTTGGGTGCATTTACACCGTCAGGATGGTGCCACCGCGCGAGCGACCAAAGGTTGGTTCCGGCCAATAAGGCGGTGAAATTCGGCCAATCGCCGGATGTTCGAAAAATTCCGATCAGCCTCTGCCGGAAATACCCCTGAACTGATGGGGCGCGGCCTTGGTCCAGCGGCGAAATGCATGCCGGAAATTCGCGGCATCGCTGAACCCCAACGTGGAGGCGAGGTCTTCAACGGTCAAATCCGTGTCGCGCAGATATCTGATCGCCATGTCCATCCGCAGCTCGTCCACCAGCTTGCGGAACGATGTGCTCTCTTCTTGCAGCTTTCGTCGCAGCGTACGGGCGCTCATGTTAAGGGAGCCCGCGACGTCGTTGAAGCTCGTCGGCTGCATCAGATTGACCAGAAGGAGCTGCCGAACCTTGCCGACCAGGCCGATGCGAAGGTTGAGCTCTTCCATCAGATTATCGCACAGTGCGATGACCGTCGAATAGGTGATTTCGTTCCCGAGCTTCGGCGCGCCATCGAGCCAAGCCGCATCGAACAGAAGCTTGTTCTCGGATTGGCCGAACAGTACCGGGCATCCGAAGATGTCCGGGTACCTCAATGCGTCTTCCGGCGGCGCATAGGTGACATGAAGGTCGCGGACGGAAAAAGCGGGGCCCATGATGTCGCGGTGGAGCGACAGGAAAATACCGAACTGCAATTCGACAAGATACTTGTAGAGGCGAGCGTCAACACGCTGGTGCGGCAGCGGGCTGACGGTCCAAATCCCGCAACCTGTTTCTTCCTTGAAGAGGATTTCAGCAAGCGGCGTCGCGAGCTGGTGGTATTTCACGGCGAAATCCAGCGTTTGACGGAAGTTCATGCTGCTGAGGATGGCGAAGCCGTACATCCCGTAGCTGGAGACGTGGAATCGCAAGCCTGCGTGGTACGCGAAATGCGGGTCGCGCGCGAGCCTGTCTGCGTTGTGGTAGCATTCGAGGATTTGATTGAGGGAGACCCGCGTTGCCGGCGAAGACATCGCGCTCTTGGAGATCCGCGCGCCGGCGAGCACATCCTTCTCCGCTACACCCTCGGCCGCGAGCGCGTCCAGGATCGTCAAGAGCTTGACGACCGGGTAGATCTTGTCATCCGGGCCCGGCTTGATCATCGTGATATCCGCTCAGCCCAATGCGAGGCGTTGCTTTCATGTTGGCGCGTCTTTGCCCTCCTCGGGCCTGACGTCGTGAAACTTGGCGTAGTCGAGGATCAGCCGGCCGTCGTCCGCGTTCGATGCAATGTCGACATAGCGATGTTGCCAGCGAATATGGTCCTGCGAATAGGTCTGGCGGGCATTGAGCTGTTGCGCCGAGTTGTCGTCAAGCCCGCTGATGTTCAGCACCAGCATGGCTTCGGCCTGCGCCAGGTCATCGGGCCCCACGCCGAACAAGGGGCTGCTCTCATCGATGGGGTGAAAGATCGTCCAGCTCAGGGCGAAGACCGGGTTTTCACTGCGCTGCAAGGCCAGCGGGTAATAGCGGCGAAAGTATTGGCCCTCGGCGGATTTCTCGCCGCGAATGAGCCACAGCCGCGCGGTGGCCCCGGAGATCGTGTTGTGGCGCGCATTGGCCACGCGGATCATCAGCGTGGGCTCGCCCTCGTGCTGCGCCACGATCGGATGGCGGGCGAAGACGAAACGCGCCCGCGGGCGGGAGAAACGCGCGAACACCAGTCCGGTCATCACCGCCAGGAAGGACATGCCGGTGAAGATCTCGATGGTCGCGATCAGGTGCCCGTAGTCGCTTTGCGGATGCATGTCGCCGTATCCGACGGTCGCCAGCGTCTCGATGGAGAAATAGAGAAGATCCAGGAAGCGGCCCGGGACGGCGTTGGCAATCGGGCGATCGCCGATGAAGTAGATGAGGGCGAAGCCGCCATTGAGAACGAGGAAGATCGCCGCCGCGCTCGCGAAGAAGGCGGGCCAGGACACCGTCATGGAGCGGTAGTAGAGGTCCGACCAGAAGCCGCCCGCCAACCCGCGCGCTTCGATCTCACGGTTCCCCAACCGGATGTGCTGCGGTCTGGGTTCGTGGCGGGTTCGATGAAACAACGGCATGCAGAGCTTCCCTCGGATTGCGCGTTGGAGCGTTTTGCCAGAGCTGCATTGGAAAGCCGCTCTGACGTCTTGCTCACAGGCCCGACCCTTACGGCCGGGCTTTCCCATATTATACTGCTCCCTACCCGACGTTCCTTAGCGGACGATTATCTTTCCCGGTATTGCGATGTTCGCACCGATGTCGTGAGGAGAGTTATCATGGCGAGATGGCTTGGCGTCTCGATAGGGCTTGGATGCCTGACCCTCCAAGCAGCAGCAGCGGAGCCGCTCAACATTGCCCGCCAGGGAAGTCTGGAAGCTGGCGGCCGCGTCGTCGAGTGCCTGACCAACGATGGCGGCGATTCGAACAGCAAACGGTGGCCCCCGGGCCATGTTGTCGTCGACAACGTGTATGCGACCTTTCAATACCCGGTCGAGCAGAGATTCCCTTACCCGATTGTGTTCAATTCTGGAGGCGGACACACCGCGCGCGTTTACGACACAACGCCCGATGGCCGCGAAGGTTGGCTGACGTTGTTTCTGCGTGAAGGCTTTCCAACCTACGGCGTCGATCGTGTCAACACCGGCCGCTCCGGCACGGACATTTGCAAGATCAACGCGGTCAGACTCGGCCGATCTCCGGCCTCCGAATTGCCGGCCATGAACCGCTACGCCTTCGAGTCTTCCTGGGTTACATTTCGTTGGGGCCCTCGCTTTGGCGAACCATTCCCCGATACCCAATTTCCCATCGAGGCAGTCGACAACTACTATCCGCAAACGGTGAGCACCTATCGCGATCCGGAGGAGACGCGCAAGACGGTCGCGTCTTTGGCCGCTTTGCTCGACAAGATCGGACCATCGATTCTGCAAACCTGGTCGTCCTCCGGGTTGCTCGGCTATCTGACCGCGATCGAACGCCCGGAGCTGGTAAAGGGCATTCTTGCGGTGGAAACGTCGGTTGACGCCTTCGGCAATATTCCGCAGGAAAAACTTGCCACGCTTGCGCGCATACCGATTCTCATCGTTATCGGGGATCGGGCACAGGATCGCGTCGATTCCTCGCGCGCCTTCGAAAAGAAGATGAAAGCGATTGGTGGCGATGTTACGATCGACGTGCTTCCCGAGGCGGGGATAAAGGGCAATGGGCACACCATGATGCTGGAGAGGAACAACAAGCAGATCATGCTGCGCATGATCGCCTGGCTTGAAGGACACGTCGTCAGCCGCAGATAGGCAATCCGTGCAAGTGCATCGTTTTGCCTCGCCCTCGGTAACTGCAAATTGCGGTTGGCCGCCTACGTTTCGTGTTTCACCGCCAGAGACCGCCGAGCTCCGACCCGTGGCGTCCGGCGCCGCCGTATGGTAGTTTCGGCGGCAATACAGACGGATCACTTCACAATCGGATCGTACTTCAAGCAAACGCAACAGCGACCAGCAAGCGGACCGATAAGGCAAGGGAGGACGCCATGACCCAGAACCCGTTGAACGAGACCGAGCCGGCGCTTGCGCGCCGCACCATCCTCAAGGCCGCCGGCCTCGGCATGGGGGCCGGAATGCTGTCCGGCCTTGCGTCCGCGGCGCAGGCCCAGGGCGCCGCCGTTGCCGCCCCGGCTGCCGGCGCCGATGTCTGGAGCGGCGAATACTGGACCAAGAAGGGCGAGGTCAACCTCAACATCTATCGCAAGCGCGTCGGCGCGCCGGTGGCCGGCGAGAAGTCGCGCCCGGTGCTGTTCCTGGTGCACGGCTCGTCGAACTCCGCGCGCACCTCTTACGATCTGCAGGTGCCCGGCAAAGGCGAATACTCGATGATGGACGCGTTCGCGCGCAACGGCTTCGACGTCTGGACCATGGACCATGAAGGCTATGGCCGCTCCTCGCGCAGCGCCGGCAACTCCGACATCAAGAGCGGCGTCGAGGATTTGAAGCTCGCCGCCGAGGTGGTGAAGCGCGAGACCGGACAGAGCAGGGCGAATTACTTCGGCACGTCCTCGGGCGCGATCCGTGCCGGCGCCTACGCGCAAGCGCAGCCCGAGCGGGTCGACCGGCTGGTGCTCAGCGCCTTCACCTATAAGGGCGAAGGCTCCCCGACGCTGGCCGACCGTGCCAAGCAGGTCGACTACTACCGGACCCACAATACGCGCCTGCGCGATCGCGCCATGATCCACTCGATCTTCACCCGCGACCAGCTGGCGTCGAGCTACGATCCGGCGGCGATCGATGTGATGGCGGACGAGGAGCTCAAATTCGGCGATCAGGTGCCGACCGGCACTTATCTCGACATGACCGCGAACCTGCCGCTGGTCGATCCGCTCAAGGTCAAGTCGCCGGTATTGCTCATCCGCGGCGACCATGACGGCATCGCCACGGTCGACGACCTGTTCGATTTCTATCGGCAGCTGCCCAATGGCGATCGTCAGTTCGTGATCGTGCCGCAGACCGCGCACAATCCGACGATGGGCAAGAACCGGTTTCTCTTTTGGCACGCCGTCAACGCGTTCCTCACCATGCCGCCGGCGGTGGCATGAGGTTTTGGGAGAATCCCTCCCTTTGAAACGGGGAGGGATCCTGTCCGTCGTAGGGCGCAATCGCTTTATTGCGCCATCAGCCTCCCAAAGCCTTTCGCCGCGCCCAGCGCGCAATAAAGTGATTGAGCCCTACACCCTAGAACAGCGCCAGGGTGCGGATTTCGATGCTCTCGCGCGGGCGCGCCCCGGGCGGCGAGGTCGGGTCGTCGAAGGCGGTGTGGGCGGTCCAGCGCACCACGCCGTGCTTGAGCGAATCGTAGACCTTGAACACCAGCGCCTCCTCGCGCCGCATGCGCGGGAACCAGTACCATCGATGCCCCGGATTGTAGGTGATCGCATAGGTCTGGCCGATGCGGTTGGGATAACGGCGCTCCGACACGACCAGATCGGCGCCGGCGAGGCTCTTGGCGTCGCAGATGGCGAGCGGGAAGGTCTCGACCGGATGGCGGATCGGCCGCCACACCTGCACGATGGCGAAGCGGCGGCGCAGCAGCGCGTCGGCCTCCTGCGGCAGGATATCGCGCAGGCGCTGCGGGCCCGACCATTCGGTGTAGTCGTTGTGCACGCGGCGCACCACCTCGCGGATCTTGCGCGCCTCGCGCGCCTCGTCGTCGGCAGTGCGCAGCGTATGATCGAACACGACCACGCGGGACGCGCCGCTCTGCGCCTTCACCAGCGCCTCCATCTCCGGGTAATAGGTGGCGCGGATCTGGGCTTCATCGAAGAAGTCCGCGACCTTGGTGGCATGCGGAACGAAACGGAAGCCGTTGCGGTCGAGCGTGAAGTCCGCAGCCTCGCGCCGCCCATTGCGGATCACGACCTGGCGCGGATCCTGTCCGCCGCCGGTGCGCACATCAAGCGCGCCGGGCCCGCCCGTCGCGGTGAACGGCTTCTCGCCCGTATCCAGGAAATAGTTGAGCGTGGCCTCGATCGATTCGACCGCGGTTTCCGGCTCGGCGATGCCGACCATGGTGCCTCCTTGGGACCAGACGCGATGGCCCTCGCATGGCTTCAGGGCTCGAAGATAGGTTGAGGCTGCGGTGGATACAATGTTTGTCAACAAGGGCTGCCATGCGCGAGGCGAGTAAGGAGAAGCCCCGGCAAGATCGTTCTGCGCAAGTCCCCTCCGGCACATGCTTCCGACCTGCCGCGTGGCGCAGCTTCCCTCGCCCCGCTTGCGGGGAGAGGGCCACACTGTAAGGCGCATTACCCAAATTCGGCCGGGTGAGGGGGCCTCTCCAAGCGCTCAGACTCGCGGGGGCGCCCCCTCATCCCGACCTTCTCCATAGCCCGTCGCAGACGGGCGTAAACGCCCTTATGGCACGCGGGGAGAAGGAGCGCCCAGCTGCACTGCCAAGCCAAGTTTTCTTTGCGCGACGTGGTATATTTCGCTGACGAAGCGGGCCCACCTCGGGGCCCGAGGGGCAAGCATGCGCAGACGGATCATCGCGGCGCTCATGGTCGGTGCCTTCGGCTTGCTTGCACTGCGCGCGCCGGCGCGCGCGCAGGAGAGCTGGCCGAGCCGGCCGCTGACCATGGTGGTGCCGTTCGCGGCCGGCGGGCCGGTCGATTTGCTCGGCCGCATTGTCGGGCCCTATCTGGGCGCGCAGCTGGGCACGCCGGTGGTGATCGAGAACTTCCCGGGCGCCGGCGGCATGCCGGGATCGCAGCGGGTCGCCCGCGCCAACCCGGACGGCTACACGTTCCTGCTCGGATCGATCGGCACCCATGCGCTGAACCAGTCGCTCTACAAGCATCCGCTCTACGATGCGGCGACCGACTTCGCCCCGGTCGCCCTGATTGCCCAGGTGCCGCTGGTGCTGATCGCGCGGCAGGATTTTCCGGCGCGCGATCTCAAGCAATTCATCGCTTACGCCAAGGCGCAGCAGTCCCGCCTGCAATACGGCTCCGCAGGCGCCGGCACCTCCACCCATATCGGCTGCGTGCTGCTCGATCAGGTGATCGGCATCGACGTCGTCCACGTGCCCTATCGGGGCGGCGAGGCGGCGCTGCTCGATCTCATCGGCGGGCGGATCGATTATATGTGCAGCATTCTCTCCACCGCCGCGCAGCCGATCCGGAACAAGGCCGTCAACGCGATCGCGATGCTGTCGCGCGCCCGCTCGCCGGTGATGCCGGAGCTGCCGACCGCCCACGAGCAGGGCCTCAAGGACTTCGATATCTATTCGTGGAACGCGGTGTTCCTGCCGAAAGCAACCCCGCCCGAGATCGTCGGCAAGCTCAATGCCGCGCTTTCGAAGGTGATGGACAATCCGGCGGTGCGCGGCAAGCTCGAGGACCTCGGCCTCTATGTGGTTGCGCCGGAAGCGCGCAGCCCCGGCCACCTCAAGGAGTTCGTCAACAGCGAGATCGAGAAATGGGCGGCGCCGATCCGATTGAGCGGCGCGGTCGGGGAGTAGTCCATCATGACTTCCAAGACGCAACGCATGGGCAAGCTTTTATCCGGCGCGGCTGGCGGGTCGACCGGCAATCCATTCGTGCTCAAGGATCCGCTGGTCGTCATGTTCCAGCAGGACGGCAAGCTCGTCTGCCATATCCATCCGGCCGAGGGTGTCGATCACAAGCACTATGGTCTGGCGATCTGCGATCTCGTCCGCCATGTGGCGCGTGCATTCCATGTCGATGAAGCTGAAGTCTGGAAATGGGTGGACAAGGAACGGCGGCGGCCCACCACCGACATCACCCAGCCGTCCTGATCTCATTTGCGTGCCGGGAGCGTTTCTTGCAGAAGCTTGACGAACACGAGCCACAGCCGAGCGAACGAAAGCTGAGCTCGCTCATTCGCGGCAACGACCTGATCGTTGCACCGGTTGCGCTCAACCCGATCATGGCGCGGCTGGCCGAGGAGGCCGGTTTCAAGGCGATCTATCTCAGCGGCGGCTCGCTCGGCTGGCTCAAATGCGTGACCGAGGCGAATTTGACCCTGCCGGAGCTGGCCGAGGTGGCGGTCGACATGCGCGCCGCGTGCAAGCTGCCGATCGTGCTCGATGCCGGGGGCGGCTGGGGCGATCCGGTGCACGTGCACCGGACCATCGCGCTGTCGGAGGCCGCCGGCTTTTCCGCCATCGAGATCGAGGATCAGTTGCTGCCGCGGCGCGTGGAGCATCATGTCGGCATCGATCATCTGATCCCGACCGAGCTCATGCTCAAGAAGATCGCGGCGGCGCGCGACGCGCGCACCGATCCCGATCTGGTCATCATCGCCCGCACCAATGCGCGGCGCGTCGGCGGCCTCGACGAGGCGATGCGCCGGGCCGAGGCCTTTCACAAGGCCGGCGCCGATATGCTGTTCTGCTACACGCGCAGCGCCGACGAATTGCGCATCATGGGCGAACGGCTGCCGCCGCCCCTGATGATGTTCGCGCCGCCCGACGGGTTTGGCACATTCGCGCTGTCGGAGCGCGATCTCGCCCGGCTCGGCTACCGGCTTGCCGCCTCCTCCGGCACCGCCTTCGCCGCCATGGTCAAGGCCGTGCGCCAGTCCTACCAATGCCTGGCGCAGGGCCGGATGGACCCCTTCCTCGGGCCCGGCGGCGCCGACAAGGAGATGAAGGCCGCGCAGGAGACTTGCGGGCTCGACCGCCTGCTGCGGATCGAGCGCGCCACGATGAAGGATGCTTGAAGCCGTACAATTCAAAACCAAGATCGCTCGGGAGGAAAACATGAAGATCGCGACTTTCTGCCTCGCCAAGACTACGTTCGTCGTGACCGCGTTCGTCGTAACCGCGTTCGTCGCAGGCTCCGCGCTTGCCCAGACCGAGATCGTCAACCCGGCGGCGGCCGCCAAGGTCGGCGGCATTCCCCAGTTCCTGGTCGACCCGTTCTGGCCGAAGCCGCTGCCGAACAACTGGATCCTCGGACAGGTCGCCGGCATCCGGGTCGATCGCTTCGATCACATCTGGGTCGTGCAGCGTCCGGGCTCGCTGACCAAGCGCGATCTCGCCGCCCAGCAGAATCCGCCGCAGGCCAAGTGCTGCGTGGCGGCGCCGCCGGTGCTGGTGTTCGACCAGTCCGGCAATCTCATTCGCCATTGGGGCGGTCCGGGACAAGGCTACAACTGGCCCAAGAGCGAGCACAGCATCTACATCGACGACAACGATTTCATCTGGCTCGCCGGCAACGACAAGAGCGACGGCCAGCTGCTCAAGTTCACCATGGACGGCAAGTTCGTCCTCCAGATCGGCAAGCCGATCGACGGCGCCGACAGCAACTCGACCGAACGGCTCGGCTCGCCGGCCGACGTCGCGGTCGATATCGCCGCCAAGGAGGTCTATGCGGCGGACGGCTACACCAACCGGCGCGTCGTGGTGTTCGATTCGGAGACCGGCGCCTACAAGCGTCACTGGGGCGCCTACGGCAAGGCGCCGAGCGACGAGAAGACGCCGCCCTACGATCCCGGGAAGCCGGTCTCGCAGCAGTTCGGCAACCCGGTGCACTGCGTGCGCATCTCCAAGGACGGCCTGGTCTATGTCTGCGACCGCATCAACGATCGCTACCAGATTTTCCGCAAGGACGGCAGCTTCGTGTCCGAGCATTTCTTCGAGCGCAACACGCGGCTGAACGGATCGGTCTATGAAATCGCCTTCTCGCCCGACCGCGAGCAGAAGTTCATCTACATGGTGGACGGCTCGAACGGCGAGGTGCGCATCGTCGATCGCGCCACCAACGAGACGCTGGGCCGTTTCGGCCGGGTCGGGCGTCAGGCCGGCGAATTCACCGCCGCACACAACATCTCGGTCGATCTTGAAGGCAACATCTACACCGCCGAGGTGGCGGATGGACAGCGGGTGCAGAAATTCCGCCGGATCGATCTGCAGAACTGATCGCCGGATTTGAGGGAGAGCCGCCATGGGTGGGAACATGAATCGAAACGCGCGTCGAAAGCTGATTATCGCCGGCGCGCTGGCCGCGCTGGCGGGAGCCGCAGCGTCGGTTTGGGCGGCGCCGGACCTGCATCTGCGCGGCGGCCGCTTCCGGCCGCTCGCCTACGGGGAGCTCGACCCGGCCCAGAAGGCGCTGGCCGACGCTGCGCTCGCGACCGGCCGCAGCTCGTTCGACGGGCCGCTCAACATCAACCTGCGCAGCCCGCAAATGGCGGAGCTGTCGGCGCCGCTCGCCGCCTATCTGCGCTTCAAGTCGACCGCGATCCCGCCCAAGCTCAAGCAGATCGCCATCATGCTGACGGCGCGGTTCTGGGGCGGGCAATATGTCTGGTATTCGCACCGCCAGCAGGCGCTCGACGCCGGGCTGAGCGCGGCCTTCATCGATGCCATGGCGGCCGGCGCGCGCCCCGCCAACATGACGCCGGAGGAGGCCGTCGTGCTCGATTTCTGCGAGCAATTGCTGACCGCCCGGCAGGTGGACGATGCGAATTTCAAGGCCATGGCCGAGCGCTTCGGCGAGCGCGGCATCGTCGAGCTGGTCGGCCTGATGGGCCAGTACCACACGCTGAGCATGCTGTTCGCGATCGACCGCTATCCGCTGCCGGAGGGCGCCCGGCAGGAGATCGACAAGCCGAAGTAGAAGGCGCTCGCGCGCGGTTTGAGGAAGAAACGAATGCTCAGGCGACGGGCCGCGCTGGTGCCGGGACCGGTTCTGCTTGCGCTCGGCCTGCTGGCGCTGGGCGCGGCGGCGCTCGGCCTCGATGGCGCCGGCGGCTTGGCGCAGAGCTTCCCCGAGCGGCCGGTGCGGATCATCGTGCCGTTCGCTGCGGGCGGGGCGGTCGATGACCTCGCCCGCATCGTCGGCGCCAAGCTCGGCGTTGCGTTCCATCAGCCGGTGGTGGTGGAGAACCATGCCGGCGCCGGCGGCAACCTGGGCGCTGACGTGGTCGCCAAATCCGCCCCCGACGGCCATACGATCCTGCAGACCACCAACGGCCAGGCCATCAGCCCGGCGCTCCACCGGGCGCTGCCGTTCGATGCCGTGATGGATTTTGCTCCGGTCACCCAGCTGGTCGCCTCGACGCTGGTGCTGGTGGCCGGTCCCGGCCTGCCGGCGGCGTCGACGCGCGAGCTGATCGCGCTCGCCAAATCCCAGCCCGGCCAACTGAACTACGGCTCGAGCGGCGTCGGCAATCCGCTGCATCTGACCATGGAGATGATCAAGTTCGCGGCCGGCATCGAGATCGAGCCGGTGCCCTATCGGGGCGATGCCCAGATCAACACCGCCCTGATGGCCGGCGAGGTCGAGGTTGCGGTCGTGCCTTTGGCGACCAGCCTGCCGCTGATCGCGGCCGGCAGGTTGCGTGCGCTGGCGGTGACCAGCGCGCGGCGGTCCGCCGCTCTGCCCGACGTGCCCACCATTGCGGAAAGCGGAGTCCCGGGCTTTGCGTCGTCGAGCTGGCAAGGCTTCTTCGTCCCCGCCCGCACCCCGCGCACGATCGTCGACCTGATCCAGCGGGAAACCGCCAAGATCCTGCAGGCCCCCGATATGCGCGAGCGCCTCGCCGCCTTGAGCTACGAGCCGGTCGGCAGCACGCCGCAGGACTTCGCGGCCTATTTCAAATCCGAGCTCGCGCGCTTCGCCGGCGTGGTGCAGCAGGCCCATATCCCGCCGCAGGATTGAGGCCCCTCAATGCCTGCCGACCCCGATCAGGCTGGCGAGCAGGTCGGGGTCCTGCAGCAGGGCGCGGCTGGCGCCAGCATGGACCACCGCGCCGCGATCCAGGATGATGGCGTTTTCGGCAAGCTCGAGCGCGAGCCGCGCGTGCTGTTCGACCAGCAGCAGCGCCAGATCGTCCTCGCGCTTCAACCGGTCGAGACCCGACAGCAGCGCGTCGACGACGACCGGCGCCAATCCCTCGAGCGGCTCGTCCATCAGCAGCAGGACCGGATTGCCCATCAGGGCGCGGCCGACGGCCAGCATCTGCTGCTCGCCGCCGGACAATTGATTGCCGCGGTTTCGCCGCCGCTCTGCAAGCCGCGGGAAGAAATCGTACACCCGCTCGAGCGTCCAGCGGCCCGGCCGCGCCGCCACCGTCAGGTTCTCCTCGAGCGTCAGCGAGGGAAAGATCTCGCGCTCCTGCGGCACCAAGCCGATGCCGTGGCGGCAGCGCGCATAGGCCGGCAGCGCCGTAATGTCCTCGCCGCGGAAACGGATCGTGCCGCCGTGCAGCGTGGTGTGGCCCATGATGGTCGACATGAGGGTGGTCTTGCCGACGCCGTTGCGGCCGAGCACCGCCAAGGTCGCGCCGCTGTGCAACGACAGCGAAACGCCGTCGAGCACGACGGTGCGGCCGTAGCCGGCGCGCACCGCTGCGAGCGTGAGATCGGCGTCGTTCATGGCGCTCATCACCGTCACCGTGGCCTGCGCTCACCGAGATAGACCTGCCGCACCTGCGCATCCGCGGCGATGTCCTGCGGCGCGCCCTCGACCAGGATGCTGCCTTGAACCAGCACCGTGATCCGATTGGCCAGGCGAAAGACCAGCTCCATGTCGTGCTCGATGATCAGGAAGGCGATATCGGCGGGCAGCCGCTCGATCATGTCGATGATGGCGCCAGTCTCGCCGGACGGCACGCCGGCGGCCGGCTCGTCGAGCAGCAGGACCTTGGGCTTGAGACCGAGCGAAACCGCGATATCGGCCAGCCGCTGGCGTCCATAGGCGAGCTCGTTGACCGGCCGCAGCGCGTCGGCGGCCAGCCCGAGCGCTTCCAGGAGCGCGTAGCCTTCCTCGATCAACTTGCGGTATCGCCCGGCCGGCCGGATGAGATCGCCGGCGGCGCCTTCGCGCTCGGAGATCGCCAGGGTGACGTTCTCGATGAGGCTCAGGCGGCGGAACAGCGCGCTGATCTGGAAGGTGCGAACCAGACCGCGTTTCACGCGCGCGGCTTGCGGCAGATGGGTGATGTCTTCGCCGGAAAGCAGAATGCGTCCGGCGCTCGGCTTGAGCATGCCGGTGACCAGATTGACGAAGCTGGTCTTGCCGGCGCCGTTGGGTCCGATCAGCGCATGGCGGGCGCCGCTTTCGAGCCGGAAGTTGATATCGCTCGCCACCGGCAGGGCGCCGAAGCTCTTGCACAGGCCTTGCGTCTCGAGCCCGGCCTGCGTCATGACGGCCTGCGCATTTGCCGCCGCGCCCGCTCGATCAGGCCGAGCACGCCGCCGCGCGCGAAAATCACCACGAAAATCATGAACAGGCCGATCCAGAAGTACCAATAGACCGGATCGATGGTGGAAAACCGATCCTGGGCGATCATGTAGAGCGTGACCCCGATGAAAGCGCCGTAGAGCTGGCCGACGCCGCCGATGATGAGCATGATCAGGACGGTGCCGGAGCGCTCCAGGCCGAGCGCTCCGAGACCCACGAACTGCGCCGTCTGCGCGATCAGGGCGCCGGAGATGCCGGCCAGCGCCGCCGAGATCGTGTAGGCGACGAGCTTGCGGCGGCGCACCGGCGAGCCTACCGCATGCATGCGCACGACGTTCTCGCGAATGCCGGTCAGCGAGCGCCCGAACGGCGAATAGACGATCGATCGCACCAGCAGCCAGCCGATCATGAGGACGGCCGCGCAATAGATATAGGCGGTGCGGCCGAACAGATCGAAGCGGAATGCGCCGAAGATCGGCCACACGTCCATTCCCTGCAGTCCGTCGGCGCCGCCCGTGATCCGCGTCGCCTTGTTGGCGAGCTCCAACAGCATGGCGGCGACCACCAGGGTTTGCATGAGAAGCGTGAGGCCGGTGGTGCGCAGGATGATGGCCCCGCTCAAGAAGCCGACCGCGCCGGCGGCGGCGGCGGCGACGACGAGGCCGCTGATCGGCTCGCCCCAGCCATTGGCGGCCAGGATCCCGGCCGTATAGGCGCCGGTGCCGAAGAAGGCGGCATGGCCGAGGGTGACGATTCCCGCATAGCCCAGGACCAGATCGAGCGAGAGCGCGAACAGGATGGTGGCGAGGATCTGCGCGCCCAGCGCCAGATAGTCGGGAAACACGAAATAGGCCGCGAGCGCCATCAGCCAGGGCAGGGCCTCGAACGCCCGCAAGCGATGCCGGCGGGCAAAGCCATCGAGCATGGCGGGCGGGGCGAGCTGGTCGGCGGCGGCCATCAGGCGTGACCGAACAAGCCGCGCGGCCGCCACAGCAGGATCGCCATGGTGAGCGCGTAGATGAAGAAGGCGCCGAGCTCGGGAGCGATATATTTGAAGGCGGTATCGGCGGTGCCGATCAGGAGCGCGGCCACGAACGGCCCGCGGATGCTGCCGAGCCCGCCGACCGCGACCACGATCAGGAAATAGACCAGATTGCCGAGCGCGTAGCCCGGAACGATCGGAAGAAAGTCGGCGCCGAGCGCGCCGCCGAGCGCGGCGAGCCCGCTGCCCAGCGCGAAGGTGAGCGCGAACAGCCGGGACGTGTTGATGCCGATCGATTGCGCCATGCGCAGATTGTCGACGGCGGCGCGGACCTGGGCGCCGAAGCGGGTGCGCTCGAGCCCCAGCCACAGGCCGGTGACCAGCACCACGCCGCACAGGATGAGGAAGCTGCGATAGGCGGGAAAATCGCGCGACCCCAAATGGATCTGGCCGCTGATCAGATCCGGCGGGTGAATCGGCTGCGCCACCGGCCCCCAGAAATAGGTGGCAGCGCCGACCGTCATGAAGATCAGGCCCATGGTCATCAGCACCTGATCGAGCTCATCGCCGCCATAGAGCCGGCGGTAGAGCAGCCGCTCCAGCACGAAGCTCGCCAGCACCACGATGACGATCGCGCCGATGAGCGCCAGCCCAAAGGGCAGGTGCAAACGGCCCATCAGGGTGGTGAGTCCATAGCCGCCCGCCATGGCGAACGCGCCATGCGCCAGGTTGACGAAGCCCATCAGCCCCATGGTCACGGAGAGGCCGACCGAGATGAGGTAGAGCACCATCGCCAAGGCGAGGCCGTGGAACGCGATGCTGATCGCAGCGGAGAGAAGGTCGCCCATGGTCTCAAGCAACGCTGCGGCGTGCGCGCAACCGGAGGACGCCGCTTGCGCGCCGTCTGAGCAGTACGGCTTCCCTCGCCCCGCTTGCGGGGAGAGGGCAACACGGCACTTCGGAAAACCCAACCTCGGCTCGGTGAGGGGGCGTTTCCACAAGCTCAGACTCGCGGCAGCGCCCCCTCATCCCGACCTTCTCCATAGCCCGTCGCAGAGCATCAGGGCGTTTACGCCCGTCTTCGCGGGCTTTGGCGTAAACGCCCTGATGGCACGCGGGGAGAAGGAGACCGCAGTGCGCGCGGCACACGTGCGAAACCAGCGTCAGAGTCACGACCCGAGGGAATCGGCTTACTTGGGCGGGTTCTGCTCCTTCCACGGATCCTTGACGTTCGGGATCGTGTCGAACTCGACATTGGCGAGCTTGCCGTCCTTCATCTCAGCTTTGCGCATATAGACGTTCTGCATGATGTCGCGCGTGGCGGGATCGACTGAGATCGGGCCGCGCGGGCTGTTGGCCGTCTTCCAATTGGTCAGGAACTTGATCGCCTCGTCGCCGGTGAACTTGCCCTTGGTCTGCTTGATCAGGTCGAAGACGGCCGCCATGCCGTCCCAGCCGTCCACGGAGAGAAAATCCGGGATGGCCTTGCCGGCATATTCCTTGTTCCAGGCCGCCAGAAAGGCCTTGTTGGCCGGGCGGTCGGCCGCGCTCGAATAGGTGCCGGCGGTGACCAGGCCCACCGCGACGTCGCCCATATTGGGCAGCTCTTCGTCGGGAACGAGATCCTGGGTCGAGACGATATTGATGCCCGCCTGCCGCAGGCCGAGATCCCTGACCGCCTTGAGCACGGAGGTCGCCTGCTCGCCGGCCGGCGGCCAGATGAAGGCGACGTCCGGCTTGGCATCCTTGATCCGCTGCACGAAGGGAGCGAAATCCGGATTGGTGGTCGGGAAGCGGACCGCGCCCAGCATCTTCAACCCGGCGTCGCTCCAGCCCTTGGTGAAGGCGCCTTCGGCGTCATGGCCGGGAATGAAATCGCTCACCGCCGTGTAGGCGGTCTTCCAGTTCTGCTTGGCGGCCCACTGGCCGAGCGGATAGGCCTGCTGCCAGAGCGTGAACGAGACCCGCACCAGATAGGGCGAGATGCGCGGGATGGCGGCGCCGGCCGCGTTGGTGATGACCAGCGGAACTTTGGCCTCCTGGGTCAGCGGCGCGACGGCGGCGGCGATCGGCGAGCCCACCACGCCAACCAGCAGCTGGACGTGGTCGCGCGTGATCAGCTCCTGGGCGACGCGCTTGCCGACCTCGGGGGCGGCGGCGTCATCGCGCTTGATGATCTCGATCTTGACGCCCGGCGGCAGGTCCTTCTCATGCTCCTTGACGTAGAGGTCGATTCCCTTCTGCATCTGGTCGCCCGCCTGGGCGAGAAATCCGGAATAGCTGTTGATCAAGCCGATCTTGATGGTCTGCGC
>DASXXS010000218.1:0-9218 GCA_036502925.1 Xanthobacteraceae bacterium
GGCCAGTCGGTGCCGAACAGGCAGCGGTCGGGCGCGGCTGCATAGAGCTCGCGTCCGATCGGGACCACGTCATGCCATCCGCTGGTCTCTGCCGACATACGGGCGCCGTTGGACAGCAAGACCCAGAAATTCTCCCGCCGCAGCAGGTCGAGCACCAGGTCATGGGTGGGGTTGCGCGTGCTGTGGCCGGGCTTGAGGCGCGCCATGTGGTCGATCACCACCGGAACCGCGGTGATCGCCCGCAGCGTCTCGATCGTATCGGGCAGCTCTTCGGGTCCGACGAATATCTTGATGTGCCAGCCGTATTGGGCAATGCGGTCGATCGAGTCCTGCAGCAATCGGGGGCTCGGCGCCATCTTGAACATGCGCACGAAATTGAACCGCACCCCGCGCATGCCGGCTGCGTGCAGGCGCTCGAGCTCGGCGTCGCTGACGGTCTCGTCGATGATGCCGGTCGCCCGATAGCGTCCGCGCGGCACCCGCCGCAGCGCCTCCTTGAGGTAGGAATGGTCGGTCGTGTAATTCGCCGGCTGCACGAACACGCCGCGCCGGAAGCCGACGCTGCCATGCATGCGCAGGGCGTCCTCCCACGATGCCTCGCGGCTCGCATGCACCGGGTTGGAATTGCGATCCGGAAACCTGGCCGGATCACCGAAGACATGCAGATGGCAGTCGCAGCTCATCGGCGGGAGCGGCTCGGCGGGCGGCCGCGCCGGCCGCGCCGCTCCGGCATATTTCTCGGTCATGGGGTTGCCCGCAAGACTTGTCCCGGCCATTAGCGCGTTTACGCGCGTCTTCGACGCGCTATGGGCCGGGACAGGAGGCGAGTTAGAAATCCATGCCGCCGCCACCCGGCATGGGCGGCATGGCGGGCTTCTCCTTCGGCACCTCGGCCACCATGGCTTCCGCGGTCACGATCAGGCCGGCGACCGAAGCCGCGTCCTGCAGCGCCGCGCGCACCACCTTGGCGGGATCGATGATGCCCTTGTCGACCATGTCCACATAGTCTTCGGTCTGGGCGTCGAAGCCGAACGTCTCCGATTTCGACTCCAGGATCTTGCCGACCACGATCGAGCCCTCGACGCCGGAATTCTCCGCGATCTGCCGCAGCGGCGATTCCAGCGCCTTGAGCACGATATTGATGCCGGCCTGCACGTCCGCATTGGGGTTGGTGAGCTTGCCGACCGCCTTCTTGGCGCGCAGCAGGGCGACGCCGCCGCCCGGCACGATGCCTTCCTCGACCGCGGCGCGGGTCGCATTGAGGGCGTCCTCGACCCGGTCCTTCTTTTCCTTCACCTCGACCTCGGTGGCGCCGCCCACCCGGATCACCGCCACGCCGCCGGCGAGCTTGGCCAGCCGTTCCTGCAGCTTCTCGCGGTCGTAGTCGGAGCTGGTCTCCTCGATCTGCGCCTTGATCTGGGCGATGCGCGCCTCGATCTCCTTGCGCTTGCCGGCGCCGTCGACGATCGTGGTCTTCTCTTTCTCGATGATCACCTTCTTGGCGCGGCCGAGCATCTGCAGGGTCACGTTCTCGAGCTTGATGCCGAGATCTTCCGAGATCAGCTGGCCGGCGGTGAGGATCGCGATGTCCTCCAGCATGGCTTTGCGGCGATCGCCGAAGCCCGGAGCCTTGACGGCCGCGATCTTGAGGCCCCCGCGCAGCTTGTTGACGACAAGCGCGGCCAGCGCCTCGCCCTCGACATCCTCGGCCACGATGACCAGCGGCTTGCCCGACTGCACGATCGATTCCAGGACCGGCAGCATGGCCTGCAGCCCGGAGAGCTTCTTCTCGTGCAGCAGCACATAGGCGTCTTCCAGCTCCGCCACCATCTTTTCGGCATTGGTGATGAAGTAGGGCGAAAGATAGCCGCGGTCGAACTGCATGCCCTCGACGATCTCGACCTCGGTCTCCAGCGCCTTGGCTTCCTCCACCGTGATGACCCCTTCGTTGCCGACCTTCTGCATCGCCTCGGCGATCATCTTGCCGACCTTGCCGTCGCCGTTCGACGAAATGGTGCCGACCTGGGCGATCTCGGACGAGGAGCCGACCTTCTTGGCTCGCTTTTCGATGTCCTTGACCACTGCGCCGACCGCGATGTCGATGCCGCGCTTCAAGTCCATCGGGTTCATGCCGGCGGCGACCGATTTGGCGCCTTCGCGCACGATGGCGTGCGCCAGCACGGTTGCGGTGGTGGTGCCGTCGCCGGCCTGGTCGTTGGTCTTCTGCGCCACCTCGCGCACCATCTGGGCGCCCATGTTCTCGAACTTGTCCTCAAGCTCGATTTCCTTGGCCACCGTCACGCCGTCCTTGGTGATGCGCGGCGCCCCGAAGCTCTTGTCGAGGACGACGTTGCGGCCCTTGGGCCCGAGCGTCACC
Source organism: Xanthobacteraceae bacterium (assembly GCA_036502925.1). GTDB lineage: Bacteria > Pseudomonadota > Alphaproteobacteria > Rhizobiales > Xanthobacteraceae > VAZQ01. Next base: position 2,378 of record DASXXS010000218.1, read on the forward strand.
CGCACCGCATTGGCGAGGATGTCGATGCCGCGCAGCATCCGGTCGCGCGCGTCGGATGAGAATCTTACTTCCTTTGCAGCCATTTTGCTTCACTCCGGTTGATGGCAGCCGCTGGCTTTGCTGAACGCGGGCAGGCCCGAGTTCAGCGTGCGGCGTGACGGCGTCGAAGGGGTCGGGCCGATCGCCTTCAGGCGATGACACCCATGATGTCGGATTCCTTCATGATCAGGAGATCCTGGCCGTCGAGCTTGACCTCGGTGCCCGACCATTTGCCGAACAGCACGCGATCGCCGACCTTGACGTCCGGCTTGATCAGCGCGCCGGCCTCGTCGCGCCCGCCCGGGCCGACCGCCACGACCTTGCCTTCCTGCGGCTTCTCCTTGGCGGTGTCGGGAATGATGATGCCGCCTTTGGTTTTCTCTTCGGCATCAATCCGCTGCACCACAACGCGGTCATGCAGGGGACGAAAGTTCGTCTTGGCCATGTCTTCCTCTGGGTGGCTGTCGGGGCGCCCGAATGTGGCTGAAGCTTTGACCGGAATGGTCGTTTTTGTGCGCCTTGGCACTCATAGCGGGGGAGTGCTAAGAGGTGGCCGGGAAATAGGTCCTCCGCTTGGCGGTGTCAAGCTTGCGCCGGCTCGGCCGGCGCGATGGCCGACCGTTCGGCTTTCCATCCCGCCGCATTCGTGCTGGATGCCTGGTGCACTCTCCATCGTGCACTATCCATCGGAGCAGAGCCGACCAGATGTCGCGGATACGCTATCTCGCCCTGTTATGCGCGGAGCCGGCTGCGCTCGCGGGCTTCTACGGCCGCTGCTTCGGCCTGCAGGAAATCGGCCGCACGGATGCGGGCGATGTCAGCCTCACCGACGGTGGCTTCAATCTGACCTTGTTCAAGCAGCGGCCGCAACTGCACGAGCCCCGCATGGAGATCGGGTTGCACCATTTGGGGATCGCGGTCGACAATGTCGACCAGACGCTCGTCCGCTACCGGGCGTTCAATCCGCGCGGCGTGGTGATCGCCGAGAACGGCGACCTGCAGCACGGCGACGTGCGCATTCATGATCCCGAATGCAATCCGGTGAGCTTGTCGCAACGCCAGTTCGGCTTGACCAGAACGCCCGCCCGCATCCCCCGCATCGCCCATATCGCGCTCAATGCGCTCGATACCGCCCTGGTGCTCGATTTCTACCGCCAGGTTTTCGGCTTCCGCGAATTGTTCGAGGCGCACAAGGAATCGATGAAGCGGCCCGGCTATCGCAACAAGCATGTGGGCGACGGGCACAGCAATGTGGCGATCCAGACCTTCTACAGCGACGAGCCGGGGCACGAGGCGCGCTTCGGCATCGCCCATTTCGGCTTTCTGGTCGGGGATTCCAAGGCCATGGCGAATCGGGTCCAAGGCGGCGGCGCCAGCGTCAAGGCGCGGCCGGCGCACCGCACCCAATCGGAGATTCGCATGCGCGATCCCGAGGGCAACGGCTGCGACCTCTCGCAGCGCGGCTGGGAGGTGGATACCGACAAATGGGTGCGCGCCGGCGCGGCCTGATCGGTGATCGACGCGACTCGCGGGTGGTTGCGATCCCTTCCGGCTTCACTGGCGGACGGTGTAGCGTGATGGTAGGTTTTCGGCAGCTGGCGACAATGAAACAAGCGCTGATGGAGCGGCTGCGGCGCGCGCCAATCGGCCGATGTGAGGGAGATGCCTGATGCTTTACCGAAGCTCGATTTGTGCGGCCGGGTCGCTGGCCACGCTGGTGGCGGCTACGCTGCTGGCCGCCGCCCAGGTGGTCGATTTCGGCAAATATCCCGATTTCAAGGGACAATGGGTTCGCACCGGCAACCCGAACAATTGGCGCGAGCTTGCCGGTCCGCCGCCGCTCACGCCCGAATACCAGAAGGTCTTCGAGGCCATTCAGGCCGACCTGAAGTCCGGCGGCCCGGGCAATTGGCCCTCGACCTTCTGCACCCCGGCCGGCATGCCGGCGATGATGAGCTTCTATGATCCGGGCGAGATCATCGTGATGCCGGACATCACCTACATCCTGATCAGCCACAACGACGATTCGTATCGACGGATTTATACCGACGGGCGCGACTGGCCGACCGATCCCGAGATTACTTTCGCGGGCTACTCGATCGGCAAGTGGGTCGACCAGGACGCCGCCGGCAAGTACAACACGCTCGAGGTCGAGACGCGCTTCCTCAAGCTGCCGCGCGGTTACGACACCTCGGGCCTGCCGTTTCATAGCGACGGTCAGGCCGTCATCAAGGAGCGCATCTATCTCGACAAGGCCGACCGCGACACGCTCATTGACGAGATCACCGTGTTCGATCATGCGATGACGCGGCCCTACGCCAAGATCCAGAAGGCCACGCGCAACAAGAATCCGCGTCCGGCCTGGCACTCGGACGTCTGCTCGGAAGACAACACCTGGGTCAAGATCGGCAACGAGCCCTATTATCTCAGCGCCGATGGCAAGCTGATGCCGTCCAAGAAAAACCAGGCGCCGCCGGACTTGAGCTATTTCAAGCCGACGCAGAAGTGACGGCCGCGTTGGCGAAAACTTGGGGCTACCGGGCCGGTCGGTGTGTCCCGGTCGATGCGGGCTGGCGCATGACGGCGGTGGAGAAGTTCGCACGATGATGTCGCGGCAGCGCCTGCTCGCCGGCTTGGCGATTGCGGTCCTGGCCGCCGCGTCCGCCTTCGTGCCCGCCGCTGCCGAGCCGGTGGCCGACTTCTATCGCGGCAAGCAGATCAAGATCTATGTCCGGGCCGCGCCGGGCGGCAATTACGACATCTATTCGCGCCTGCTTGGCCGCCACATCGCGCGTTTCCTGCCGGGCAATCCGACCGTCCTGCCGATCAATATGCCGGGCGGCGGCGGCCTGGTGGCGCTCAATTACGTGGCCAATGTGGCGCCGCGCGACGGCACCGTGCTCACCATGATCACGCAGTCCTTCCCGATGGACCAGGCGCTGGGTCTCGACAAGAATCTCAAGGTGGATCTGCGCTCGCTCAATTGGATCGGCAACATGAGCGAAACCAACGAGTTCTTCTACACCGCCAAGTCCTCGCCGACCAAGACGCTGCAGGACGCGCGGCAACGCGAGACCCCGGTGGCGGCGACCGGCGCCGGCTCGATCATGACGCAGCTCGCCGCCGTCTACAACAATATGCTGGGAACCAGGTTCAAGGTGATCTACGGCTATCCGAGCGGCCCCGACATGACGCTCGCCGTGGAGCGCGGCGAGGTCGAGGGCCGCAGCACCAGCAATCCGCAGGTGCTGGGCGGCAGCAAGGCCGAGGTGGCGGCCAAATACAATTTTCTCATCCAGGCCGGCTTGCGCAGGTTCCCGGACTACGAAGAGGTGCCGCTCCTGCGCGAGCTCGCCACCAGCGCGGAGCAACAAGCCGTCTTCGATTTCATCTCCAAGGCGGTGGTCGTTGCCCGGCCGATCGTCACCAATGCGGGCGTGCCGGCCGAGCGCGTGGCGGCGCTGCGCCGCGCCTTCGATGCCGCGATGGCGGATCCGCTCCTGCTCGATGAGGCGCGCCGCGAAAATCTCGATATCGGCACGCGCAGCGGCGCGGAGCTGCAAGGGATGGTCGCCGAAATGCTCGCCACGCCCCCTGCGATCCTGGCGCAGGTGGCGCAGGCCATCCAGATCAAATCCGCCGAAGCCGCCAGAAGCGTGAAGCCGGAATGATCCGCTTCGAAGTCACTTGCCGGCCACCATCGTCATGGCGTGCTCGTAATAGCTGAAATCGAGATAGCGCTCGGGCGCGGCCGTGGTCTTGCCTTCGACCTCGGCCCGCAATGCCATCATGTTGCGGAAGCCTTGGCGGTCGAAGCGGGCATCCGGCGTGAAGCCGAAGGCGGGGTCGATAAGCTGGTCATAGGTCCGCTCGGCGATCTCCCGGGCGAGCTTTTGCTCGCTCACCAGCAATCCGACGGCTTCGGCGCGGTTGGCGGGGTCACGCAGGAAGCGGAGCGCTTCCACATAGGCGGCGAGGTAGCGTTCGACCGTATCGCGGTTCTGCTCGGCGAAGGCGCGCATGGCAAATCCGCCTGCGGCCTGATAGGGCCCCAGCAGATCGATGGTCCGGCCGAGACTCTTCATCCCGGCCTGCGCGGCCTCGACCGTGAACGGGAGATTGAGAATGGCGGCCGCGTTGCTCTTGTCCTCCGCCATGGCCTTGAAACGGTAGACGCCGGCGCCCGCCGGCTTGATCGTATAATCGCCGGGCGCGACGCCGTGTTGCGCCATGAGCTTCTTGACCTGCAGCGCATAGGCGGTGTCGGGCGCATCGACCAGGATGACGCGCCCGCGCAGCTGCGCGAACGAATTGATGCCGGCCTGCACGAAGAACTCGTTCATGCCGCTGTCGCCGCCCGACAGGATGACCACGTCCTGCTTGGCGCCCTCGATCATGGCGACCGCATTGTCGATCGCGCTCTGCGCGATCTGGAATTTGCCGGCCGCCAGCCCGTCGCGCTGCGCCTTCGAGCTTTCGGTGAGCTCGAGCTCGGCCTTGAGGCCCCGCCTGGCAAAGAAGCCCTTGTCGATGCCGACCTGCAGCGGCAGCGCCTTGGCGTTCGGAAAGCTGTTGATCCGCAGCAGCGTAAGCTCGGCGGCGCCCCCCGGCCCGGTGTGGACCATGGCTGCGGCGAGCAAGGCCAGCCCGAGCAAGGGCGCGAGCCGGACAATCGGGCGGGGATGGGCCATGAAACTCTCCTTCGAACCGCGCGCGCGGCCCGATTCGGCAATGGCAGCGGCCGGCATGGTAGCAGCCGGCCCGGGGTGGTTGATACGGGCTTGCGATCTCGGGCAATTTGGCCGGCATGGCCAGCCAGGAGGAGATCGTATGCGCGCCATCAGCCTTGCCGAGGCCCTCAAGATCATCGAGGGCACCTTTGCGTCCGCCAAGCGGCGCAAAGCCTATCCGCTGAGCGCCATCCTGCTCGATGCCGGCGGCAGGGTGAAGGCCTTTCATAAGCAGGACGGCTCCTCGCTGCTGCGCTTCGAGATCGCCTATGGCAAGGCGTTCGCGGCGCTGGCGCTCAATCGCTCGTCCCGCCAGGTCCTGCAGAAAGCCAAGGAGAAACCAGCCTTCATGCAGTCCCTGGCCGAACTGTCGGACGGGCCGCTGTTCCTGGAAGGCGGCGGCCAGCTCATTCGCGATGAAACCGGCGAGATCGTAGGCGCCCTCGGGGTGACCGGCGACGTCAACGAGGTCGACGACCTCTGTGGGCTCGACGGCATACGCTCGGCCGGCTTTCGCTCCGACGATGATTTCGACGCCAAGGCGGTCAAGCGGCTCAACATCAAGAAGGACCCGCCGCTGCGCGATCCGCGCAAGGATTGAAAGCCGATCCGCGGCTCCGGGCGCCCTGCCGCCGCATATCCGCCTTGCCTTGGCGGCATCTTCCCGGCCGGATCCGGCGTATCCTGAGTGAGGGCGCTCGGGCCTTTGGGGTTCAACCGACTGAGTTGCCGCCTGTTAACCTTGAAACTGTTATAATGCGAACGGAGTTAGTGCCTGCAGGCCTTGAGTTCCGGTCTTGAGTTCCGATCTCGAGTGATTGGTCGCCACGGCCGTGGGCATCGGTGAAGGAGGGGACGCCATGGGAAAATTCAGTCTGGGTCCGGCGCCCGTTGCGGCGATGGCGTTGGCCCTCGGGCTCGCCGGCTGCGGCAGCTTTGGGGGTTTCCCGAGCTTTGGCGGTTCCAGCCCAGCCCCCGAGCCGATACCGGTCGAGCCCCAGCCCGTGCCGGAACTCCCCGCCAGCATCCGCTCCTCCGAGGTCATCGGGCGCTGGGGCTATGCCTCCTTCCACCGGCCTGAGGACCGCGTTCGCACCGAGGCCGCGGCCAAAGGGCAATGCAGCCATCCATTCGTGATTGGCCAGGGTCCGACCGGCGGGGTGATGATGTACCCGCCGGACCAGTCACAGATGCAGGAGTTCTGGCTCAAAGGGGGCCCGGGCGGCAAGAACTACATCGGTCCCCATGGCCAAGGCGGCAGCACCAGCGACCGTGAGGTCGTCTCCTTCGACGGCCGCGTGATGGTGCTGCGCTATGTCGATCCCGAGGTCGCGGGCCGCTATGGCACCGGTGTTTATGTGCGCTGTGCGCCGCGCGCGTGATGGGTTTGCGCGCGGCTCCCCGCCGCGTTCACATGTGCGCCGCCCCGCTCAGGTACGGATGTCTTCCACACGCGGCAGGAGGATTCGCTCAAGCTCCTTCGGCTCGAACTTGATCAATCCGCCGGCGTAAGTCCGACCTCCCGTAGTGCCCATGTGACGCTGAAGATAGGCCAGGACAGCCCTCAGGGTTCCGTCGCTCAACGGCTCGCGCGGGTAAAGACCATGGGCGATGTTGATGTGGCGGGCGCTGATTTTGTTGCGCACGAATGCCGGCGCGCGTCGCGCCATGTAGGTGCAGAGGATCGGGGCCGGCGCACGCAAGCCGACCGACCACCAGGCGCGGCGATGCGCGGCGATGTAGCCTTCGTGCGCGCCGTGACGCCTGGCCCAGGCGAGAAAGCGTTGCACGGCCTTGCGCTCGTCGGCATCCAAGGCATCGAGCTCGGCCGGCAGGTCGATCACGCGGCGCAATCCTGCGGTCGAGACCAGCTCGGCGCCGGCGGTGATGAGCTCACGGGCGCTGGTGACGGTAAATGGCTTATATCGTTTCGGCACATCGCGCGCCGCTTCGTTGTCAATCCATACATCATTGCCGCCGGTAACCTGGCCGCGGTGAACGCGAAACAGCTCGCCAAGCTCGATGAACCCGGCTGGTGCCTGCTGCTGTTCGCGCACCAGCACCGACCACTT
>DASXXS010000219.1:0-22024 GCA_036502925.1 Xanthobacteraceae bacterium
ATGTCGGTCAGGACATCGACCCGCCCATGTGATTCCAGATCGTGCTTGTGGTGGTACTCGCGCGCATTGACCTCCTCCTCCTGCGGCAGCGGCTCGAGCTCCACCATGGCGAGATTGCAGCGCGACGCGAAGGTGCCGTCCTCGTCCAGAACATAGGCGATGCCGCCTGACATGCCGGCCGCGAAGTTGCGCCCGGTGCGGCCCAGCACGACCACGATGCCGCCCGTCATGTATTCGCAGCAATGGTCGCCGGCCCCCTCGATCACCGCGATGGCGCCCGAATTGCGCACCGCGAAGCGCTCGCCGGCGATGCCGCGCAGATAGCATTCGCCTTCGATCGCGCCGTAGAGCACGGTGTTGCCGACGATGATCGATTCCTCCGGCACGATGCCGGAATCGATCGCCGGACGAACCACGATGCAGCCGCCCGAAAGGCCCTTGCCGACATAGTCGTTGGCCTCGCCTTCGAGCTCGAAGGTGAGGCCGCGCGCGAGCCAGGCCGCGAAGCTCTGCCCGGCCGTGCCGGTGAACTTCACGTGGATGGTGTCGGCCGGCAGGCCGGCATGGCCGTAGCGCTTGGCGATCTCGCCCGACAGCATGGCGCCGGCGGTGCGGTCGGTGTTCTTGATCGTGGTCGCGATGCGCACCGGCGCGCCGCGATCGAGCGCGGCCTGGGCCTCGGCGATCAGCCGGCGATCGAGTATGTCGTGGATCTTGTGATCCTGCGCCTCGCTCCGGTAGATGCGCACGCCGGGTCCGGCCTGCGGCTTGAAGAACAGCTTGGAAAAGTCGAGGCCCTTGGCCTTCCAGTGCTCGATGACCTGGCGCCGGTCGAGCATCTGCATCTGCCCGATCATCTCGTTGAAGGTGCGGAAGCCCATGGCGGCCATCAGCTCGCGCACCTCTTCGGCGACGAAGAAGAAGAAATTGATGACGTGCTCGGGCTGGCCTTTGAAGCGCTTGCGCAGCACCGGGTCTTGGGTGGCGACGCCGACCGGGCAGGTGTTGAGGTGGCACTTGCGCATCATGATGCAGCCGGCCGCGATCAGCGGCGCGGTCGAGAAGCCGAATTCGTCGGCCCCCAGCAGCGCGCCCACGACCACGTCGCGGCCGGTGCGGATGCCGCCGTCGACCTGCACCGTGATGCGCCCGCGCAACCGGTTGGCCACTAAAGTCTGGTGCGTTTCGGCGAGACCGATCTCCCAGGGCGAGCCGGCATGCTTGATCGAGGTCAGCGGCGAGGCGCCGGTGCCGCCCTCGAACCCCGCGATGGTCACGTGGTCAGCGCGCGCCTTGGAGACGCCCGCCGCGACCGTGCCGACGCCGACCTCGGAGACGAGCTTCACCGACACCAGGCCTTCCGGGTTGACGTTCTTCAGGTCGAAGATGAGCTGCGCCAGATCCTCGATCGAATAGATGTCGTGGTGCGGCGGCGGCGAGATCAGGCCGACGCCGGGGGTCGAATGGCGCACCCGGGCGATGATCTCGTCGACCTTGTGCCCGGGCAACTGGCCGCCTTCGCCGGGCTTGGCGCCCTGCGCCATCTTGATCTGCATCATGTCAGAGTTGACCAGGTACTCGGTCGTCACCCCGAAGCGGCCCGAGGCCACCTGCTTGATCGCCGAGCGCATGGAATCGCCGTTCGGCAGCGGCTTGAACCGGTCCGCCTCCTCGCCGCCTTCCCCGGTGTTCGAGCGGCCGCCGATCCGGTTCATCGCGATCGCGAGCGTGGTATGGGCCTCGCGCGAGATCGAGCCGAACGACATGGCGCCGGTCGCGAACCGGCGCACGATGGCCTGGGCGGGCTCGACCTCCTCGATCGGCACCGGCTGGCGGCCGTCCTCTTCGGCGCCCTTGATCCTGAACAAGCCGCGGATGGTCAGCAGGTTCTCCGACTGCTCGTTGATGACCTGGGCGAAGGCGCGGAATTGTTCGTAGGAATTGCCGCGCACCGCATGCTGGAGCGCCGCCACCGTGGTGGCCGTCCAGGCGTGATCCTCGCCGCGCAGGCGGAACTGGTAGTCGCCGCCGACGTCCAGCGCATTGCGATAGATCGGGGCGCTGCCGAAGGCGTCGCGGTGGCGCTGCACGGTCTCCTCGGCGATCTGCGCCAGGCCCACGCCCTCGATGCGCGTCGCCGTGCCGGTGAAATACTCCGCGACGAATTCCGATTTCAGGCCGACCGCATCGAAGATCTGCGCGCCGCAATAGGACTGATAGGTCGAGATGCCCATCTTGGACATCACCTTGAGGAGGCCCTTGTCGATCGATTTGATGTAGCGCTTGACGACCTCCTTCTCCTCGAGCTTCTGCGGCAGGTCGTTGTTCATGGCGATGAGCGTCTCGAAGGCGAGATAGGGATTGATCGCCTCGGCGCCGTAGCCGGCCAGGCAGCAGAAATGATGCACCTCGCGCGGCTCGCCGGTTTCGACCACCAGGCCGACCGACGTGCGCAGGCCCTGGCGAATGAGGTGATGATGCGCCGCCGCGCAGGCCAGCAGCGACGGGATCGCGATATTGTCGGCGCCGGCGCGCCGATCGGACAGGACGATGATGTTGATGCCTTCGCGCACGGCCGCTTCGGCCCGCGCGCACAGCGCATCGAGCGCGTCCTTCAAGCCGGGCGCGCCGGTCTCGGCCGGCCAGGTCGTGTCCAGCGTGCGCGACTTGAAATGGTTGTCGCCGATCTCGGAGATCGAGCGGATTTTCTCCAGATCCGCGTTGGTGAGGATCGGCTGGCGCACTTCCAGCCGCTTGTTGGTCGACCCGCCCTCGAGCGTGAACAGGTTCGGCCGCGGTCCGATGATCGAAACCAGGCTCATCACGAGCTCTTCGCGAATCGGGTCGATCGGCGGGTTCGTCACCTGGGCGAAATTCTGCTTGAAATAGGTGAACAGCAGCTTCGATTTGCGCGACAGCGCCGAGATCGGCGAATCGTTGCCCATCGAGCCGACCGCCTCCTCGCCCATCGTCGCCATCGGCGCCATCAGGATCCTGAGATCTTCCTGGGTGTAGCCGAAGGCCTGCTGGCGATCGAGCAGCGCCAGGTTCGACAGCGGCGCTCCGCCCGCGACGGCGGGCAGGTCCTCGAGCACGATCTGGTTGCGATCGAGCCACTGCCGGTACGGGTGGCGCCGCGACAGCGTCGCCTTGAGCTCCTCGTCGGGAATGAGGCGGCCCTCGTCGAGATCGACCAGCAGCATCTTGCCGGGCTGCAGCCGCCACTTGGTGATGATCTCCTTCTCCGGTATCGGCAGCACGCCCATCTCGGAGGCCATGATGATGCGGTCGTCGCGGGTGACGAAATAGCGGGCCGGACGCAGGCCGTTGCGATCGAGCGTGGCGCCGATCTGCCGTCCGTTGGTGAACGCGATGGCGGCCGGGCCGTCCCACGGCTCCATCAGGGCGGCATTGTATTCGTAAAAGGCGCGCCGCTCCTCGTCCATCAGCGGGTTGCCGGCCCAGGCCTCCGGAATCAGCATCATCATGGCGTGGGCGAGCCCATAGCCGCCCTGCACCAGAAACTCGAGCGCGTTGTCAAAGCAGGCGGTATCGGACTGGCCCTCGTAGGAGATCGGCCATAGCTTGCTGATCTCCTCACCGAACAGCGGCGACGACACCGAGCCCTGGCGCGCCGCCATCCAGTTGAGATTGCCGCGCAGCGTGTTGATCTCGCCGTTGTGCGCCACCATCCGATAGGGATGCGCGAGCGACCAGGTCGGGAACGTGTTGGTGGAGAAGCGCTGGTGCACGAGCGCGAGCGCGCTGGCGAAGTCCGGATCGCTCAGGTCCGGATAATAGGTGCCGAGCTGGTCGGCCAGGAACATGCCCTTGTAGATGACGGTGCGGCAGGAGATCGAAACCGGGTAATAGCCGGCCAGGCGCCGCTCGCGGCGCTGATAGATCGCATTGGAGATCGACTTGCGCAGCAGATAGAGGCGCCGCTCGAACTCGGTCTCGTCCTTGATTTTCTTGCCGCGGCCGATGAACACCTGCTGGTGCACGGGCTCGGTCGGCTTGACCGATTGGCCGAGCGTCGAATTGTCGACCGGCACGTCGCGCCAGCCCAAAAGCGTCATGCCCTCGCGTTTGACCACCTCGGCGTAGATATCGCGGATCACCTGCCGCCAGTCGGGGTCGCGCGGCATGAACAGGGCGCCGACCGCGTATGCGCCCGGCGGCGGCAAACGGAAGCCGTGCCGGTTGGCCGCCGCGGAGAAGAACGCGTGCGGGATCTGCACCAGGATGCCGGCGCCGTCGCCGGCCCGCGGATCGGCGCCAACCGCGCCGCGATGCTCGAGGTTGCAAAGGATCGCAAGCGCGTCCTCGACAATCTTGTGGGACTTGCGGCCCTTGATGTCGGCGATGAAGCCGACCCCGCAGGAGCCCTTGCCCAGCGCCGGATCATAGAGTCCCTGCACCGCAGGCGACCCGTCATCGGCGTCGGCAGCGAGCGGCAGCGAGCTGGAATTGATCGGGCTTCGGCTCCGCCTGGCGTCCGACCCGGGCTCTGTTCCGCGATTCCTGATCACGCCCATCTCGAACCTCGCGTCCTGAACCCCCTCCCTTTCGCGCCTCTGCTCGCGGAGGACGGAAAGGGGAGGGCTTGCGGCGCACCTTGCGCGTTCCGCGGCACCGATCGCGCCGCGGCCCAGAGGCGTACCGCCGCTCTGGTCTCTGGTCATTGGCGGCCTTGTCGCCCGCCGCCCTTCGGCCTAAGCGCGTGGCCGCTCATCACCAGGCGGCACAGCGATGCCGACCCCATCGCTTATTTCCCGCCTGAAACACCAAGCCCGGCTGCCAAACTTAAACATTTCTGCCCACTGCGCGCCCGCCCGCTGCCACAGCGAACAGGCGCCGACTGGGTCAGCAACACTGTCCTAACCTAGCCTGCCAAATTTTAGCCGCGAAGACAAGCATTCGCCTATCGCTAAATTCGCTTTCCAAGCTTTTCGTTGCCCGGCCGATTCGGCTGCCGAGGGCGGCCGCGGCTTTTCCGCGCGAGCCCTGATGGGTATTCTGGCGCTGCCGCTACGGCGCTCGATCGCGCAGCTTTTGTGGCAGCTGCATGTCAGCGATTGCCCGATTTTGGTCGCGAGCAGCCCATAGCCTCTCCGGGTCAAACAGAGGAGAGCTGTCTTGAAAAAACAACTCGCCATCTGCGCCGGGCTCTGGCTGCTCGGCTTGGGAACGGCCGGAACGGCCGGGGCGCAAACAGTCTATGCGGGACCTGGACCTAGCTATGCGGGACCTAGTCTACCCGATCCTGCGCTGCCGCCCTACGAGATCATGTCCATTGTGCGCTCCACCGGGCTCGCACCCCTGACCCGGCCGATGCGGCGCGGCCCCTATTATGTGCTGGTCGCGGTCGATCGCGTGGGCCGGCAGATGCGCGTCGTCGTCGATGCCCGCCTCGGCGACATCGTGAACCTGCGTCCGGCCGTGGCGGCCGCATCTTACGGTCCGGAGCCGGGGGCCCCGGGCGGGCCGCCGGCTGTCGCGCGGCTGGCCGATATGCCGGCAGCGCCGGCAGCTTATGGTTCGCGTCCAGGCGCCGACAATGCGCCGCCGCCCGTGCCGCCTCGCCCCATTCCCAACGCCCGGGCGGTGATTGCACCCGGTGCCGCTTCGCCACCGCTCACGCATCTGGCGGTCGCGGAACCGGCGCTGCCGCCGCCGCCGCCGTTACCACGCCCGCGGCCCAAGCTGGCTTTGAACGAAGCGCCCGTCCAAATGCCCGTCCAGGCGCCTGCCGAAGCTCCGGCAGGCGGCGCCGTCAAGCCGCCCGCTCCCGCCGTGGCGCCGCCACCGGCTGCGCCCGGCGGCGGCGATGTGGCCAAACCGATCGAGTGAAGCGCAGCAATCAAAAGCGCCCCGGAAATTCCGGGGCGCTGGTTGCGATCAAACCGCCAGAATGAGTTGATGCGGTTAGTCTGCGTCAGGCCGCCTTCGCCGCGACCGCGCCGGCTTGGCCGTTGCCGATCGGAACTTGGCGCGGCTTCTTGGCCTCGGGGACTTCGCGCGTCAGATCGACATGCAAGAGCCCGTTCTCGAGCCGGGCGCCCTTGACCTCGACATGGTCGGCGAGCTGGAACACGCGCTCGAAGGCGCGCGCCGCGATGCCCTGATAGAGCACCTCGCCGTTCTTATCGTCGGTCTTGGCCTGCTTGTCGCCGCGAATGGTCAGGGTGTTCTCCTTGGCCACGATGCTGAGCTCGGGCTCGGAGAAGCCGGCGACCGCTACGCTGATGCGGTAGGCGTTTTCGCCGGTCCGCTCGATGTTGTAGGGCGGGTAGCCGGGAGTGGCGCCGTCGAAGCCGGACACCTGGTCGAGCAGCGAGAACATCCGGTCGAAGCCGACGGTCGAGCGATAAAGGGGAGCAAGATTGAAAGGTCGCATGGCATATCCTCCAGTTGAGCGAGATGCAGATGGTCCGCCGAATGGCCGGACCGGTCTTTAGTCCGTGCAGCCCGCAAACGGGCCTGCACAAGCAAAATGTGGGAAGCGGGCGCGGCCTTTGCAAGGCGTCCAAGCCCGGCGGGGCTCGGCGGCTTGTCGGCATGGTCCGCCGGCGTTCGAGAACAGCGCATTGAGCGAGGTCCCGGTGCTGCTATAACGCCGCAACGCGTCGCCCGCACGCGGAAGGCTTCCCCGCAGGTCCATGACTCTCGTCTCGATCCCAGCCAATCCGACTCCCGAAGACGTGGTGACCGGAACCTTGAAGACTCCGGACGGCGTGTCGTTGCGCTTCGCGCGCTGGGCGCCGCCCCCGGGGCGCAAGGGCACGGTGTGCCTGTTCCAGGGCCGTGCCGAGTTCATCGAGAAATATTTCGAGACCGTGCGCGACCTGCGCGCCCGCGGCTTCGCGGTCGCCACGCTCGATTGGCGCGGGCAAGGGTTGTCCGATCGCGCGCTGCGCAACTCGCGCAAGGGCTATGTCAGGGACTTTTCCGCCTACGACATCGATCTCGACACCTTCATCCGCGAGGTCGTGCTGCCGGACTGTCCGCCGCCGTTTTTCGCCCTGGCCCATTCGATGGGGGCCTCGATCCTGCTGCGCTCCGCCTATCAGGGGAACCGCTGGTTCGATCGCACCATGCTGCTGGCGCCGATGATCGCGCTGCCGGGCATGCGCCGTTCCTCGCTGACGCGGGCCGGCGTCAGGGTATTGCGGCTGCTGGGGCTCGGTGGCGCCTATGTGCCGGGCGGCGACGCTTCGGTGATGATGCAGCGCCCCTTCATCGGCAACCTGCTCACCTCCGATCCGGTTCGCTACGCCCGCAATATAGCGGTGCTTGAAGCGGAGCCGGCGCTGGCGATCGGCTGGCCCACCGTGGGGTGGACGGATTCGGCGTTCAAGGCGATGCGACAGCTCTCGGAGCCGAGCTTTGCGACCAAGATCCGGCAACCCACGCTGGTCATCGCCGCCGGCCACGATCAGATCGTCTCGACACCGGCCATCGACGAATTCGCCATCCGGTTGCGGGCCGGCGCGCATCTCATCGTGCCGGGCAGCCGCCATGAGATGTTGATGGAGCAGGATCGCTTCCGCATGCAGGTGCTCGCCGCCTTCGACGCCTTCGTGCCCGGAACGCCGATCTACACCTGAAATCTACTCCTGAGTTGAACCGTCATCCGGACAGCAATGCCAGGGCGGCGGCGTGGACGCGCCGATCGCCGGCCGCCACGATCCGGCCGCCCGCATGCGGCGAGCCGTTCTCCCAAGTCGTGATCACGCCGCCGGCACCTGTGATGATCGGTACCAGCGCCAGCACGTCGTGGGGCTTGAGCTCGGTCTCGATCACCAGGTCGACATGGCCGGCCGCGAGCATGCAATAAGCGTAGCAGTCGCCGCCGTAACGCGAGAGCAGCACGGCTTCCTCGACACGACTGAAAGCCTTCCGATCGGAGCTGTTCATCAGCCGCGGGCTGGTCGTGAACAAAATGGTTTCGGCCAGGCTGCCGCAGGGACGCACGCGCAGATCGCGCCTGCCGGCCGGGCCGCGATAGTGTGCCGCGCCGCCCTCGCCGCTGAAACGCTCGCGGGTGAACGGCTGATCCATCAGGCCGAAAACCGGCGCGCCCAGCCGGGTCAGCGCGATCAGCGTGCCCCAGGCCGGCATGCCGGAGATGAACGACTTGGTGCCGTCGATCGGGTCGAGAAACCAGACATATTCCGCGTCGGCGCGCTCGGCGCCGAATTCCTCGCCCACAATGCCATGGTCCGGGAACTGGCGCCGGATAAGGGCGCGCATCGCGGTCTCGGCGGCGTGGTCGGCCGCCGTCACCGGGTCGAAAGCCCCCGGGCTGCCCTTGTCGCGCACGCTCAATGCGGTGCGGAAGAACGGCAGGATTGTCTCGCCGGCGACCCCGGCGAGCTGGTCGACAAAGGCTGCAAAATCGATGGCCGTCATGGTGCCCCCTTGCCTCGCACTGATTCGAAGGCAGCCTCAAAGGGACCCGGGCGCAGTCCTCGCAGCTGGATGCAAATCATTTATGATACAGCGGAAATCGAGGTCCTCGGCGGCGGCCGCCAGCCCTGCATTACGCCAGACCAGCCATGCAGAAATTGTATAAATAATGGGTCAATGACACTTGCTTTTTGTGCGCTGCGGTGGCACGTTGCTGCGGTGCGGTAGCGCCTCGCGTTACCGCTGCCCTCCTTGGGCGTTTCCTCCCTAGACTTGGGCCGCTTGCAACCGCGAGCGGCCCCTTTTTTTGGCCTTCGCTCTCCGAAGCGAATCTCTAAAAGCGGTTCAAAACGGAAGATGCAAAGCTTCCGTTATTCAGCAGCGGCCCGGTAAGGCCGCAGCTCCTGCACCGGAATGGCGGCGACCTCGTCGGCGAGGTTTTCGAGATCGGCGGCGACGCTTTGGAACGATGCCGCCCGTTCGTAGCGGCGCTCATCCATGTAAAGCGCGCGGTTGAGCTCGAGCTGGATCGCATGCAGGCCGACGGCCGGATTGCCGTAGTGCTCGGTGATAAATCCCCCCGCATAGGGCTTGTTGCGGCTGACCACGTAGCCGCGGCCGCGCAGGATCGACTCGACGGTTTCGGCGACGGCCGGCACGCAGCTGGTGCCGTAGCGGTCGCCCAGCACGATGTCGGCGCGCGGACGCTCATCCTTGGCGCCCGCCGAGGAAGGCATGGAATGACAGTCGATCAGCACCGCCGCCCCGAACTCCCGGTGCTGCCGCGTGAACAGGCGGCGCAGCGCCCGATGATAGGGCTTGTAGAGGCCCTCGATGCGCCGGATCGCATCCTCCACCGGTATCCGCTGGCCGTAGATTTCCTGCGACTCGCCGACCACCCGGGCGACCGTGCCGAGGCCGCCCGCCACCCGCATCGAGCGGGTATTGGCGAAGGAGGGCAGCCGGCCGTCGAACATGCGCGGGTCGAGCTCATAGGGCTCGCGGTTCACGTCCACATAGCAGCGGGGAAAATGCGCCCGCATCAACGGGTAGCCGCGGCCGACCACGCCCCCGATAAGCTCGTCCACGAAGGAATCCTCGGACCGGCGCAAGGTCGCGAGGTCCAGCCGCGTCGCGGTCAGGAATGCGTGCGGATAGACGCTGCCGCTATGGGGTGAATTGAAGACCGCCGGCCCGCGCCATTCGACCGGTTCGAGAATTTCGAACGGAAGGTCGAGCTCGTCTTTCACTTCGCGCATGGAACCTGTTCGCCCTCTTGTGGCGGATCAGGCGACCTCGTCCGGCGTCGCCATTTTCACCACCACTATCCCGCCAAACGCGCTATTGTCCATGGCTGAGCGAAGCGGAGCCGGCTTCGTCGGGCGGGTTCACCCGATATTTACCCGGCATCCGCCTAATGCAAGGCTTGGGGACTCAGGATCTGGGGATTTCAAGTCGGGCGGCCATTCCGGCTCGCCGGGGGGAACGAGCCGAACATGGCGAAGATTCTTCTTGCGGAAGACGATACCGATATGCGCCGCTTTCTGGTCAAGGCGCTGCAGAATGCCGGTTTCGATGTGATTTCCTACGACAACGGACTATCCGCCTATCAGCGGCTGCGCGAAGAGCCGTTCGAGCTCCTGCTCACCGACATCGTGATGCCGGAGATGGACGGCATCGAGCTCGCCCGGCGCGCGTCCGAGATCGATCCCGACATCAAGATCATGTTCATCACCGGCTTCGCGGCTGTGGCCCTCAACTCCGATTCGGCTGCTCCCAAGAACGCCAAGGTGCTCTCCAAGCCGGTTCACCTGCGGGAGCTGGTCGCCGAGGTGAACAAGCTGCTGGCCGCCTGAGGCCGGCACGGCCGCCGGTGCTTGCCTCATACGGGGCGAGCCGATATGACGGTTTCGCCCATGGCCGGGTCGAACGCAGCCGCGCGCCGGCGTCCTCTGGGCGGCATGAAGGGCGGCCGCTGTTGCGGTCCTCCATGGTGTTTTTTGGTTCCTTTTTCGGGCGGTTAGCTCAGCGGTAGAGCGACGCGTCGACATCGCGTAGGTCACAGGTTCAATCCCTGTACCGCCCACCATTACGTCTTCACCGCGAGCGGAACAATTCGTTGAAGGTCGTCAGCATCTTCTTCTGCTGTTCGGCCGAGGAAATGGTGACGATGACCTTCTTCTGCTGCAGCGTGTCGATCACGCCGGGCGGGTTGGTCTCGACGTCCGTTCGCGTCGGCAAGCGCCCCTTCTTGGTCAAGAACTGCTCGGCCTCGCGGCTCAGCATGAAATTGGCGGCGAGCTGCGCCGCCTTGGGGTGCGGCGCCTGGTTGTTCACGCCAATCGAGCCGAAGGCCAGCCCGACCGGATCGAGCGCCCAGAAATCGGTCGGCGCGCCCGACAGCAGCACATTGGTCGTCAGCCCGACATAGTTGTTGAGCGCCACCCAATACTCGCCGGCGCCGACCGAGCGCGCCACCACCAGATGGCCGTCGACCACGACCGGCTTGAGGGTGGCGACGATGTCCTGGATGAGCTTTCGCCCGTGCTCCTCGCCATAATAGGCGAACATCCCGCTCAGCCATTCCGAATCGGTGGCGTCGATCGCGACCCGTCCGGCCCACTCCTTGTGATCGAGGAATTGCTCGTAGGTCCTCGGCAAGTCCGCCTTCTTGACGAGATTGGTGTTGTAGGCGGGCGAATTGTAGTTGCCGTAGACACCGTACCAGCGGCGGTTGGGAGCGCGCGCCTGCGGGATCAAATTCTTCGCTTCCGGCGGCTCGAATTGCAGCAGCACCTCGTCGGGAAGCCGATAGACCGGCGTGGTGGCCACGAGGTCCCAGCTGCGCTGGCGCGCCCGATACTCGATCGCGATGCGCGCCAGGATATTGGCGTCGGACGAGCGCACATAATTCACCTTGATGCCGCTGGCATCCTGGAACAGCTGCCAATAGGGCAACGCCTCCTCTTCATTCATCGAGCCGTAGACGATGAGCTCGCCTTCGGTCTTTGCCGCGGGGAGCAGATCGGGGAGCATCCAGGATGGTTGCGATGACGGCTGCGATTGCGCAGCGGCGGGGCTGACGAAATCCGGCATGCCCGCAACCAGCAGGCCTGAAACGAGCGCGCAGGAAACCATCGCGGATGTCGCCGGCTTGAAGTGGCGGAGCAAGGCATCCTCCCGTTATTGGTTCTCGTTCCCGCTCGGCACGCAGATTAGTGGATATCGACGAAGCTTGCGAGGGCGGGAGCCGTCGCGGAGCCACCGGGCCGCTCAGACATTCGGCCTGGCGCTCGATTTCGGCCAACGCTTGCGGCTGTGCTTGAGGCCGAGACCGGCCATCAGGGCGGCCATCCGGATCGGCGCCCCGATGCCCTCCACCACCGGCACGCCCAGCTCCTGGCTCAGCCAGTCGGGCTTGAGATGGACCGGGCACTGAGTGATGCCGTGCACCACGATGACGTCGGCGCCGTCCTCATCGATCAGCGAGCGCGCCGCCGCGAGGAAGTTCCTGATCATCGCGTCCCTGTTGGCGCCGATGTCCTTCAGCTTGAATCCGGAAGCGCGGCGGCCGGCGATCCACGGCTCCATGCCGTAATACCGGGTCTGGGTGATCTGCCGCGGGATGACCGACTCGTGATAGCAGATGATGCCGAAGCGCTCGCCGAGCTGAGCCGCGATGTGGAACATGGCCTCGCAGGGGCCGATGATCGGGATGTCGACCAGCGAGCGGCCGCCATCGACCCCGAGATCGAGCGTGCCGAGCGGCACCGCCGCATCGTAGCCTTCGCGTTCGGCCTGCAGATATCCGGCGTGATAATAGGGCGCCACCAGCTGGATCTCGGCCGGTCCGAGGCCGCCGAACGGCGCCGGCGGCACCGAGACGATGCCGACCTCCACCTCGGCCGAGGCGTAGCTCTTGGCCACGTTCTCGCGCAGCGCCCGTTCCTCGCTCGGGTAATCGCCGACGATGAATGCGACTCGGATCATTTTTTGATTCTCCCCCGCTGCGCGTTGCCGGCAAACCCTATCACCGCCGCCGCGGCCAAGCGAGCCAAGCGCTCCGCTTCGCCGGCGCCCTCCGGAGCTTTGCGTTCCGCCCGTCAGCCGAGACTTTCGGCCACGCCCAAGTTTCGCTACAACGGCCGCGCCGCATCGCAAGAACAAGAACCGCACGGGGAGGAAGCTTGATGATCATCCGGGAATTTGACCTGCAGCCCTGCACGATGCGCAAGGAGGATCCGGCCTGGCGCTTCGCGCTCGGAGCGAGCCCGGTGACCGACGGGCACGTGCTTCGCCTCGCCACCGAGGATGGCGTCGAGGGCTTCGGCTATGCTTCCGCCACCCCGCATATGGGCGCCATTGCGGGCACGCTGCGGGCTGAGCTCGAGCTGTTCCGCCCGCTGGTGATCGGCCGCGATGCGCGCGGCATCGAAGCACTGCTGGTCGCGCTCAACCGCAGCATTCGCGGCGCCTCCCAGTCCAAGGCGGCGGTCGATTGCGCGCTCCACGACCTCAATGCGCGCGCGCTGGGAGTGCCGTTGCATGTCCTGTTCGGCGGAACCGTGCGCGACTGCGTTCCGATCCTGCGCATCCTCGCGATCAAGACGCCGGCGGAGATGGCGGCCCGGGCGCAGAAACTCGTCGACCGCGGCTATCGCTATCTCAAGATCAAGGTGCACGGCCACGTCGCCGAGGACGTGGCGCGCGTGGCGGCGATCCGCAGCCAGGTCGGCGCCGATGTTCACCTGACCATCGATGCCAACCAGTCCTACACTCCTAAGGACGCGATCAGCGCGCTCAACCGCATGGCCGAGCATGGCATCGACCTGGTCGAGCAGCCGGTGTCGGCCGATGATTTCGCCGGCCTGGCGCTGGTCACGCGCTCGGTGCCGATCACCGTAGAGGCGGACGAGGCGGCCGGCTCGCTGCGCGAGATATTCGAGCTCGTCTCCAAGCGCGCCGTCGATGCCGTCAGCCTCAAGATCCCCAAGCTCGGAGGGTTGCGCAACACGCTTGCCGCCGCGCGCCTTTGCGAGGCCGCCCATATCAAGCACCGGCTGGGCGCCGCCGTCGGCAGCCGCCTCTTGGCCGCGCAGGCGCTGCATCTCGCTTGCGCGCTGCCGGGTGTGGACTATGCCTGCGAGCTTGGCGAATTCGATCGCCTGCTCGACGATCCGTTCGGCGGTCTCGAGGTCGAGCAGGGCATGCTGCGGCTGCCCGCGGGGACAGGCTCGGGCGTGAGCTTGATCGCCGCGGCCGCCAAGGGGAGGGAGGCGCGCACCGCCTAGGCCTGTCCGATTTTCCGGCGGCCGGTGACGACAACAGAGCAGACAGCAGCGCGATGGCGAGGAGCCGATACAAAGATCTCAAAGGAGGACAAGAACAGTGCCCAAACATGCATCGTCGGGACAATATGCGATCGTCGGCCTCGGCGTCGTCGCGGGTCCCCAGCAGGACCATTCCGAACGGATGGTGGCCGCGGAGGCGGCGCGGCGCGCCATCGCGGACGCCGGTCTTCGCCCCAAGGACATCGACGGCGCCATCGATCTGCGGCGCACCGGCGGCGGCGGCGACCGCGCCACCTATGTGGATGCCTATTCGCGCCTGCTCGGTCTCAATAATTGCTTCTACTTCGTGGTCGGCCGCGGCGGCGCGCTGGCCGGGCTCGGGATCGCGACCGCGCTCTCGTTTCTCGACCGCGGCATCGCCAACTATGTCTGCATCATGGGGGCGGTGACGGATTGGTCGCAGGCGCAGGAATCGCGCAAGGCCGGGCACCGCGGCATGGCCCATGGCGAGAAGGCCGGCTATTGGGGCAAGGCGCTTGGCGACCTGCGGGCGGTCAGCCATCACAGCTGGATGGCGGCCCGGCACATGGCGGTCTACGGCACCACCAGCCGCCAGCTCGGCGCCATCTCGGTGGCAGAGCGTGCCTGGGCCTGCAAGAATCCCGAGGCCAAGATGCATGGCCGTCCGATTACCGTCGAGGACCATCAGAATTCGCCGTTGGTGGCCGAACCCTATCGGCTTCTCGACATCAGCCTGGTGTCCGACGGCGGCGTCGCCTTCATCCTCACCACCGCGGATCGCGCCAGGAACGCGCCCAAGCCTCCGGTCTATGTGCTGGGCCAGGGTTTCGGCGAAGTCTCATCGGAATTGTGGTGGGACAAGAAGAATTTCACCCACATGGCAGTGCCGCGCGCCAAGCAGCAGGCCTTCGGGCAGGCTAATCTGGAGCTGGCCGACGTCGACTGCGCGCAGTTCTATGACTGCTTCACCGCCGAGGTGCTGTTCCAGCTCGAGGACTACGGCTTCTGCAAGAAAGGCGAAGGCGGCGCTTTCGTGGAGTCGGGCGCCATCGGACCCGGCGGCAGCATCCCGGTCAACACCAGCGGCGGTCTGCTCTCCTGCTATCATCTCGGCGATCTCACCGGCATGGCGGAAGCGATCCGCCAGCTCCGCGGCGAGGCGGGCGAGCGGCAGATCAAGGATTGCGAGGTCGTCATGACAACAGGGCACGGCGGCGAGCTGATCTCTCCCGGCATGTGCTCGATCCACACCTGCACATTGTTGGGGAGGCATCCATGAGCAACCGTCAAAACGTCATCGTCAGCAATGAGCCGTGGAAGAAGCCGCTGCCCAATATCGACAAGGACAACGAGCCGTTCTACGAGGGCCTCAAGAGTCATCAATTCCTGCTTTGGCGCTGCAAGACCTGCAGCGCGGCGTATTGGCCGAAGGCCTATTGCCAGAACCACGAGAACGAGCCTTTCGCCGCCAACATGGAATGGGCGCCATCCAGCGGGCGCGGAAAGATCTTCGCCTTCAACCGCCACCACATGGCGTTCCATCCGGCCTTCAAGGACGAGATCCCTTACGTCTATGCGCTGATCGAGCTCGACGAGGGGCCCTTGGTCTCCTCGACGCTGATCGGCGAGCGCATGCCGGGAAATGTCTACGACGTCGGTCAAACGGTCGAGGTCGTCTACGAGGATCATCCGGCGGAAGGATTTTCGCTGCCGCGCTTTCGCATCGTCGAATGACCATGCAGCCCGCGACGGGCGGCGCCACGCGAGCATTTTCAGGAAAAGTGGAATCCGGTTTTCCGTCTGAAAATGCGACAACGCAAAAATGCCGGGGCGGTTTCTGTTCCCAGCCAATTTGAGACCGCTCCAGACCGCGAGGCCGGTGATGCAGGACATGATGGCGCAAGACTCGATGCCGGCGCGCCCGGTCGAGGCCCTGCTGCGGCCGCGCGCGATCGCGCTGGTCGGAGTCTCGCCCAAGGGCGGCGTGGGCGCCCGGATTCTGGAGTCGAATGCGCGTTTCGGGCGCGCGGTTCCGATCTGGCCGGTCAATCCCAATTACCGGGAGATCGCCGGGCAGCGCTGCTACGGCGCGTTCAAGGACTTGCCCGACCGGCCCGACTGCGTCGTGGTTTCGGTTCCCGCCGAGGCGGTTCTCGAGGTGATCAGGGAGGCGGCTGCGGCCGGCATTCGCGGCGCTTTCGTCATCTCCGAAGGCTTTGCGGACGCGGCCAGCGATGCGGGCCGCGCGCTGCAAGAGCGGTTGGCCGCGCTCGCGCACACGGCCAACATGGCGCTCGCCGGCCCCAACTGCATGGGCATTGCCAGCCTGCATTACGGCTTTGCCGCCACCATGGCGGACATTCCGGCGCCGGCGACGAGCGGCGGCATTTCGCTGGTGTCGCAAAGCGGCGGCCTGCTCAATTCCTTCGCCGAGCTCACCAGCAACCGCGGCATCGGTTTCAACTATCTGGTTTCCAGCGGCAACGAGGCCGGGCTGGAAATGGCGGATTACATCGCCTGTCTGGCGGACGATCCGGCCACCAAGGTCATCGCCTGCATCATGGAGGGCGCCAAGGACGGGCGCCGCTTCCGCGCCGCGGTCGAGGAGGCCGCCCGCCGCAAGCCGATGGTCGTGCTCAAGCTCGGGCGCAGCGAGTTCGGGCAGCGGGCGACGCTCGCCCATACCGGCACGCTGGCCGGCAGGCACGAGGCCTTCGCGGCGCTGTTCCGGCAGAACGGCGTGGCGCTGGTGGATACCATCGACGCCCTGGTGGAGACCGCCGCGCTCTTCGATCTCGCGCCGCTGCCGCAAGGCGATCGCGTCGTGATGATGACGGTCTCCGGCGGAGCGACCTCGCTGATCGGCGATCTCGGGGAAGCTGCCGGGATCAATTTCCCGGCGATCCGGGAGGCCACCAATCGGCGCGTGCAGGCAATTCTCGGGGTCGACCGCGCCTTCGGCAATCCGCTCGATACGGTCGGTCTGCCGCGGCTGCGCCGGGACGGCAACATCACGGCGGTGCTGCAGGCGCTGCTGGATGACGAGGACGTCGACCTGATCGGGCTCGTGCTCGGCATGCGGGCGGACGGCTGGGACTCCCACCAGGAGCTGGTCGATCGGCTGGCGGCGGCGGCGCGCGAGGCGCGCAAGCCCGTGCTGCTCGTCTCCTTCATGTCCAACAGCCTGACCCGGCATTGGCGCGGCTATTCTCGCGCGAGCGCGCTGCCGCTGCTCGAGGATCTGGCGCGCGGCCTCAACGCCATCCGCCACCTCATCGACTACGCGGCCTTCCGCCGCAGCGCGCAGGACCGGCCCGCAGCCCCCCGGCAAACCGCGCGCATCGATGTTGCGGCGCTCCCGGCCGGGCGGATGCTCACCGAGGCCGAGAGCAAGCAAATTCTTGCCCGTGCCGGCCTGCCGGTCACGCGCGAACTGCTCGCGCGCAACCCGGCGGAAGCGGTGCGGATGGCTGCGGAAATCGGCGGGCCGGTGGCGCTCAAGATTCAATCGCCCGCTATCCCGCACAAGTCCGACATCGGCGGGGTGCATCTGGGCGCTGCCACGCCCGCCGAGGTCGAGACGGCGGCCCGGCAGGTGCTGGAAAATGCCCAGCGGAATTGCCCGGCTGCGTCCATCGATGGCATTCTGGTGCAGGAAATGGTTGCGGACGGCGTCGAGTTCATCCTCGGCATGACCTATGATCCGCAATTCGGCCCGCTGATCGTGTGCGGAGCGGGGGGCGTAACGGTCGAGGTGTTCAAGGACGCGGCAGTGCTGCTGCCGCCGTTTCGGCGCGAAGACGTGACGGCCGCCCTCGCCAGCCTGAAGGCGGCGAAGCTCCTCGAGGGGTTTCGCGGCGCTCCGCCGCGCGATGTCGAGGCGCTGATCGAATGCTGCCAGCGTTTCGCCGCGTTCGTGACGGCGACCGAGGGAAGATTTGCGGCGATCGATCTCAATCCGGTATTCGTTTGCGGCCGCGGCCGCGGCGTGCGCATAGCGGATGCGCTGATGGAGACGATGCCGGCCGGTGGAGGAAGCTCATGAGCGAAAGATCGAGCGCCAGGCGCTCGCGAGCATTACGCGCGATCGTCGTGCCGGCAATAGCGGCCGCTGCCATGATGTGGGCCGGCTGCGCTTTGGCGCAGAGCCCCGACGACATCCTCCTGTATTCGGGGCCGGACCGCGCGCAAAGACTGATCGAGGGCGCCAAGAAGGAAGGCCAGGTGGTCATCTATGCGGCCCTGATCCAGAACCAGGCGATGCGGCCGATCGCAGAAGGCTTTGGCAAGAAATATCCGTTCGTCAAGCTCACCACCTGGCGCGCCGATTCCGAAGACATCGTGCAGAAGGCCGCCGCCGAGGTGCGCGCCAACAATGTCGTCGCCGACGTGATCGAGGGAACCGGTGCTGGCGAAGAGGCGGTCGAGGCCAATATCGCGCAGCCGTTTTATTCGCCTGCTGTCGCGGGCTTTGCCGAGAAATACCGCAATCCCGCCGGGCTGTGGGCGCCGACGCGGCTGAGCTATTACGGCGTCGCCTACAACACCAAGATGGTGCCGCTCGACAAGGCCCCCAAGAGCTACGACGATCTCCTCGATCCACGCTGGCACGGCAAGATGGCGTGGCGCATCGGCAGCTCGACCGGCGCCGCGCTGTTCCTGACCAATCTCCGCCTCGCTTGGGGGGAAGCGAAGGCCGTGGCCTATTTCGACAAGCTCAAGGACCAGAAGATCATCAATTTCGGCGCCGGCAGCGCCCGCACCTTGGTCGACCGCGTCATCGCCGGCGAATATGCGATCGCGCTCAACATCTTCTCCCACCACCCGCTGATCAGCAAAGGCAAGGGCGCGCCGGTCAATTCGCAGCTCATGGATCCGGTCGCCTCCACGGCCGCCACCATGACCATCGTCAAGGGGCTGCATCATCCGTATTCGGCAATGTTGTTGGCGGACTACATCTTGTCCAAGGAAGGGCAGGGCATCTTGGCGCATGCCGAGTATTTCCCGGTCGATCCGGATGTCGCGCCGCTGCCGGCATTGGCTGCGGTCGTGCCCGCGATCGCCGGCGTGCCGGAGAATTTCGTCGGCCCCGACAAGCTGATCAAGTATACCGACAGCTCCGAGGATATCTTTCAGAAGCTGTTCCGGTGAGGGCTGCGCGTTTGAGTATTTTCAGGAAAAAAGCATGCCCTCGCCAACGGGTCCGGCCGAAGGCCCGCCCGATGATAAGCTCCGGCGGGGGTGGGATCCGGTTTTCCGTCCGAAAATGCGACAATGCAAAAATCTAGCGGCGAGCTTGCGCTTCATCGGTCGCAGGAACGGGCGACCGACCGCATGGAGGCCGGCCGGCGCCGAGCGGCAGCCGCCGATATCGCGGCCGGCTCCGATCCGCACGATGGGTCGACGCGCTGGAGGATTTCGCCGTTGGTGGGGCTGCTTGCCGCGATCCTGCTGATCCTGATCCTGCCGCCGACGTTCTTCCTGGTCGCCACCAGCCTGCACACCACCAGGCCGGACGGCTCCTTCGGCCAATTCACGCTGCAATATTACGGGCAACTGTTCACCAGCCCCTATTTCGCCGCGAGCCTCCGGAACACCGTCGTTTACGCCATCGGCTCCGCCGTGGTCGCGATCACGCTCGGCGTCCTGCAGGCCTTGATCGTCGAGCGGACCAATGCACCGGGGCGCGGCTATGCGTTTCTGGCCGCGATCCTCTCGCTCGGCATTCCGCACGTGCTTTACGTCGTGGCCTGGCTGCTGCTGCTCGGCCGCGCCGGGCCCGTCAACGGGTTGATCGGCCTCCTCATCGGCGGCGGTGGGGCGGGGCCGGCGCTCGATGTCTATTCCATGTGGGGGATGTTCCTGATCGAGGGCGTGGGCTTCGCGCCGCTGACCTTTCTGCTGATGTCGGCGGTGTTGCGGTCGACCGACGCCTCGTTCGAGGAAGCTGCGATGATGAGCGGAGCCGGGCCGTTGCGCACGTTCCGCGCCATCACGTTGCGCATGGGCCTGCCCGGCATCCTGGCTCTGCTGCTGCTGGTCGTCATCCGGGCGTTCGAGTCCTTCGAGGTTCCGGCCCTGGTCGGCCTGGCCGGAAATGTCTCCGTGCTGACGACCGACATCTATCAGAGCTCGAAGAATTCCAGCGTGCCGAACTACAGCGAATCCGGAGCCTATTCGGTCTGCCTCTTGCTGATCGTCGTGCTGCTGCTGATCTGGCATCATCGACTGTCGCGCCATGCGCGGCGATTTCAGACCATCACCGGCAAGGGCTACCGGCCGCGCATCATCGACCTCGGCCGCGGCCGCTTCGCGGCGGCGGGCTTGCTGCTCGTGACATTCGTGCTGGTGACGGCGCTGCCGGTCGGCATGCTCGTGTTCACGTCGTTGCAGCCGTTCTACGAAGGGCTGACGGCGGAATCGTTTGGACGCTTCACGCTCGACAACTATGCGGCGATCCTGGCGCCGGGATCGTTTCGCTCCTCCATCGCCAACACGCTGCTCCTCGGTGCCGCCACGGCGACCGCGGTGGTGCCGTTCACCGCGCTGTGCGCATGGCTGGCGGTGCGGCGCCGCCCGGGCGCCTGGCTGCTCGACCAGATCGCCACCGCCCCGTTGATTTTTCCCGCGATCGTGATGAGCGTGGCATTCCTGCAGGTGTTCGTGAACCTGCCGATCCCGCTGTACGGCACGCTCACCTCGGTCATCATCGCGTCGACAGTGCGCTTCCTGCCCTATGGCATGCGCTACGCCTATGCGGGCGTGCTGCAAATCCACGAGGATCTCGAGGACGCGGCGAAGACCTCGGGCGCGGGACCGGGACTTGTGTTCGTTCGCGTGGTCCTGCCGCTGGTTTCGTCGGCCCTGGTGAGCTGCTGGCTGTTTGTTTTTCTGCTGGCCGCGCAAAACGTCGCCTTGCCGCTGATGCTGGTCGGGCCCGGGACCGAGATCGTGGCCGTGACCCTGTTCGACCTGTGGCAGAACGGGCAGGTGACCGAGCTCGCCGCCATGGGCGTCTTGTGGGTCGCCCTCATGCTGGTCGTGAGCGCGTGCTTTCATTTCACCGCGCGGCGCTATCAGCTCAGCGTCTGACTTGGGCGTCTGACTTGGGCGCCGCCATGATTCCGACATTCCAGCGTCCTGGGCGGCAGGTGCGGGCGGTGCGGACGGAGAAGAGCCACCGGAATACCGTCGATCCCGGGTGATCACCCGGATCGACGCATCGGGTGTTTATCCGATGCGAAGGCAGGGAAAACCTGTAGCCCGCGCTAGGGCGAAATTTATCCGCGGCAAAGCCAAAAATTTATCCGCGGCAAAAGCCTATGACGCAGGATCGTTTGTTTGATCCATTTTGAAACGTTCGAATGCGAAATTGCGTCACGCGGTAGTACGTCGGTACCAAAATCGGCGGCATTGCTCTTTTTCATTCGAAGCAAACTTCAAAACAAACAAACATGCTCATGTCGCGCGAGAGCCGCGATGCGCGCGAGCCGACGTCCACCACAATTTTGACCCATCAGCGAGTCAGCTTTCGGCGGGTCCTCAATCGAGGAGGTGGTTGGATACGGGCGCTGGCGCCTGGGGGCGCAGTGTTTTTCCCTTTGCCAAATCTGGCTCGGACATTTGTCGGTCATCCGCTCGGAACGGATTGATTGAATCGACAGGCCCAAAACCAGTGCTCGCGTGGAACGAGCCAAAAACGAGCCAAAGTAGAAACGAGCCAAAATAGAAAAGAGCCAAAGTGGGACGAGCCAAAGACGCGCCGGCGTGACAAGCGACATATCGATCAGGCGGCGCTGATCCGGCCCGGAGACCGCCGCGGATCGACCGCATCGACCGCGGCATCGAAACGGGACCGCAGAAACGGAACCGCAGAAACAGAAGTGCAGAAAGGGTTCGAGCAAGAGGAGACCTAAAGGCGTTGAAATTCATTCGGGAGCGTTGTCAGGGAGTATCGGCCCATGAGTACCCCAGCAGTAAAGCCATTTGATCCGTTCGACCCTTCGCCTTATGCGCCAAAAAGAGCGCGCAAGCGTTCTACGCTCGATCGGCGGTCGGTCGAGAACGACGGCAATGTCGAGAATGACGGCAATGTCGACAACAAGGACAATGTCAATAACGAGAAGAGCGGGGATGAGGCGGCCACGCTGCCTTACGTGCCGCGGGCCGCGATGCAGCCAGAGGCCGTGGGGGCCGCGGGCGAACATCCGGTTGATCTCGATGCCGGCGCGCCGGCGCAGCCGCGGCCGGACCCTGCCGCCGGACCGCTCGCCGACAAGCCGGCCGTCGATGCGAGTGCC
>DASXXS010000220.1:0-2264 GCA_036502925.1 Xanthobacteraceae bacterium
GGGCGGCGGCTTTTCCGAGGTGGTCATCGCGGCGATCGAGGACAGCGGCAATGATCGCGGCGCCCTGCGCCCGGCATCGATGATCGAGGTCGAGTTTGCCGGCGCGGCTCGGGTGCGCATCCCGGCGCTGACGCCGCCCGAATTTGGCGGCGGCGGTGGTCAGGGCGCTGCGCCGATGATCCCGGTTCCCTCTGGTGTGCGGGTGTGGATCGCGACCGGGCACACCGATATGCGGCGCGGCATGAACGGGTTGGCGCTGCAGGTCCAGCACGGGCTGAAGCGCGACCCGCATGCTGGCGATATGTTTGTGTTTCGCGGCCGGCGGGGCGATCTGATCAAGATTCTCTGGCATGACGGTCTCGGCATGTCGCTGTACGCCAAGCGCCTGGAGCGCGGCCGCTTTATCTGGCCGTCGCCGGCGGCGTGCCCGTGCTGCGGCGGCAAGCTGGCCAAGCTCGGTGAGGACGTGACCGAGACGCTGGAGGTGGTGCCGCGGCAATGGAAGGTGGTGCAGACCGTGCGCGAGAAGTTCACCTGCCGCAGCTGTGAGAAGATCACCCAGCCGCCGGCACCCTTCCATACCATCGCGCGCGGGCGCGCCGGAGCCAGCCTGCTGGCGATGATCCTCTATGCCAAGTACGGCCATCATCAGCCGCTCAACCGCCAGAGCGAAAGCTTTGCCCGCGAGGGCATCGGTCTCGACGTCTCGACCATGGCTGACTGGGTCGGCGCCTGCACGGCGGCCCTGGCCCCACTGGTCACACTGATCCGGCTCCATGTGCTGGGCGCTGCCAGGCTGCACGGGGACGACACCACCGTCCCGGTCCTGGCCACGGGCAAAACCGTGACCGGCCGGGTGTGGGCCTATGTCCGCGATGATCGGCCGTTTGCCGGGACCGGCTCCCCCCGCCGCGGTGTTCTTCTATTCCCGCAACCGCGACGGCGGGCACCCGAGGCGGCATCTGGCTGGCTATACCGGGATTCTTCAGGCCGACGCTTATGGCGGGTTCAATGGTCTTTACGATCCCAAGCGCAGTCCCGGCCCGATTACCGAGGCAGCCTGCTGGAGCCACGGACGGCGGAAGTTCTTTGTCCTGGCCGATATCGCCAAGTCTGCTCCAGGCAGGGAACAGCGGGCACCACTCGCCGTCGCCGCAGTGCGCCGGATCGACGCGATCTTTGCGATCGAGGGTGAGATCAGCGGACTGCCGACAGAGCAGCGTTTGGCGGAGCGCACAATCCGCGTTGCGCCCCTCGTCGCCGAGTTCGAAAGCTGGATGCGCAGCGAGCGGGCGCGGCTGTCCCGCCATGCCGACGTCGCCAAGGCCATGGACTACATGCTGAAGCGCTGGGCCGCCTTCACCCGCTTCCTCAACGACGGCCGCATCTGCTTGACCAATAACGCCGCCGAGCGCGCGCTCCGCGGCATTGCCATTGGGCGCAAGAACTGGCTCTTCGCCGGCTCCGACGACGGCGCTTCATACTGCTCATTCCGTCATGCCATTGATACATTGAATAGATTTTCTTGGCGCTCATCAGGCGGCGGACGTCGCAGGCGGCGCAGCTCGGCTAGGCGACGTATCTCATCTAGTTGTAGGTCGGCTTGCTGAATGATCCAAGGCGCGCCTTTGCAATGTTGGCTCGCCGGAAGAGCGCCCTCGACGATGAGACGGCGGATGGTGGATTGGCTCACGGCGAGGGCCGCGGCCGCCTCGTCGAGCGTCGCCTCGCCGCGCTCGGCGCGTTCGCCGTCACGATAAATGGCGATGCCGTATTGGTGGCGCAGGGAACAAATCCGTCCTCGTGTCCAGCTGTTCCCACGACCGGTCGACTTGCCGGATCGGTTGAGCACCGCAGCGATTGTCTCGTCCGGCATCTGGTGCGCCAAAGCGCGCACCAGCTCAACCACCTCCACATCGGTGGTCCATCGCGTCTGGCCGGCGCGGTTCCGCTTCACCACTAACCGGGGGTGGTCGCCACCCTGCCAATTGATGATTAGCTCAAAAGTATCGCCGACAATGTCGACGATGATCTCGGAGATGATCGTGCGAATGACCTTCTTACGCGTCTCTGGCGTGGCACCAGGGCTCTCCCAAGCTCGAGCCAGATCCTGACCGAGCGCCATTAGATTCTAGCTCCGAGAATCATAGACAAAAAGAGTTCAACAAACGCGAGGCGGATGTCAGGCGGCAAGGAGATCGACGATCTGCTGAATGGCTTTGTCGGCGCGGTGGTAGGCGGCTTCGAGTTTGCTGTCGGGCTGG
>DASXXS010000221.1:0-20420 GCA_036502925.1 Xanthobacteraceae bacterium
CCGCGGGCCGCGATGCAGCCAGAGGCCGTGGGGGCCGCGGGCGAACATCCGGTTGATCTCGATGCCGGCGCGCCGGCGCAGCCGCGGCCGGACCCTGCCGCCGGACCGCTCGCCGACAAGCCGGCCGTCGATGCGAGTGCCAGCGACCCCGATCTGGCGCGGCTTGAGTCGAGCCTCCAGTGGCTGCAGCGCGAAGGTGCCGGCGATCACCTTCCGCGCGCCGTTCAGCTGCCGCCCGTGTCGGGGCTTCGTCCGCCCGGCCCGGAAGGTTCGCGCGCGCGCGCCGAGCAGTTCATCAACGGTGTTCGGGTGCCGCCTTCGCTCGCGCCCGAGCGTCTGCGGCCGCCACCGATGCGGCAGCGCCGCGACAATCTGCGGGGGCCGTTGCGCGTCCTGCTGGCGAGTGCGATCGCGGCGCCGCTCGCCTACTATTTATCGCTGGCGAACCCGGCGCCGCAGTCGGAGCCGACGGGCGGATCCGTGCTCGCATCGTTCGCCTCGCGCCTGGTCGCGTCGGCGGAGTTTCGCGCCCCCAAGGAGAAGCTGCGGCCCGGCGAGGCGGAGGCCTACAATACGGTGATCTCGTCGCGCAACAAGTTGTCGGTCGAGCCGCCGACCGCTTCCGCCCAAAGCGTGATTGCCGCCCAGAGCGCGATTCCCGCCCAGAGCGTGGTTCCCGCCCAGAGCGCGACATCCGTGCGCGCCGAGACCCCCGCGGCCGTGCCGGCGAGCCCCGCTCCCGATCAGGCCGTATCCGCCGGCCAACCGGTCCGCACGCTCGATGCGGAGTCCATCAAGCTCCTGATGCAGCAAGGCGAGCAATTCGTCGCCTCCGGCGATCTGGTGACGGCGCGGCTGGTGTACCGGCGGGCGGCGGAGTCCGGCAATGCGGCGGCCGCCCTGGCCTTGGGCGCGACCTTCGATCCGATCGTGCTCGCAAAAATCGGCGTGCGGGGCGTGGGGGCGGACGTCGAGAAAGCGCGCAGCTGGTACGAGAAGGCCAAGGAATTCGGCTCTCCGGATGCTCCGCGCCGGCTCGAAATGCTGGCAAACCGGTAGGGTTTCGGCTGCGGAACGCGCACTTGTCCCGGCTCAAGGCCGGGACAAGTCATTTCTGCGCGGATGGCTCGATCAGCTCGGCGGCGCGCGCAACGATCGGCTTCGGGGTTGCGAACGCATTGGCGAGCAGCGTGTCGATCTGGTGTGCGCGGAGCGGCTCGATCTCCAGCTGGACCTTCTCGGCCTCGGCCAGGAACTCGGGATCTTTCATCGTACCGTCGAAGGCCCGGCGCAGCACCTCCAACCGGTCGGCGGGCACGCCGGGCGGCGCCGCCACCGGGCGGCCGATCTCCTGGCGGATCAGGATCAATTCGAGCACCTGCTTGCTCACCGGGTCGCTCACCAGGTCGAGCGCGGACGGCACGTCGGGCAGCTCGGGCAGCTTTGCCAATCCGAGCTGCACGATCACGTTGAGCTTGTTGTCCTTGATCCAGTGCGGCCGCGCCGCCTTGATGGTCGACCACGACAGGCCGCAGACGCCCTCGGTCTCGCCGCTTTCGAGCGCCAAGGTCATGCCGGAACCGGGATCGTATCCCGACACGATCTTGAACTTGGTGCCGATGAGCGCGTTGAGCACCTTCGGCATGATGGCCGAATTGGACGTCGCGGCCGCCGCCGCCACGATCACTTCCCGCTCGCGCGCCTGCGCGATGGTCTTGATCGGGCTGGTGATCCAGGTGGCGCAGACGTTTTCCAGCTTGCCGATGCTGCCGAGCCAATTGAGCTTCTGCGCGTCGTAACGCGCGCCCGGATTGCCGAACAGCGTGTCCATCGGGATATTGTTGGGAAACGCCCCGATCGTCGCCCCGTCCCGGTCGGCCGACGTGTAGAGCGTGTTCGCGGCCGCCAGGCCGGAAGCGGCCGGCATGTTCTTGGGCACGATCGTGGGTGTGCCCGGAATGTGGTGCACCACGTAGCGGGCAAAGGTGCGGAAATAGGCGTCATAGCCGCCGCCGGCGCCGGCCCCGATCAGGAAGGTGATCTGGCGGCCCTTGAAGAACCCTTCGGGCGTCTGCGCCAGCGAGCTCGCCGCCGGCAGCACCGCCGCGATCAGAAGGAGCATCACTGAACGTCTGCACATGACGGTGGGGCTACCGCTTGCCGTATTTCCGCTGCATCTCTTCGAAGAACCCCGCCGCCCTGAGGCTGTCGAGAAGGCCGCTATCGACGTAATCGTCCACCTTGCTGCTGCCGCCGGGAAACTGCGCCAGGATGTTCTCAGCGCCGGCCCGCGATGGTTCGAGATCGGGCGGCGACTGTTGCTTGAAATCATTGTAGCTGATGTCGATGATCCTGGGATCGCTGATCTTGAGCTCCCTGGCCAGGATCTCCTTGGCGCGCTTCTCGTCGCTGAGCGCCAGGTAGTTGCCTTCGACGGTAGCCTTGAGAAATCGCGTCAAGGCGTCGCGGCGGCTCGCGAGCGAATCGCGCCGCACCGTGATGCCGCTGAACAGCCACGGGATCTGTGCCGGCACGAGATCGACCATCGGGTTGATGCCCTGCTCGCGCGCCAGGCTGGTGAAAGGCTCGTTGAGCGCGGTCGCCTTGATCTCTCCCGATTTCACCGCCGCCAGCCGCCGCGGGCCGCCGCCGTATTCCTTGAGCGTGACGTCGCTGCGCTCAAGCCCCAGGCGCTGCAACGCGAGCGTGACGGTCGAATCGCTCTCCGAGCCGAAGGTGCTGACCCCCACCACGCCGCCTTTGAGATCGGCCGCGCTCGTCACGCCGGGAGCTGAGAAGAACGTAAAGCGGATGACGTTGCTGAGCGAGCCGATCAGCCGCAAATCGCCGCCGGCGCGGTTGACCTTCACCACCGACGACAGCCCCACATGCATGACGTCGAGGCTCCCGGCCTGCAGTTCCTGCGCGCCGCGGCTGCCGCCGCTCATGTTGAGAATTTCGACTTTCAGTCCCTGCTCG
Organism: Xanthobacteraceae bacterium; assembly: GCA_036502925.1. Taxonomy (GTDB): domain Bacteria; phylum Pseudomonadota; class Alphaproteobacteria; order Rhizobiales; family Xanthobacteraceae; genus VAZQ01. The sequence continues at coordinate 2,980 of DASXXS010000221.1, forward strand.
GCGTAGAAGCCGGCCGCCTGGGCGGTCCACCAGGCCAGCACGGTGTTGACCGGATCGGCGATCCCGGCCTTGAGCTCGATCGGCTCGGCGGCGCCGGCGGCGGATGCCTGCGCTCCCGCCACCGCGAGCGCGACCGCAAGCGCGCGTGTCCAATTCGAACGCTGGCGAATCCGGTTCGGGTGCATCGTGTTTCTCCGGCGGCAACCAGCATGTGGCTCAGAAATCCCGGAACAGGCGGCCGTATCCCTGCACCTTGTCGTTCACGCCGCAACGCCGCAGCGCATCCCAGACGATCGCCTGCTGCGCCGACATGACGGTGACGCCGAATTCGCGCTCCAGCGGCTCGATGGCGCCGGCCGTCGGCCAATGCGGCGACGGCAGCAGGATCGTGTCGGCATCCGGATGCTCGCGCATCAGCTTGCGTCCCAGCTCGACCGCCGCGTGTTGCGGGATGCGGCCGATCTGGTTGAAGTCGCTGCCCCAGCCGGTCGCACCCAGGACCTCGCAGCCGAAATGGAGCGCATAACCGGCGATGCGATCCGTGTCGGAATGGGCGTAAGGCTGCGCCACCACGACCTTCTTGCAACCCAGCGCCTTGGCGGCCCGCGCCTGCGCCGCAGCGCTGGTCGAAACCTTGACCTTCAGCTCGGCTTCGAGGTCTTGGATCATCTGCTGCGCATTGGCGGTGCCGCGCGACAGGTTGATCGGCACGCCCCCGAGCACGATGATATCCACCCCGGCGGCGGCCATTTCGCGCGCAGCCTTCATGCTGGTGTCGTAGGACTGATCGACCTCTTGCTTGCTGCGCACCACGATGGCAAGCGTGGTGATCACCAGGGTCACGCCGGCGGGCACCATCCGGTAGAATTCATAGGGAAAGACCTCGGTGGTGAGCGGCGGCGAGGTGTAGCCGATGCGAGCCCGGTGACCGTAGGGGGCTTCGCTGACCGGAGCCGCTGATGGCGATGTCATGGGTGGAGGACCTTGGCGGGAGCCGTTTGGAGGGAGACGACGCGAAAAGCGAATGAAAACTAGAGGATCGGCGGAAAAAGTCGAATCCGGCCATTTGATCGCAATTGAAAGGACCAACCCGCCACGCTATGAGCAATTGTTTCTTGCCGCGCCGCAGCATGAAATCGGGACCGGCGTCAAACTGACGCGCGCTTTCAACATCGCCGAAACTGTGATTTGTAGGATATAAATATTGTCGCGAGGACCATCGGGCCCAAACGTCCGAACGTAATGGCGCGTCGACGCCAGCGGATGCCCGATTTTCGGGGGAGAAACAACATGGCGATTGCAGCACCGGCATCGGATCGTTCTGCGGAGTTGAGCACCATCCGGTGGACTCAATTGCTGTCGGTGATCATCTGCATGGTGATGATCGCCAACCTGCAATACGGCTGGACGCTGTTCGTCAATCCGATCAGCAAAGCGCACGGCTGGTCCATCGCGGCGATCCAATTTGCATTCAGCGTCTTCATCGCGCTGGAGACCTGGCTCACTCCGATTCAAGGCTGGATCGTCGATATTCTCGGGCCGCGGCGCGGACCCAAGCTCATGGTTGCGTTCGGGGGCATCATGGTTGCCATCGGTTGGGTGGTCAATTCGATGGCCGACAGCCTGACGATGCTCTACCTCGGCGCGGTCATCTCCGGTACCGGCGGCGGCGCGGTCTACGCGACCAGCGTCGGGCACGCGGTGAAATGGTTTCCGGATCGGCGCGGCCTCGCGGTCGGCCTCACCGCCGCGGGCTACGGCGCGGGCGCGGCGCTCACGGTCATTCCGATCCGCTACGTGATCGACAGCAGCGGCTACCAGGCGGCCTTCTTCTGGTTCGGCCTGATCCAGGGCGCCGTGGTTTTTGTCCTGGCTTGGCTGCTGCGCGGCCCGGAACCTAGCGAGGTCAACACCACCGTCCCCAAGGTGATCCAATCGGCGCGCAGCTATACGCCCTATGAGGTGGTCCAGTCCCCGGTGTTCTGGCTGCTTTACATCATGTTCGTCATGGTCTCGGCGAGCGGCCTGATGGCGACGGCGCAGATCGCGCCGATCGCCAGCGACTTCGGCGTGGCGAATACCGTTTTTCTGCTCGGCGGCACGACCATCACGGTCGCGCTCATCGTCGACAACGTCGCCAACGGCGCCGCCCGACCCCTGTTCGGCTGGATCTCGGACAATATCGGTCGCGAATATACGATGGCGATCGCGTTCAGCTTGGGCGCGCTCGCCTATTGGCTGCTCGGATCGCTCGGTACCGCCCCGTGGGCGTTTGTGACGTTCGCGGCGCTGATCTTCCTCACCTGGGGCGAGATCTTCAGCCTGTTCCCCTCGACCTGCACCGACAGCTTCGGGCCAAAATTCGCGACGGTGAATCTGAGCCTGCTTTACACCGCCAAGGGCGCATCCGCTTTTCTCACCCCGGTTGCCAACATCATCAAGGACGCGACCGGAAGCTGGCAGATGGTGTTCCTGCTGACCACGCTCATGAACCTGGCGGTCGTGGCTTTGGCCCTGTTCGTGCTGCGGCCGCTGCGGCAACGGGCGATGGCGCGAAGCTAGTTCGAGAGCCGCTGAGCTCGATCGCCAAGGCTGCTGGCGAAGGGTGGCGGCGAGGCGGACCTTGCGCATGACCACATCGCTGGAATAATGTATGCCAGCACGAGTTCGAGCCCGTCATGATATCGAGTAGCAGTGATTCCGCTCGCGCCCGGATCGAGGGCGGCGCCGATGCCCTTGAGCGATCGCCGTCATCGCGGGTGGGCGTCGATCCCATCACCCCCGCGGCAAGCTTCAAGAGCAAGGCCTACGCGGCGCTCAAGGACGTCATCGTGTCCATGGACGTCTATCGCAGCCGTTCCGACATCCGGCTCGACGAGCGCCGCCTGGCGCTCGAATTCGGCATCAGCCGCACGCCGGTGCGCGAGGCCATGGCGCAGCTCGAGCGCGACGGCTTCGTGCGTTCGGTGCCGCGCCGCGGCATCTATGTGGTGCGCAAGAGCAGACGCGAGGTGATCGAGATGATCACCGCCTGGGCGGCGCTCGAGAGCATGGCGGCGCGGCTGATCACGCGGGGCGCGAGCGCGGAGGAGATCGCCTCGCTGCGGCGCATGTTCGCGACCTTCGAAGGCGGCGAGGTCGCCGCCAAGCTCGACGAATATTCCGAGGTGAATATCGAGTTCCACCAGGCCATTATCCGCATGAGCCATAACAGCGTGCTCATCGATCTGGCGGAGAACTTGTTCACCCATATGCGGATGATCCGCCGCAAGACCATCGGCGAGAAGGATCGGGCGGATCGTTCGATCCGTGATCATATGCACATCATCGAGGCGCTCGAGGCGCGCGACACCGCACGCGCCGAGGAGCTGGTTCGCGCCCACGCGCTCGGCCTGGCCGACCACGTGGCGAAATACGCCGATTACCTGGATTAAGCAGGAATTGGACTGAACGCACGACAGACGATCCTAAGGAGGCCTGCCATGGCCGATGCAGCAGTGCAAGAGAAAAGCGAAGCCACCAATGCAGCCGAAGCAGAGCAGGAGCTGACGGACGGCTTTCACCTCGTCATCGATGCGCTCAAGCTCAACGGCATCGGCACGATCTACGGCGTGCCCGGCATCCCGATCACGGACTTCGGCCGCATGGCGCAGGCCGCAGGCATCCGCGTCCTCTCGTTCCGGCATGAGCAGAATGCCGGCAACGCCGCTGCCATCGCCGGCTTCCTGACGAAAAAGCCCGGCATCTGCCTCACGGTGTCGGCGCCCGGCTTCCTCAACGGGCTGACGGCACTGGCCAATGCCACCACCAACTGCTTTCCGATGATCCTGATCAGCGGCTCGTCCGAGCGGGAGATCGTCGACCTGCAGCAGGGCGACTATGAAGAGATGGACCAGCTGGCGATCGCCAAGCCGCTCTGCAAGGCGGCCTTCCGCGTGCTGCATGCCGCGGATATCGGCATCGGGGTGGCGCGCGCGATCCGCGCGGCCGTTTCCGGCCGCCCCGGCGGCGTCTATCTTGATCTGCCGGCCAAGCTGTTCTCCCAGGTCATGAACGCGGAGGCCGGCGCCAAGTCGCTCGTCAAGGTCATCGATCCGGCCCCGGCCCAGCTTCCCGCTCCGGCCGCCGTCAGGCGCGCGCTCGATATCCTCAAAGGCGCCAAGCGCCCCCTGATCATTCTCGGCAAAGGCGCGGCCTACGCGCAGGCCGACGACCAGATCCGCGCGCTGGTCGAAAACAGCGGGATTCCGTTCCTGCCGATGAGCATGGCCAAGGGCCTCTTGCCCGACACCCATCCGCAGTGCGCGGGCGCCGCGCGCTCGACGGTGCTCAAGGACGCCGACGTCGTGATGCTGATCGGCGCCCGCCTGAACTGGCTCTTGTCGCACGGGAAGGGCAAGACCTGGGGCGAGCCCGGATCGAAGAAGTTCATCCAGATCGACATCGAGCCGAAGGAGATGGACAGCAACGTCGCGATCGTCGCTCCGCTGGTCGGCGACATCGGCTCCTGCGTATCGGCTCTGCTCGAGAGCATCGACGGCAAGTGGCCGGCGCCGCCGGCTGACTGGGTCGGCGCCGTCAATGCGAAAAAGGAAGAGAACATCGCCAAGATGGCGCCGCGGCTGATGAAAAATTCGGCGCCGATGGACTTCCACGGCGCGCTCGGCGCATTGCGCACCGTCATCAAAGAGCGGCCCGACGCCATTCTCGTCAACGAAGGCGCCAACACGCTCGATCTCGCGCGCGGCGTCATCGACATGTACAAGCCGCGCAAGCGTCTGGACGTCGGCACCTGGGGGGTCATGGGCATCGGCATGGGCTATGCGGTCGGAGCGGCGGTCGAAACCGGCAAACCGGTACTCGCTGTCGAAGGCGACAGCGCCTTCGGCTTCTCCGGCATGGAGGTGGAGACGATCTGCCGGTACAAGCTGCCGGTCTGCATCGTCGTCTTCAACAACAACGGCATCTATCGCGGCACCGACCTCAATCCGACCGGCGGTCCGGACGCGGCGACAACCGTCTTCGTCAAGGACGCGCGCTACGAGAAGTTGATGGAAGCCTTCGGCGGCGTCGGCGTCCATGTGACGACCCCCGACGAGCTCAAGCGCGCCGTCGACCAGGCGATGGATTCCGGCAAGCCGACCCTCGTCAACGCGGCGATCGACCCGGCGGCCGGCAGCGAGAGCGGCAGAATCGGCAACCTCAATCCGCAAAGCAAGATTCGCAAGAAATAGTGAGGGGAATCACCATGGCGATCCAGAAAACCAAGCGGAAGCCGGCGAAGGCGGCCGCCAGGAAGTCCGCCAAGAAATCGGTCAGGAGATCCGTCAAGCAATCCGCCGGGAAATCGCGCAGGAAGCCGGCCGGGTCCGTGGCCGCGCGGGCGGGCGCGCCGGCTTTGCCCAAGCCATCGACCAAGCCATGGGGGAAGGCCGGCCGCGCGCTCGACGGCGTGCGCATCCTCGACTTCACCCATGTGCAGTCGGGGCCGACCTGCACGCAGCTGCTCGGCTACATGGGCGCCGACTGCATCAAGGTCGAGCGGCCCGGCGTGGGCGACATCACGCGCGGGCAATTGCGCGATGTCAAAGGCGCCGACAGCCTCTACTTCACCATGCTCAACGGCAACAAGCGCTCGATCACCATCGACAGCAAGCACCCCAAGGGCAAGGAGATCCTCGACCGCCTGATCAGGCAGTGCGACGTGCTGGTGGAGAACTTTGCTCCCGGCGCGCTCGACCGCATGGGGCTAACCTGGGAGCACATCCACAAGACCAATCCGCGCATGATCGTGGCGTCGGTGAAAGGCTTCGGGCCCGGTCCCTACGAGGACTGCAAGGTCTACGAGAACGTCGCGCAATGCGCCGGCGGCGCCGCCTCCACCACCGGCTTCCGCGAAGGGCCGCCGCTCGTCACCGGCGCGCAGATCGGCGACAGTGGCACCGGGCTGCATCTCGCGTTCGGCATCGTGAGCGCGCTCTATCAGCGCATGCGCACCGGCCGCGGCCAGCGCGTGCTCTGCGCCATGCAGGACGGCGTGCTCAATCTCGCGCGCGTCAAGCTGCGCGACCAGCAGCGTCTGGCGCACGGTCCGCTCACCGAATACAGCCAGCACGGCGAAGGCGTTGCGTTCGGCAAGGCGGTGCCGCGCGCCGGCAACGATTCGGGCGGCGGCCAGCCGGGATGGATCCTCAAGTGCAAAGGCTGGGAGAGCGATCCCGACGCCTACATTTATTTCATCACCCAGGCGCCGGTCTGGGGCGCCATCTGCGATCTGATCGGCAAGCCCGAGTGGAAGACCGATCCCGACTATGCCACGCCGTCGGCGCGGCTGCCGCGGCTCAAGCACATTTTCGCGACCATCGAGGCCTGGACCATGACCATGAGCAAGTTCGAGGTCATGGAGACCTGCAACAAGCAGGACATTCCGGTCGGCCCGATCCTGTCGATGAAGGAGATCGCCGAGGAGCAGTCGCTGCGCGACAGCGGCACCGTGGTCGAGGTCGATCACCCGACGCGCGGCAAGTATCTCACGGTCGGCAACCCGGTGAAAATGTCGGACTCGATCACCGAAGTGAAGCGCTCGCCGCTCCTGGGCGAGCACACCGAGGAGGTTCTGGGCAAGGTGCTCGGCTATACGGCCAAGGAGATCGACGAGATCAAGGCGTCGGGCGCGATCACGCCGCCGGAAAAGCCCACCAAGGCGGAGGCGGCGTGAGGACCAGGAATCAGTGATCAGGAGTCAGGGATCAGGTAGATTGACCCCATGACTATGGATACCTGATCCCTGATCCCTGATCCCTGATCCCTGATCCCTGATCCCTGATCCCTGATCCCTGAAACCTGAGGACTGACATGCGTATCGTGGTTCACGGCCAGCAGGCGTTCGGCAAGGCCGTGCTGGAGGCGCTCCTGAAGCGCGGCGAGAACGTGATCGCCGTCTACGTGGCGCCCGAGAAGCCCGGCCAGAAAGCCGACCCGCTCAAGGAAGCGGCGCTTGCTGCGAAGCTCCCGGTCTATCAGCCGGATTCCTACAAGAAGCCCGAAGTCTGGGCGGAGTTCAGAGCGCTCAAGCCCGACCTGCAGGTCATGGCCTTCGTCACCTTGTTCGTGCCCGAGGAATTCCTCAACACGCCGACCCACGGCTCGATCCAGTATCACCCTTCGCTGCTGCCGGCTTATCGCGGCGCCAGCGCCATCAACTGGCCGATCATCAAAGGCGAGACCGAAACCGGATTGTCGATCTTCTGGCCCGACAACGGGCTCGATACCGGCGACGTGCTGATCCAAAAGAAAACGCCGATCGGCCCGACCGACACGCTCGGCACGGTCTACTTCGACCGCCTGTTCCCGATGGGGGTCGACGCCATGATGGAGTCGGTCGATCTGGTGAAGGCCGGCAAGGCGCCGCGCATCAAGCAGGACGAGTCGAAGGCGACCTACGAAGGCCGTTGCGGGCCCGACAACGCCAAGATCGATTGGGGCAAGCCATGGGAGCAGATCGACCGGCTCATTCGCGGCTGCAATCCGGCGCCCGGGGCCTGGACGACGCTTGATGGCAAGCAGCTGAAAATCTTCGACGCGAAGCCGCTGCCGGCCAAGGATCCCAAGGGAATCGCCGGTAAGCTCGGCGAGATTGTCGCGGTCGAGCCGGACGGCTTCACCGTGGTTTGCGCCGATGGTCGCTTCAAGGTCTCTCGGGTGCAGCCCGCCGACGGCAAGAAGATAGAAGCCGGCGAATGGGCAAAATCCGTCAGCCTTGCCATCAAAGCCAAGTTTATCTGACCGTCTGCGGCCAGCCGTCCCCCCCCCCCGTTCGCTTCTCCTCACTTGATGGATCAGCCCCGATGCCCGCCTCGCAGCATGTTAGTCCTAAGTCCGACATCGAAATTTCGCAGTCGGCCAAGAAGCGGCCGATCCTCGACATCGCGCGCGAGAAGCTCGGGGTGGGACCTGAGCACCTCGAGCCCTATGGCCACTACAAGGCCAAGGTCTCGATGGATTACGTCAAGTCGCTGAAGGACCGGCCCAACGGCAAGCTCATTCTGGTCTCCGCGATCACGCCCACGCCCGCCGGCGAGGGCAAGACCACCACCACGGTCGGCCTCACCGACGCGCTCAATTTCATCGGCAAGAAGGCGATGCTCTGCCTGCGCGAGCCGTCGCTGGGTCCGTCGTTCGGCATGAAGGGCGGCGCCGCCGGCGGCGGCTATGCCCAGGTGGTGCCGATGGAGGACATCAACCTGCATTTCACCGGCGATTTCCACGCCATCACCTCGGCCAACAATCTGCTCGCCGCCATGCTCGACAACCACATCTATTGGGGCAATGCGCTCGGCATCGATCAGCGGCGCGTGGCCTGGCGCCGCGTGCTCGACATGAACGATCGCGCGCTGCGGCAGATCGTGTCGTCGCTCGGCGGCGTCGCCAACGGCTTCCCGCGCGAGGACGGCTTCGACATCACGGTGGCCTCGGAGGTGATGGCAATCTTCTGCCTCGCGCGCGATCTCGACGACCTCAAGAAGCGGCTGTCCAACATCATCGTCGGCTATACCCGCGAGCGCAAACCCGTGCGCGCCGGCGACCTCAAGGCCCACGGCGCCATGACGGCGCTGCTCAAGGAGGCGCTGGCCCCCAACCTGGTGCAGACGCTCGAGGGCACGCCCGCCTTCGTGCATGGCGGGCCGTTTGCCAATATCGCGCATGGCTGCAACTCGGTGCTGGCGACCTCGACCGCGCTCAAGCTCTGCGACTATGTGGTGACCGAAGCGGGATTCGGCGCCGATCTCGGCGGCGAGAAGTTCATGGACATCAAGTGCCGCAAGGCCGGCCTTGCTCCCGACTGCGCCGTGCTGGTGGCCACCATCCGGGCGCTCAAGATGCACGGCGGTGTCAAGAAGGAAGACCTCAAGACCGAGAACCTCAAGGCGCTCGAGGCCGGCATGGCCAACCTGGCCCGCCATGTGGAGAACATGCAGAAGTTCGGCATCGTGCCGGTGATCTCGATCAACCGCTTCAGCGCCGACAGCGACGCCGAGATCGCGCTGGTCAAGGCGCAATGCGGCAAGCTCGGCGTCGAGGCCCTGATGGCCGACCATTGGGCCGAGGGCGGCAAGGGCGCCGCCGACGTGGCGCGCGCGGTGGTCAAGGTCGCCGAGAGCGGCAAGAGCAAGCTCAAGCTTTTGTATCCCGACGAGATGCCCTTGCTGGAGAAGATCCGCACCATTGCCCAGGAGATCTACCGCGCCCGCGACATCTCGGCCGACAAGGGCGTGCGCGACCAGCTCGCCGCTTTCGAAGCCATGGGCTACGGCAAATGCCCGGTCTGCATCGCCAAGACGCAGTTCAGCTTCTCGACCAATCCGGATGCGAAGGGCGCGCCGGTGGACCACGTCATCAACGTGCGCGAGGTGCGCCTGTCGGCCGGCGCCGAATTCATCGTGGCGGTCTGCGGTGAGATCATGACCATGCCAGGCCTGCCCAGGGTCCCGGCCGCCGACAGCATCGACGTCGGGCCGGATGGGAAGATCGTGGGATTGTTTTAGGATGGATTATGAGCGCCCGGCCGCCCCCGATGGACGCGAGCATCTCACCGAGCGAATAGGACCATTGTTGGCGAAGGAGGTCGGATTGATCTGAGCGACCGGCTCACCCCTTGTCGAGCTGCCAGCTGGCGCCGATCGACTCGACCGCCGCGCGCGCGATGCGCTGGTCCGTCTCCCAGTCGCCGCCCGCGACCCCGATGCCGCCGATGCATTCCCCGTCCACGATGACCGGAAAGCCGCCCTCGACCGCGGTCCAGCGCTCCGGCCCGGCCGCGAGCGCCAGGCCCAGCGCATGCGCGATATCGAGCGGCTGCGCCTGTGCCCCGTGCGGCGAGGTCGCCCGTTTGCTGGACGCCGCGCAGACCGCCTTGGTGGTGGCGGAATGCACGGTGTGAAAGCGTCCCCCGTCCATGCGCTCCAACAGAATGAGATGTCCGCCCGCGTCCGTGATCGCAACCGCGACCGCGACGCCGGCCTCGCGCGCCGCGCCGGTCGCGGTCGTCATCATCCGCTTGGCGCCGTCATGGGTCAGGCGCTTGCTATCGGCGACATACATGGCTCGGACCTTTCCGGAAGAGGTGGAAATGAGACATAGAGCATTTTCGGTTGGCGTGCGCGGCAAGCTCCGCTGGCTACCGCCGGCCGTTCGAGACCGGCGACATTGTACGAACGGCTGCAAGCGCCCTCGCGTGGAGCCGCCTATACGACCGTTTCGCTGGCGGAACCCGGCCATGACCGAAAGGGGGTTGCGTTCGCGCATGCGCTGCCGCAAGTGTAGCCCATGGCCGCGCCCGGAACCGTAACCTCCTCAGATGGTGGCACAATTGGCGAGCCGGCTGGCACCCGCCGCCGGCCCGGGCGCACCCCCAAGGGCCGCCAGGTCGATCCGCGGGCGCTGGAGGAGGTGCGCGTGCTCATCGGTTCGCGCCCGCGCCGGCGCGATCTGCTGATCGAGCATCTGCATCTGATCCAGGACCATCACGGCCATCTGTCGGCCGCGCATCTCGCCGCCCTGGCGCAGGAAATGCGGCTGGCGCTGACCGAGGTCTACGAGGTCGCGACCTTCTACTCCCATTTCGACGTGGTGAAGGAGGGGCAGCTGCCGCCGCCGGCCGTGACGGTGCGGGTGTGCGATTCACTCTCCTGCGCCATGGCGGGCGCCGAGCATCTGCTGCGCGAACTGCCCAACCGACTCGGCCCCGACGTGCGCGTGGTGCGGGCGCCCTGCATGGGAGCCTGCGACCGCGCGCCGGTTTGCGCCGTCGGCCATGTGCAGGTGATGCGGGCAAGCGCGCCGCGCGTGGCCGCTGCGGTTTCCGAGCGCGCGCATGCGCATGCGTATCCGGCCGGCACGAGCTTCGATGCCTATCGGGGCGAGCGCGGCTATCGGCAATTGCAGGCCTGCCTGGACGGAATGCAAACCCGCGAGGCCGTTATCGCGGCGGTCAGCGATGCCGGGCTGCGCGGGCTGGGCGGCGCCGGCTTCCCGACCGGGCGCAAATGGGCACTGGTGCGGGCCGAAGCCGCGCCGCGGCTGGTGGCGGTCAATGCCGACGAGGGCGAGCCCGGCACCTTCAAGGATCGGCACTATCTCGAGCGCGACCCGCACCGTTTCATCGAGGGCATGCTGATCGCCGCCTGGGTGGTCGAGGCCGCCGAGACCTACATCTATATCCGCGACGAATATCCCGAGCTTCGGCTGATGCTCGCCGAGGAGATGGCCAAGGTCGAAGCCGCGGGGCTCGCCGGCCACACCAAGCTGCATCTGCGGCGCGGCGCCGGCGCCTATATCTGCGGCGAAGAGTCGGCCATGATCGAGTCGATCGAAGGCAAGCGCGGCCTGCCGCGCCATCGTCCGCCCTATGTGGCGCAGGTGGGCCTGTTCGGGCGTCCGACGCTGGAACAGAACGTCGAGACGCTGTTCTGGGTGCGCGACATTCTCGACAAGGGCGCCGCCTGGTTCACCTCCCACGGCCGTCACGAGCGCAAGGGCCTGCGCAGCTTCTCGGTCTCCGGCCGGATCAAGGAGCCGGGCGTGAAGCTGGCGCCGGCCGGCATCACGGCGCGCGAACTGATCGATGAATTCTGCGGCGGCATGGCGCCCGGGCATCGGTTCAAGGCCTATCTGCCGGGCGGCGCCTCGGGCGGCATCCTGCCGGCCGGCATGGCGGACCTGCCGCTTGATTTCGGCACGCTCGAGCCGCACGGTTGCTTCGTCGGGTCGCACGCGGTTGTGGTTCTGTCCGAGCACGACGACATGAAGGCGGTCGCGCTCAACCTGATGCGCTTCTTCGAGGACGAGAGCTGCGGCCAATGCACGCCTTGCCGGGTGGGGACCGAGAAAGCGGTAAAGTTGATGGCGAACGGGCCCTGGGACCCGGGCCTGCTGGAGGAGCTGTCGGCCGCCATGCGCGATGCCTCGATCTGCGGCCTCGGCCAGGCGGCGCCGAATCCGCTTCTGTGCGTGCTAAAGTATTTTCCTGATGAGCTGAAAAAGCCGTTGGGCAGCTGGTGACCGAAGGGTTTGCGCGATGAGCGATGGCAACGGCCAGCAGCCGGTCGGCTACGGCCACGATCAGAAGGGCGCCGCGGGTGGGGCGGCCAAGAGCGAAGGCCGCGGGCATGTCGCCCACACGGGCCCGATGGACAAGGTCGCCGATGAGGGCGCGATCAGCGCCAAGACTTTTACGCTCGACGGCCGCGAGTTCGACATCCGCGCCGGCGAGACCATCTTCCGGGCCGCGCGCCGCTGCGGCGTCAGGCTCCCGCATTTGTGCTACACGCCGGCGCCCGGCTATCGCCCGGACGGCAATTGCCGCGTCTGCATGGTGGAGATCGAAGGCGAGCGCGTGCTGGCCGCGAGTTGCATCCGGATGCCGGCGCCCGGCATGAAGGTCAAGACGCAGTCCGAGCGCGCCGTCGCGGCGCGCCGCATGGTGACCGAGCTGCTGCTCGCCGATCAGCCGCCGCGCGACGTCGCGCATGATCCCGACTCCGAGCTCTGGCAGATCGTCACGCGGCAAAAGCTTGAGCCGGGTCGCTTTCCGCGCCGCGCATCGCCGCCCCCCGACCGCAGCCATCCCGCCATGGCGGTGAATCTCGATGCCTGCATTCATTGCAATCTCTGCGTCCGCGCCTGCCGCGAGGTGCAGGTCAACGATGTGATCGGCATGGCCGGACGCGGCCATTCCGAGAAGATCGTGTTTGACTTCGACGATCCGATGGGCGCCTCGACCTGCGTGGCCTGCGGGGAATGCGTGCAGGCCTGCCCGACCGGCGCGCTGATGCCGGCCACGCTGGTGGATGCCGCCAATGTGCGCACCGGCTTCCCGCAACGCGCGGTGGACAGCGTGTGCCCCTATTGCGGCGTCGGCTGCCAGCTCACCTATCACATCAAGGACGACAAGCTCCTGCATGTGACCGGCCGCGACGGTCCGGCCAATCAGAACCGGCTCTGCGTGAAGGGCCGCTTCGGCTTCGATTATATTTCCCATCCGGAGCGGCTGCTGCAGCCGCTCATCCGCAAGGACGGGGTCGGCAAGCGCGCCGACGACACGGTGGACCCGGCCCAGCCGTGGACGCATTTCCGCCCGGCCAGCTGGGAGGAAGCGCTCGACCGCGCCGCCGCGGGCTTGCGGCGCATCCGCGACCAGCACGGCTCGCAGGCGCTTGCCGGCTTCGGCTCCGCCAAGGCTTCCAACGAAGAGGCCTATCTGTTCCAGAAGCTGGTGCGCGTGGGTTTCGGCACCAATAATGTGGATCATTGCACGCGGCTCTGCCACGCGTCATCGGTGGCCGCCTTGATGGAAGGGATCGGCTCGGCCGCGGTGACCGCCACCTTCAACGAATGCAAGAATTCCGACGTCATCATCGTGATCGGCGCCAACCCGACCGAGAATCATCCGGTCGCCGCCACCTTCTTCAAGCAGGCCGCCAAGCGCGGCGCCAAGCTCATCGTCATGGACCCGCGCGGCCAGGCGCTCAAGCGCCATGCCGCCCATATGCTGCAGTTCAAGAGCGGCACCGACGTGGCCGCCCTCAACGCGATCCTCAACGTCGTGGTGACCGAGAAGCTCTACGACCAGCAATATGTGCAGACTTACACCGAGGGGTTCCCGGCTTTCGCCGAGCACATCAAGGACTTCACGCCCGAGGAGATGGCGCCGATCTGCGGCGTCGAGGCGGGCGTGCTGCGCGAGGTGGCGCGCAGCTATGCGCGGGCCGAGCGCGCGATCATCTTCTGGGGCATGGGCGTGTCGCAGCATGTCCACGGCACCGACAATGCGCGCTGCCTGATCGCGCTGGCCCTGATCTGCGGCCAGGTCGGCCGTCCCGGCACCGGGCTGCATCCGCTGCGCGGCCAGAACAACGTGCAGGGCGCCTCCGACGCGGGCCTCATCCCGATGTTCTTTCCCGACTACAAGTCGGTCGAGGAACCGCAAATCCGCGCCCGCTTCGAGGACGCCTGGGCGACCAAGCTCGACCCGAAGAAGGGCCTGACTGTGGTCGAGATCATGAACGCGGTCCACGCCGACGTGATCAAGGGCATGTATATCCTGGGCGAAAACCCGGCGATGTCGGACCCCGACCTCAATCACGTGCGCCAGGCGCTCGCGCATCTCGATCATCTGGTGGTGCAGGACATTTTCCTCACCGAGACCGCGTTTCATGCCGACGTGATCCTGCCGGCCTCGGCCTGGCCCGAGAAGGACGGCACCGTCACCAACACCAACCGCCAGGTGCAGATGGGCCGCGCGGCGCTGCCGTTGCCGGGGGAGACCAGGCCCGACTGGTGGATCACGCAGGAGATCGGCCGCCGCATCGGGCTCGATTGGAATTACCGGCACCCGCGCGACATCTACACCGAGATGGCATCGCTGATGCCGTCCCTGGACAATATTTCGTGGGACCGGATCGAGCGCGAAAGCTCCGTCACCTATCCGTCCGACGCGCCGGATCAGCCCGGGCACGACGTGGTGTTCGATAAGGGCTTCCCGCGGCCGGGCGGCTTCGGCAAGCTGGTCGCCGCCAAGGTCACGCCGCCCGATGAACGCCCCGATGCCGAGTTCCCGTTCGTCCTCACCACCGGCCGCCAGCTCGAGCATTGGCACACCGGCGCCATGACGCGGCGCGCCACCACGCTCGATGCGCTCGAGCCGGGGCCGGTCGCCTGCCTGTCGCGCAGCCAGATCGCCAAGCTCGGCATCGCGCCGGGCGACATGATCCGCGTCTCCACCCGCCGCGGCACGATCGCGTTGACGGCCAGGCAGGACGATGCAGTGCCGGACGGCGTCGTGTTCATTCCGTTCGCGTTTGCCGAGGCGGCGGCCAATCTGCTCACCAATCCGGCGCTCGACCCGTTCGGCAAGATTCCCGAGTTCAAATATTGCGCCGCCAAGGTGGAGAGGCTCGACGCCGCGGCCGCGGTGGCGGCGGAGTAAGATGACAATGGTCCAGACAACCGTGCGGCCTGGGGAGAAGCAGGCCTCGCCGTCCGCCATCCGCCACGACTGGACGCGGGCCGAGGTGCGGGCGCTGTTCGATCTGCCGTTTCCGGATTTGATGTTCCAGGCGCAAACCGTCCATCGTCGGCATTTCGATCCGCGCGCGGTGCAGATTTCCACGCTGCTCTCGATCAAGACCGGCGGTTGTCCGGAGGACTGCGCCTATTGTCCGCAAAGCGCGAGCTACGAGACCGGCGTGGCGGCGGAAAAGCTCATGAGCCGCGAGGCGGTGCTGGCGCAGGCGCAGGCCGCCAAGGACGCCGGTGCCAGCCGCTTCTGCATGGGCGCGGCCTGGCGTTCGCCCAAGGATCGCGATCTCGATCAGGTTTGCGCCATGGTGGAGGGCGTCAAGGCGCTCGGGCTCGAGACCTGCGCGACGCTCGGCATGCTCACGCCCGCCCAGGCACAGCGGCTCAAGAGCGCCGGGCTCGACTACTACAACCACAATCTCGATACGTCGCCGGAATACTACGGCGCGATCATCACCACGCGGACCTATCAGGATCGCCTCGATACGCTGGCTTGCGTGCGCGACGCCGGCATCCGGGTTTGCTGCGGCGGCATCGTCGGCATGGGCGAGAGCGCGGAAGATCGGATCGGCATGATCGCGACGCTGGCGAGCCTGCCGGCGCATCCGGAAAGCGTGCCGATCAACATGCTGGTGCGGGTCGCCGGCACGCCGCTCGCCGGCGGCGAGGCGATCGACCCGATCGATTTCGTGCGCACCATCGCGGCCGCCCGCATCGCGATGCCGAAGTCGGTGGTGCGCCTCTCCGCCGGCCGCGAGGATATGAGCGCGGAGACCCAGGCGCTGTGCTTCCTCGCCGGTGCCAACTCGATCTTCTACGGCCCGAAGCTCCTGACCACGCCCAATCCGGCGCCCGACCGCGACCGGCATCTGCTGGATCGGCTCGGCCTCGTGCCGCTCGCCTGAGCATCGCACCCATGCGGCGCATTTTTCTTGAATGCCTGCGGTGCCGCGTTCAGGATGGCGCGACCACCCCAGCCTGAGTCCCATCGAATTCATGGCCGAACGCCGCCGCGTCAGCTCGTTTGAATGGTCGACGGCCGTCATCGCGGGAATTTCACTCGTCTCCGGCACCATCGTTTATCTGCGCGACGGGGCCGCGCGGTTCACCGCCATCCTCACCAACGACCTCGGCCTGTTTGTCAGCATGCTGCCCAAGATGGCGGCCGGCTGCCTGGTCAGCGCTTTCGTGACCCGCCTGCTGCCGCGGGAAGTGGTGGCGCGTCTGGTCGGCACCGAATCCGGAATGTTGGGCCTGCTGATTGCGACCGTGATGGGGGCGGCGCTGCCGGGCGGGCCGCTGACCATCTATCCGGTCGCCGGCGCGTTCCTGGTCCTCGGCGCCGACGCCGGCACCGCGATCGCCTTCATCACGGCCTGGAATCTGCTCGGCTACAATCGCGCGCTGATCTGGGAAATGCCCTTCTTCGGCTCCGATTTTGTGTTCTGGCGCATCCTGGTCGCCCTGCCGCTGCCGCTGCTGGCGGGGGCACTGGCGCGCGGCGTCCTGCGCCTCGTCGCTGCCCGGCAGGGCGGCGAGGCATGAGCGCCGCAGATCGATGAGCAGCGCAGCGGCCACATGAGCATAACGTTTCTCATCGTCAACATCCTGCTCTGGGTCCTGGTCGCCGTGCTGGCGCTCACGGCGGCGGTGCGCAGCAAGGCGCTGTTCCGCGAGGGGGCGGCCGAAGGGGCGCGCGATTTCGTCCTGCTGCTGCCGCGGATCATGATCGGCGTGGTCGGCTCGGGCTACATCGCGGCGATCATGCCGCAAAATCTGATCACCACCTGGATCGGGCCGAATTCCGGCCTCCTCGGCATCACCATCGCGACGCTGGCCGGCGCCGTCACGCCGGGCGGCGCGGTGGTCGGCTTCTCGGTCGGTGCAGCCGCGCTCAAGGGCGGCGGCGGCGCCCCGCAGGTCATCGCCTACACGACCGCCTGGTCGCTCTACGCCCTGACCCGGCTGATCAACTGGGAGGTCGCCATGATGCCGCCCAATGTCGTTTGGCTGCGGGCCGCGGTCTCGATTCCGTTGCCGTTCCTGGCCGGCGTCGGCGCCATGCTGATCGGGCACCCGTGAAACCAGAGGACAGAGGACAGAATTGGAGATTCCGATCTGTCGTCCGTCGTCCGTTCTCCGCTCAGTGCATCGCTGCGGCTATCCGCGGCATGATGGCGCCGCGGTGGCGGATGACTTGGCCGGCGAGGCGATGCGCGGCCGCTGCCGCTGCCGCTGGGGCTTCGCCGGCGAGCCGCGCCGCCAGATAGCCGGCGTTGAAGCCGTCGCCTGCCGCCATGGCGTCGACCGGCACCACCACCTCGGGCACCGGCACGAATTCGCGGCCGCCGGGCGCCGCCACC
>DASXXS010000222.1:0-2961 GCA_036502925.1 Xanthobacteraceae bacterium
AGCTCCGCCGCCTGCATGATCTGGCCGGACTGGCAGTAGCCGCATTGCGGCACCTGCTCGGCGATCCAGGCCTTCTGCAGCGGATGACTGCCGTCGGTTGAAAGTCCCTCGATGGTGGTGACCGCTTTGCCCTCGACCAGCGACACCGGCATGGCGCAGGAGCGCACCGCCTTGCCGTCGATATGCACGGTGCAGGCGCCGCAGGCGGCGATGCCGCAGCCGAACTTGGTGCCGGTCATCTTGAGGTGCTCGCGCAAGACCCACAGCAGCGGGGTATTGCCGTCCACGCCCACTTCCTTGCGCTGGCCATTGACCGTGAATGCAATCATCTGGCGCCTCCCTGGTCCGGGGTTGTTGCTTGTGAGCATGAATCATACCCCAAAAGCGGGGAGCCTGCCCACCGGTTTGCCAGGATTTTGGCGGGCGCTGTAGGGTGGGCGAAATCGCCTGACGCGCCCGGAAGGATGTGCCCGTTCCTCTCCGGCGATTTCGCCCACGCGGCAGAGCTTCAACGGCAACGCGACTCGGTGGGCTTCGCAAGAGCTCAGCCCACCCTACGGCGGCGACGCGTCAGAGCCGCTCGGCCAGGAAGCGCAGCAGCCGCGGCGCCAGGAAGCCGGAATGGCTGGCGGGCTCCTCGATCGGATCGCTGAGCCAATAATGCGGCGCCCCATGCATCACGCAGGCGCGCGCATTGAAGCCCGCCTGCTTCAGCGCCAGCAGGAACTCGAGCGACTGGGCCCGATGATCGACCACGTCGTCTTCCGTTCCCCAGCTCAGAAACACCGCCGTCGTGTTGTTGCCGATGACCGCATGGCTGATCGGGGAGGCCTCGAAATAGATGCGGCGATCCTGCATGGGCGAGCAGCCGAGGAACGACTCGACCAGGTTGTCGCCCGGATTTCCGATCTGCGAATGCCGCCATTGGGCGAGGAGGTCATAGATACCGTAGACGCCGATCAGGACCTTGACGCCGGTCGAGAGCGCGGCATGAGGGTCCTGGCGGTAGCCGCCGGCGAACAGCGGGCTGTCGCCCGCGAGCGCCACCAGGGAGGCAAGCTGCGCGCCCGCCGAATTGCCCCACAGCGCGAAGCGCTCGGGATCGAGCCGAAATTCCTTGGCGCGGCCGCGCATGAATTGCACCGCGGCGCGCACATCATGCACCGGCTCCGGATAGGTTTTTCGCCCCGGCTTGGTCAGCCGGTAGCTGATGGTGAAGCCCGCATAGCCGCGCTCGGCCAGATACGGCCCCCAATATTGATAGGTCTCGCGGGCGCCGCGGCGCCAATAGCCGCCATGCACATTGATCAGCAGCGGAAACGGCCCGGCTCCCGCCGGCAGATAAAGGTCGCCCGCAAGCTCGACGCCGTCATGGGTGGCGTAGACGATGTTCTGGCGGAATTCGGTTTTCGGCTTGAGGGTATCGGACACGGTGCTCCTCGTTTGCTCTACGCGTTCATGCGTCGGTGTCGTCCGGCCTATTGCCCTGCCGAGCCGCTGCGGCTTCCCGGCCAGCAGGGAAAATTTTCCCGTGGCGCAGGAATTTCACATCATATACCAACAAGATGCGGAGGAAGTCTTCCGGTAGGGTTCAAGCAGAAATCAATGGCCGCAGACAATAATGCCGCCGCGCGGCCCACCGCTTCGCGGGTGATCTCCTCGCGTGTCGTCAACGGCGTCCGCATCGAGTTGATCGAGCGGGGCAGCGGACGGCCGCTGTTGTTCCTGCATCCGGGCATCGGCATCAGCGCGACGGCGCCGGTGCTCGATCGCCTGGCCGAGCGGGCGCACGTGATCGCCCCGAGCCATCCGGGCTTCGGCGGCTCCGAGCAGCCCGCTTCATTCACTTCCATCGACGATCTCGCCTATTTCTATCTCGATCTCATCGATGAGCTTGATCTTGACCACATCATCCTGGCCGGCGTTTCGCTCGGCGGCTGGATTGCGGTCGAGATTGCGGTGAAATCATGTGCGCGCCTCTCGCATCTGGTGCTGGCCAACCCGGTGGGCATCAAGATCTCCGATCGCGAAACCCGCGACATTGCCGACATCTTCGCGCTTACCGAAGAGCAGTTCGCCGAGCTGGCCTATTTCGATCCCGCCGCCGGCAGGCACGACTACAAGGCGATGCCGGAGGCCGAGGTCCGCGTGGCGGCCCGCAACCGGGAAGCGACCGCCCGCTACGGCTGGTCGCCCTATATGCACGACCCCAGGCTCAAGGCGCGCCTGCACCGCATCCGGGTTCCGACCTTGCTGCTCTGGGGCACGGCGGATCGCATCCTCCCGCAGCCGTACGGCCAGGCCTATTGCGCCGCCATTCCGGGCGCGCGCCTAGCGCCGATCGAACGCGCCGGCCATTTTCCCCATCTCGAGCAGCCCGACGAATTCGCCCGCCGCATCTTCGCCTTCGTCGATGGAACAGCATGACCATGCGCGTCTACCATTTCACCGAGCAGCCCTATCCGGACGCCTGGAAGGACCACGGCGGATCGCTGCGCGTGAACCTGCCCAACCGCAAATGCGATCCCGCCATCGCGGCCGATCTCTACCACCGCTTCTACGACGAGTGGCTGCTCGCCGACGAGCTCGGCTTCGACATCATGCTCAACGAGCATCACCAGACCGCGACCTGCATGTCCTCGACCGTGGTGGTCGGCCTCTCGGTGCTGGCGCGGCAGACCGCCCGTGCGCGTCTCCTGGTGCTCGGCTATCCGATCGGGCACCGCGGCGATCCGCTGCGCGTGGCCGAGGAGCTTTCGACCATCGACGTGATCTCGCGCGGGCGGCTGGAGATGGGCTTCATCAAGGGCGTGCCCTATGAGTTCCCCTGCTCCAACCAGAACCCAGTCACCGTGATGGACAAGTTCTGGGAGGCGCACGACTTCATCCTCAAGGCGATGACCAGCCACGACGGACCGTTCAACTGGGAAGGCCGCTTCTTCAACTACCGGAACGTCAACA
>DASXXS010000223.1:0-1774 GCA_036502925.1 Xanthobacteraceae bacterium
GATTACGGCCGGCGCGGCGTGCTCCGCTTCGTGCGCGTGGGCACGCTCGACGATCCCTCGGCGCTGCCGCCGGACGTCCACATCTATACGCGCTCGAAGCTGCCGTGGGTGGCACTCCCCGCGGGCGTGCCGGCGTTTGAGGCCTATTACGATTCGGCGAAGCTCTGGCCCGCCGCAAGCCTCGCCCGCCGCCGCGCCATCCTGGGCCCGAGCGGGTAGAGCGATGGGGAGGGTGCGGTGTGCTTCCACACAATGATGGCGCCTGCATCGACACCCACCTCACCTAACCTCTCCCCCCGCAAGCGGCTATCGGATTCACACATCGTGAAGGTCCAAAGTAGTTCCGTATTTGACGGCTCGGAAGTCCTGGAGACCTCGTCGCATAACTTGGGATCCTGGCTTTCCGTAGTAGCCAGTCCAGCCACCGAGCCGGGCGATCACCCAGGCGGCGAAGGCGAGCGAGCCTTTGGGATGGGGATTGCACTGTCGCGCCGTCTTGCCGGCGAGCTTGGCCGAGATAGCCTCGAGAATGGGCTGGTCGTTGAGGTCGAAGGCATCGGTCAGGAGCTGGTCTGTGTTGCCCTCGCGTGCCTGGACGAGCTGCTTGACGGTGACGGCGGCGATCGTGGCGGCAGCGACGAAGTTGATCATCGCCCGCGGTTCGCTGATATCGGCAGCCTCGATGTCGAAGCCGGCCGTTTTGAGCGTGCGGAAGAACTCTTCGATGATCCAGCGCAGGCGATAGAGATCGACGATGCGGCGCGCCTGGGCAATCGTGCTGACAGCGTGGGTGGTCAGCAGCCGCCAGTGTATCGGCTCGCCGCCATCGGGCGGTGTGGAGATCTCGCGCAGATCGACCAGCCACACCTCGATGCTCGCCGGCAGCGCCGGATCGGCGCCATTGAGCGGCTTGCGCACTCCCACCGGCGCATAGCGCACCGCGAGCTCAGCGGTGCGCACCTTGCGCCCGGGCGCGGCCGGGATCGTCACCACGAAGCGACCTTGTTCCGCCAGCCGATCGGCGAAGGCGAACAACAGGGCGTCGCCCGCCTCTTGCGCGGGCAACTCGATCCGCCGGTTCTGACAGGCACGCACGATCAGCTGTACGTTTGCCGGCCGTTGGGCGAACAGCTCGTAGAAATCGCTCTCGCGATCGGACACCGCCGTGATGCTGCTCGCCTGCGCCAGGATCTCGCCGGCTTGCCGCACGCCATCCACCCAGCGCTGCGATTCCTTGCCCGCGGTTGTCCGCTTCCGCCGGGGCGCCGACTTGCCAGCCTCGCGGTTCCAGACCTGCATCGAGACCAGGCCCAAGAGCCCGCCGCTGCCGGCCTCCACCGCCAAAACCGGGTGCAGCAGCAGGCCGCCCAAGGCCCCGCCCTTGCCAACCGGGCCATAGCCCGCCGCCCGCGCCCGCTGCCCGCCCAGCACCAATTCGCTGGTGTCCTGGATTGCTACCACTTCGCGCCCGCTCACGCGTCGCGCGGTCAGCGCGCCGGCATGCCGCGCCATCTCCGCCGCCGTCACCGCCCCATTGCGCAGAAAGCGCGTGAACTGCATCTCGCGCGCCCGCGCCCCGCCCAGCCGTCGAATGCACGAGCCCGGTCGCGCGACCAGAGCCGAATGCAGCCGGACCCCCCTTTTTCCAGGCGGCGGTCGCCAAACCGCCCCAGCCCGTATGCCACCCCCATCCGATCCTCCGCCAGCCATCATGCTGACCCACGGAATCAATCTTTCCGCTCCCGCGCAACCGCGATGTGTGAATACGACAGCC
>DASXXS010000224.1:0-1801 GCA_036502925.1 Xanthobacteraceae bacterium
TCGATGGCCTTGGCGGTGTCCGCATGGCGCGACAGCCGGGCGCGCTCAGTGCGCATCCAGCCTTCCAGTGCGGCAACCAGCGGCTTGATCCGTTCCTGTCGGACGACTTGCCGCTGCTCGGACGCGGCACCGTTGATCTCACGCTCGATGGCGAAGATCTCATCGATGCGGCGGACCGCCTCGGTCGCCAACGGCGCCTGCTTCAGATCGGCCAGCACAAAGAACTTGCGCCGGCCATGGGCCCAGCAAGCGGCTTCGGTGATCGGGCCGGGTCGTCGCTTGGCCTCGTAGAGATCATTGAAACCGGCATAGGCATCGGCCTGCAGGATGCCGGCCCAGCCCGCGAGATGCCGGCGCGGATGCTCGCCACCGCGGTCGCGCGAGTAGCAAAATAGGGCGGCCGGCGGATCGCTGCCGCCAAACGGCCGGTCATCGCGGACGTAGGTCCACAGCCGCCCGGTCACGGTCTTATTCGGGGCCAGCACCGGCACGGTCGTATCGTCGCCGTGGATCCGGTCGGCGGTAAGCACATGGCGGCGGATCAGCTCGATCAGCGGCGCCAGCGCGGCGCTGCACGCCCCCACCCAGTCGGCCAAGGTCGACACGTCCAGCTCGATGCCTTCGCGGGCGTAGACGTCACTTTGCCGATTGAGCGGCTGATGCTGGCCGAACTTGGCGTAGAGGATCATCGCCAATAGGCTCGCTCCGGCGCGAGCGCGGGCGATGGCGTGGAACGGCGCCGGCGGCTGGGTGATTTTCTCGCAAGAACGGCAGCTGAACTTCTCCCGCACCGTCTGGATTACCTTCCATTGGCGCGGCACAACTTCCAGTGTCTCGGTGATGTCCTCGCCGAGCTTGACCAGCCGCCCGCCGCAGGCCGGGCACGCGCACGGAGCCGGGATTACGACCCGCTCGCGCGGCAGATGGGCCGGTAAGGGTGCGCGCGTCGGCCGACGGCGGGTAAAGCTCTTCACGACAGCGCCGGCCGCCTTCTCCTCGGCCGCTGCCGCGCTCTCGCTCGCATCGGCTTCCAGTTCCTCGAGCTGCAACTCCAACTGGTCGAGCACCTTGCGACCGCGTTCGGAAGACTGGCCGTACTGCCCGCGCCGGAGTTTGGCGATCATCAGCTTCAGATGCGCGATCATCGCCTCGGCACCCGATGCGCGGGCCTCGGCCACGGCCAGTGCTGCGCGTTGCCGAAGGATCAGCGCGTGCGCCTCGGCGAGGTCGGGTGGGAGTGGCATGAGCGTCGACACGCGCCCGATTCTGCCACATCACGGACCGCCAATCCCCTCTCAACTATAGGATGAGTCAAAAGGCCGCAGCCCCTGATATGGTCAGTGGCAGGCCTCAGCCGGCAACCTCCGGCGGCCAGGTGCGGACCGGGTTCCTCCAGTCGATCCCGTCAAGCATGTAGGCCAACTGCGCCGCGCTGATCGCGACCACCCCGTCGGCCGGCGAGGGCCAGATGAACCGGCCGCGCTCCAGCCGCTTGGCGTAAAGCGACATGCCGATGCCGTCGTGCCAGACGATCTTGAGCAGGTCACCTCTGGCGCCCCTGAAGACGTAAAGATCGCCCGCATGCGGGTCGCGGCCCAACGCCCGCTGCACCTGCAGCGCGAGCCCGTTCATGCCTTTGCGCATGTCGGTCCGGCCGACTGCCAGCCACACACGGACCCCGCTCGGAACCGGGATCATCGTCGCGCCAGCGCCTCGACGACAGCGGCCGCCAAAGCGGGCGACACCGAAGCCGGGATCCGGACACGGGCGTTGCCAGCGAATTCGATCTCGATCGCCGGCA
>DASXXS010000225.1:0-25394 GCA_036502925.1 Xanthobacteraceae bacterium
GTATTGATGTGGCGGCGCCACAGGAAGTTCGGCACCACCATGATGTCGTTGCGCTCCCAATCGAACGTCTGGCCGCCGATCTCGGACTTGCCCTTGCCGTCCATGACCACGATGAAGGTGCTCGAGGTCTCGCGCTTGGGCAGCGTGGCTTCGCCCGGCCGCAGCAGCTGGGCCTGGTAGTTGAGCGTCGGGAACACCGGCCGGCCCGTGACCGGGTTGACGAACTCCATCTGGATGCCTTCGTGCGGGTCGCCCTTCTCCTTGCGCAGCGCCTCGAGCGCCTCACGGATGCGGGCGCCGCGGAAATGAATCATCGGGGTCGGATCGCGTCCGAAGCCGAGCTGGTGCGAGATGAAGGTCGGCACCATGCCGCCGCTGCCGTAGAGCCGGTTCGAGTAGCCGTTGCTGTGCACGGTCTCCTGGCTCTTGGCGTTGCTGCCGGAGCCGGGCTGGAAATCCTGATCCACCCAGGCGCAATCCAAAAACTCCATCAGCGGCCAGTCCAGCATGTCGATCCAGATCACCGGCACGCTGCCGTCATTGCCGTGATCGTGCCAGGTGCCGTTGGGGGTGATGATGATGTCGCCGCGCGCCGCGTCGCAACGCTCGCCCTCCACATTGGTGTAGCCGCCCTTGTCGGACAGGATGGTGCGGCTGGCATTGGGGCTGTGGACGTGGGCGGGCGCGATATCGCCCGGATTGTAGATCGAGATCGCGCAGCGGATCGTGTTGGTGACCTGCAGCCGGCCGCCGAGGCCCGGATTGGTCAACAGGATGCTCTGCCGGTCCGCGAACTCGATCGGCGAGACGTCCGCCTGGCTGGCGATGCCGGCGATCCGCTGCAGATAGGTGTTGTAGTCCTTCCAGCGCCAGCGATGGGCCGCGGTCTTGAGCTGGTTGGCCGCCACCCGGCCGCTCGCCATCTGGCCGGCGCCGCTGACGCCGCCCGAGTCGGTGAACCAGGGGCGCTGGGCTGGCGAATTCATCTGGGTGCGCACCCAGACGAAGGATTTCGCCGCATCGGTGTTGAGTTGCTCCATCATCTCGCGCGCCTTGCTGGACAGCGCCGGACGCGCCGCGGCCTCTTTTTGCGCAGGCTCTTTTTCGGCAGATCCTTTTTGTGCAGATCCTTTTTGTGTCTGTGTCGCAACCGCCATGATGTCCTCCTGTCGACCGGGCTTCGGCCCCGCTCGGCCCTGAATGCCGGCGCTTGATGCAAGTCAGGCCCCAACGGCCTTGGCTATGAGGTATATCTCTCCCGAAAGCTTTGCAATGATGGCCCGGCAGGGCACCCGCGCGCCGGCAGCTTGCCTTGTCCCGGCCATTAGCGCGTTTACGCGCGTCTTCGACGCTATGAGCCGGGACCGTTCCAGACTCTGTGGTTGGTACGGTCCCGGGTCAAGCCCGGGACAAGGTTAAGTACGCGTCCCGGGTCAAGCCTGGGGCAGGAATTCCCGCACGGCGCGGGTGAAGGCGGCGGGCTGCTCCAGATTGGAGATGTGCCCGGCCCCCTCGAGCTCCACCAGGGCCGCGCCGCGGACCGCATCCTTGATCTGCCGAATGCCGGCGAGCGTCGCGTCCTTGGTGCCGACGATCAGCAGCGTCGGCCGATCGATGCTTGCGAGCCCGGGCCGCAGATCATAGTCCGACAACGCCTGGGCGCAGCCGGAAAATCCCGCAATCGGCGTGCTGCGGATCATCTGGCGCACCTTGTCGAGGACCGGCGGCTTGGGGGCGAGGAACTCCGGCGGGAACCAGCGCCCGATGGTGGGCTCGACCAAGGCTCCCATGCCGTCCTTGCCGGCGAGCTCGATGCGCTCCTTCCATTGCTGCGCCGAAGCCGGCGTGGAGGCCGGCCCGCAATCGCAGGCGATGATGCGATCGAAGCGCTGCGCATGGCGCTGCGCCAGGAACAGAGCCGTCATTCCGCCCATGGACAGGCCGCAGAAATGGGCGCGCTTGATCCCCAGCATATCGAGCAGCGCGATGATGTCGGCGACCAGCAGATCGAAGGTGTAGCTGCCCGCGGTCGCCTGCGTGCCGCCATGGCCGCGCTGGTCGTAGCGCAGGATGCGAAACGATTGCCTGAGCGCGGCGACCTGATCGTCCCACATGGACAGGTTGGTCAGCAATGAATTGGAGAGGACGAGCCAGGGCGCGCTGTCGGGGCCGTCGATCTCGAAATTGATGCTGATGCCGTTCACTGTGCTCTGCATCGCCGGTCACCTTTCTGGCTTGGTTCCGATCAGGCCTTGAAGAAATCCAGGAGTAGCCGCAGCAGCGCGGCCGGCGCCGTGGTCGGCATGAAATGTCCGGCGGTCTCGATCAGCTCGAAGCTGGCGCCGGGAATTTTCTTCGCCAGCTCCTCGGTGCCGGCCGGCGGCCGCACGGTGTCGTGGCGGCCGGCCACCACCATGGTGGGACATTTGATCTGCGGCAGCAGGTGCAGCATGTTGGTGCGCGCCAGCATGCGGTGGCCGAGCCCGAAGCCGACCGGATCGTTGGCGAGATAACGCCCCCGGTAGCTCTCGTAGGTGGCCCGGTCGGACAGCTCCGGCGGATAGGACTTGTCGAGCGTGATCGACAGCACGCCGCGCATGCCGTCGCGCTCGGCGAGGTCGGCGCGCTCGTTGAGCACGCCGGCGCGGCTCGGATCGACGCCGGGCGCCGGGTTGCACAGCACGATCGAGCGCACCTGATCGGGATGGCGCTCCATGAAGCGCAGCACCTGCGTGCTCGCCGCCGCCACCGCCACCAGATGATAGGGCGGCGGCAGATCGAGCGCCGCCAGCATGGCTTCGAGATCGCCCACCGCGTCGTCATTGCTGAACTGGCGGCGCACCTTCTCGGTCAGGCCCTGGCCGCGCTGATCGTAGCGCAGCACCCGGAAGCGCTCGCTCAGCCCGGGCGCGACGCCGTCCCAGCTGTCGAGCGTGCCGCCCAGCTCATGCAGCAGCACCACGACCGGACCGCGCCCGCCTTCCAGCCGGTAATGAATGCTTACGCCGTTCGCTTCCTTCCAAGGCAAGGTCCGTTCCTCCTGATGTGCCCCGCTCGCTTAGCCAATCCGTGGTCCCGGCGCTAGCGCCAAGATGACGTGACTGCTTTCACCCGCCCGCCCTAATCCTCTGAGTCATGGCCGGACTTGTTCCGGCCACCCACGCCTTTCTTCGCGGCAAGACGTGGATGGCCGTGACGAGCACGGCCACCGTCGCTCGCCCGGCATGGTAGAGCTACCGGCCGCAAGGAAGCCTGAAGCGAGCCGCCGCGCAAATGACCTGGTCCGACACCTTTCTGGCCGCCTTGAAGGACAACGATGTCCGCCTCGTCAGCTACGTTCCCGACAACGTGCTTACGCCGCTGCTCAAGGGCGCCGCCGCCGACAACTACTTCCTGTCGCTCAACGCCACCCGCGAGGACGAGGCGCTCGGCATGGTGGCGGGTGCCTGGATGGGCGGCATGCGCGGCATCGTGATGATGCAGACCAGCGGCTTCGCCCTGATCGGGCGGGGGTGTTGGACGGGTAGGCGTTCCTTGTCCCGGGCTTGACCCGGGACCGTTCCAAACTCGGAATCTGGAACGGTCCCGGCTCGAGGCCGGGACAAGGTAGCTCACCGAAACAAATCCTTGTACACGTCGTTCCAGCGGTCGTAGCCCTTGGCCGTGATGGCGGGCGTGATCACGTTGCCGGTGAAGCCGCCGGTCTCCGGGATCAGGTCGGGGATGAGCGGCGGCACATCGGGGCGCGCCGGCAGATAGTCGGCCTTCTGGAAAATCCGCTGGCCCTCCGGCGAGGTCATGAACTCGACGAACAGCGCTCCGGCATTGGGATGCGGGCCGCCCTTGGTCATGCCGACGAGGCCGGGCGCGACCGTGACCGGATTGAGCCGGACCCAGTCCACCGGCGCGCCCTTAGCCGCGCTGATGGCGGCATGGTGATTGAGAATCTGCAGGCTGAGCGAATATTCCCCGGCGATGACCTGGTCGAGCACCGCGCGGGCGCTGGCGTTGACGCTCTTGATGTTCTGCCGGCTGAGCTGGCGCAGGTAGTCCATGCCGCGCGTTTCCCCCATGCTGATCAGCACATTGCCGATGAAGCCGGGCGCGCCGGTGAGATCGTTGGGCTTCCACACCATCTTGTCCTTCCAGTACGGCGCCAAGAGATCGTCGTAGCTGTGCGGGCGGAGCGCGGCGGGCACCAGATCGGTGTTGAGCGCGGGCGTGATGACGAAGAGGTGCGAGGAGACCCAATAATGGTCGGGGTCGCGGTAGCGCGCCGGCAGCTCCTCGCCATTGGCGGTGGTGAATTGCCGCGCGGCGCCGGCCGCGATCAGAACCTCGAGCCCGGTGTTGAGCCCGAAAATATCGGACATCACGCGGCCGGCCTTGAGCTCGTTGAGCATCTTGAGAATGTTGACCTGGCTGTGGCGCGCGCGTAGCTGACCTTGATGCCGTATTTGGCCTCGAACGCGCTCGCCAGCGGCCGCACGATCTGATCCACGATCAGGTCGGTGTAATAGACGACCTGGCCTTCCTGCTTTGCCCTGGCGATCAGCTCGCCGCTGATCTCGGCCGCGTT
Source organism: Xanthobacteraceae bacterium (assembly GCA_036502925.1). Classification (GTDB taxonomy): domain Bacteria; phylum Pseudomonadota; class Alphaproteobacteria; order Rhizobiales; family Xanthobacteraceae; genus VAZQ01. The sequence continues at coordinate 4,580 of DASXXS010000225.1, forward strand.
GCTCCGCGCGCTCATCGCCAGCGCCAGCGCAGCGATGACCGCCAATTTGGAATGGCGCGCGTGCCGGAAGGCTCCGATCAAGCTCATCGACATGCTCTCCGCGCCGAGGTCGACTCTCGGTTGTCATGCCCGCGAAAGCGGGCATCCAGTATCCACCAAATCGACGTTTGAAGCACTGCCTTGCCCAGACACACTCCCCGCTCGTCCCCGCGAAAGCGTGGACCTGGTACTCTTCGCAAAATGAACCGAGCAGCGGGAAACCGATTCCATTTTCGCGAGATGACTGGGTCCCCGCTTTCGCGGGGACGAGCGGGAGCAATTATCACTCCCGGAACACCATCAGCGCATCGAGCGCGAGCGCGCCCTGGCCGGCCGGCAGCGCCACCAAGGGATTGATGTCGATGCTCTCGATGCGCTCGCCGAGATGGTGCGCGAGGCGGCCGAGCGCCAGCATGGCCGAGAGCACGCTCTCCTGGTCGGCGGGAGGGGCGCCGCGATAGCCCTGCAGCAGCGCTCCGGCGCGGGTGCGCTCCAGCATGGCCTCGGCCTGCCAGCGCGACAGCGGCACGGCGCCGAAGCTCACGTCCCGGCTCAATTCCAGCAATACGCCGCCGGTGCCGAACATCAGCACCGGGCCGATCTCGGGATCGCGCTGGACGCCGAGCACCAGCTCGACGCCGCCGGCAACCTGCTGCGCCAGCAGCACCTCACCGAGCCGCGCGCCCGGCCGCGCCCGGGCGAGATTCTCGGCCATGCGCGCATGGGCGGCGCGCAGCTCGTCGTCATTGCGGATGCCCAGAACCACGCCGCCGATATCGGATTTGTGCTGCACCTCGGCCGCCGCCAGCTTGAGCACCAGCGGGTATCCGATCTCCGTGGCGGCGCGCAGCGCCGCGTCCAAACCGCTCGCCACCAATTCGCGCGGGGTGCGGATCCCATAGGCGCGCAGCAGCGCCTTGGCGTCGGCCTCGTTGAGCAGCGAGCGTCCGTCGCCGGTGGCGTGGCTGCGCGTGAGTGCCGCATCGATGGCGGCCCGTTCCGAAGCGGACGGCTCGGCGACCGGCGCCTCGTCGCGTGGTGCGCGCCGCGCCCCATAGCGGCCGGCCGCCGCCACCGCCTTGAGGGTCTTGTCGACCTCCTGCAGCACCGGCAGGTGCTTGAGCTCGGCCCGAAAGCCGCGGCTGTGATCGGTGAAGCCATAGGAGATCATCGAGACGACCGCGATCGGCTTTCCCCCGCTCGCCGCCAGCGCATCGACCTGGCGCAGGTTCTCGGTCTTCGCATTGGTGCCGGGCGCGGCCGGCAGCTCCTCCTGCACCAGCAGCGCGTCGATCGAGGGATCCGACAACAGAATGTCGATGATGCGGAAATAACTTTCCCGGCTGCTCAGCGCCGTGAAGCCGCCGTCAAGCGGATTGCCGAGCGAGGTGCCGACGCCCAGCACCTCGCGCAGCCGCGCCGTGGTTTGAGGCGCCAGCGCCGGGAAGGCCAGCCCGTTGCGGGTGGCGGATTCGAGCATCAGGCCTTTCAACCCGCCCGAGAAGGTCAGCGCGCCGAGCCGCGGGCCGCGCGGCGGCGCCGCATGGGCGAAGTAATCCATGGTCTCGACCATCTCGTCGAGCGTGTTCACCCGCACCAGCCCCAGCGTCTCGGCGACCGCATCGAAGCAGGCGAGCGAACCGGCGAGCGCGCCGGTGTGCGCCAGCGCGGCCCGCCGGCTTTCCTCCGAGCCGCCGATCTTGACGGCGACGATCGGCTTGCCGGCGTCGCGCGCGTATGCGCAGGCGTTCTTGAATTCGTCCGCGTGCCGGATCGCTTCGATGAAGCAGCCGATCACCTTGATGTCGGGATCGTCCACCAGATAGCGGATGTAGTCCGCGGTGCAGAGCCCGAGCTCGTTGCCGCTGGTGAGCGCGTAGCTCGCCGCGACGGCGCGGCTCGCCAGGGCGCGGTAGAGCGCCATGATGATGCCGCCGCTCTGCCCCACGATGGCGGCGGGACCGGGCGCGAGCGCGCGGATGCGGTCGTCCGGAATGGTCAGGAGGCGGTGCGGCGCCGCCAGGTTGCCGTTGCAGTTGGGGCCCGACACGGCGATGCCGGCGTCCTCGATGGCGCGGCGCAGCGTTTCGGCAAGCGCACGGCCTTGCGGATCGCCGCCCTCGCCGAAGCCGCTGGCGAACACCGTCGCGCTGCGGGCGCCCGACTTGCCCGCCTCCGTGATGGTCGCCGCCGCGGCCGCGCCCGGCACCAGCACCACCACATGATCGGGCCGCTCCGGCAGATCGCGCAGCGAGCGATAGCAGGTCTCGCCGTCCCACACCGTCGCGTTGCGTGGATTGACCGGATAGACCTTGCCGGCAAAACCGCAACGCCGCAGCGCCCGCCACACCCCGCCCGACCAGCTGCCGGGCCGGTCGTTCGCCCCCACGATGGCGATATTGCTCGGACACAAGAGCGCGCGCACGCCCGCGACCCGTTGCTCTCGTGTAAGGCCTGACATCAGGTGCCTGCGGGATGCGTTGAAGAGTCGAAGGCATCGTAGCCCGCATGGAGCGCAGCGCAATGCGGGATCGCCGTTCCCGGATTACGCTGCGCTCCATCCGGGCTACAAGGATGCTCCTGCGCAATGCGGGATCGCGGTTCCCCGGATTGCGCTTCGCTCCATCCGGGCTACAGTGCCGGCATGAAGAACATCAATCCGAATCCCTTCACCACGCGTCCGGAGATCGACGGCACCTTCGGCGCGGTCGCCTCGACCCAGTGGATCGCCACCGCGGTCGGCATGGGCATGCTGGAGCGCGGCGGCAATGCGTTCGATGCCGCGGTGGCGACCGCCTTTACGCTGCAGGTGACCGAGCCGCATCTCAACGGCCCGGGCGGCGATGTGACCGTCATCGTGCACGATACGCGCAAGGGCAAGGTCGAGGTGATCTGCGGCCAGGGGCCGGCGCCGGCCGGCGCCACCATGGCGCATTATCGCGGCCTCGGGCTTGATCTCGTTCCCGGCACCGGGCTCCTCGCCGCCTGCGTGCCCGGCACCTTCGAGACCTGGATGCTGCTCTTGCGCGACTACGGCACTACGGGGCTCGCCGATGTGCTGGAGCCCGCGCTCTCCTACGCGACGCACGGCCATCCGCTGGTCGAGCGCGCCAGCGCCACCATCGCGAGCGTCGAGCAGCTGTTTCGCCAGCACTGGCCGACCTCGGCGGCGGTCTATCTGCCGGGCGGCCGGGTGCCCGAGCCCGGGACGCTGTTCACCAACCGGGGGCATGCCGAGACCTACCGGCGCATCTTGAGCGAAGCGCAGGCCGCCGGCGGCAATCGCGAACAGCAGATCGATGCGGCGCGCCGCGCCTGGTCGCAAGGCTTTGTGGCCGATGCCATCGACCGGTTCTGCCGTACCCAAGATGTGATGGACACGAGCGGCACGCCGCATCGCGGCGTCCTCACTGGCGCCGATATGGCGGCCTGGCAGCCGCCCGTCGAGGCGCCGCTCACCTACGACTATGGCAGCTACCGGGTCTGCAAGGCGGGGCCCTGGAACCAGGGCCCGGTGATGCTGCAGCAGCTGGCGCTGCTCAAGGGCTTCGACCTTGACGACGCCGATCCGACTGGCGCGGATTTCATCCATACGCTGGTCGAATGCAGCAAGCTCGCCTACGCGGACCGCGAGACTTTCTACGGCGATCCCGAATTCGTCGACGTCCCCATGGGGACCTTGCTGTCGGACGATTACAACGCCGCGCGGCGCAAGCTCGTCACCGCGCAGGCTTCGCTCGAATTGCGCCCCGGCACCGTCGCGGGCTTCGGCAAGCAACTTGGCCTGCGCCCCCATGGTAGCGTGACCGGCACTGTCAGCGGCGGCGCCGGCGCCGGCGAGCCGACCGTCGGCCGCACGCCCTGGACGCATGACGAGAAGGCGGGCGTGCCGGCCTCGATCACCAACGCCGGCGTGGTGCGCGGCGATACGGTGCATTTCGATATCGTGGATCGGGCCGGCAACATGGTGTCGGCGACGCCGTCCGGCGGCTGGCTGCAATCCTCGCCGGTGATCCCCGAGCTCGGCTTCTGCCTGGGCACCCGCGCCCAGATGTTCTGGCTCGAGGACGGCCACCCGGCCGCGCTGGCACCCGGCAAGCGTCCGCGCACCACGCTCACCCCGACGCTGGCGCTGCGCGACGGTGAGCCCTACCTCGCCTGGGGCACTCCGGGCGGCGACCAGCAGGACCAGTGGACCACGCAGCTCTTGTTGCGCCACGCCCACGCGGGCATGAACCTGCAGCAGGCGATCGATGCGCCGGCCTGGCATTCCGAGCACTTCCCGTCGTCGTTCTGGCCGCGCGAGGCCCGCCCCGGCATGCTGGTGGTGGAAGGCCGCATGCCGAAAGAGACCATCCGGGAGCTCGAGCGCCGCGGCCACATCGTCGAGGTCGAGGCCGACTGGTCCGAGGGCCGCCTCACGGCGGCCGCCCGCGACGGCCGCCGCCGCCGCGCCGCCGCCAACCCGCGCGGCATGCAGGGCTACGCGGCGGGCAGGTGAGGGACATTTGTAGGGTGGGCAAAGGCGCGTAGCGCCGTGCCCACGCGTCGCCGTGCGATGTTGTTGGGTCGGCGCGTGGGCACGGCCTGCGGCCTTTGCCCACCCTACGGTCACTCCGCCTTCCACGGGATCACCTTGCGCTCGATCTCCTGGAACAGCGCCGATGAGATGAGGCCGAGGATGCCGATGGTCACAATGCCGACGAACATGACGTCGACCTGCAGCAGCTCCCACGAGTTCCAGATCAGGTAGCCGATGCCGGCCTTGGTGGCGACGAACTCGGCCGCCACCAGGACGATGAACGAGACCGCGAGCGCGATGCGCAGGCCCGCGAAGATCATCGGCAGCGCGCCGAAGAACACGATGCGGGTGAACAGCACGGTCTGGCTGGCGCCGTAGTTGCGCGCCACGTCCCAGTAGATCTTGTCGATATTGGCGGCCCCCACATAGGTGTTCACGATCACCGGAAAGAACACCGCGATCGCCACCAGCGCGATCTTCGAGGCATCCCCGAAGCCGAAGGCGAGCAGCAGCAGCGGCATCAGCGCCACTTTCGGGATCGGAAACAGCGCCGCGATCAGCGGATCGACGAACAGGCGCACCGGCCGGAACATCGCCATCAGGAGCCCGACCGCGACCGCCGGGATGGCGCCGATCACGTAGCCGGCGGCGATCCGCCACAGCGTGACGGCGGTGTGCAGGGCGAGCTCGCCGCTGCCGATCATCTGCACGAACCGCACCGCGATGTCGCTCGGCGCCGGAATGAAGCGGCGATCGCCGAAGCCCGCCATCAGCAGGAACTGCCAGAGGACGAGCAGGCCGATCGGCGAGACCAGATAGAGCAGCCGCTCGATCGTTTTGTCGGACATCGGATTCTGTTTCATTTTTCCGCCTCCGCCCGTGCGCGCGTCACCTCGTCCTCCAGCACCCGCCAGATGTCGAGCTTGAGCTTGCCGAATTCCGGCGAGGCCGACAGCGTCATGAGATTGCGCGGATGCGGGAACGGCACCTCGATGATCTTCTTGATGCGCCCGGGCTGCGCGGTCATCACCACGGTGCGGTCGCCGAGCGAGAGGGCCTCCTCGATGGAATGGGTGACATAGATCACGGTCTTGCGGGTTTCTTCCCACAGCCGCACCAGCTCGGCCTGCAGGATCACCCGGTTCTGGGCATCGAGCGCCGCGAACGGCTCATCCATCAGCAGCATGGCGGGATCGGTCACGAAGGCGCGCGCGATGGCGCTGCGCTGCCGCATGCCGCCGGACAGCTGATGCGGATAGTGCCGGCGGAATTTTGTCAGGCCGACGAGCTTGAGCGCCGCTTCCACCCGCGCGGCCGCCTCCGCGGCCGGCACGCCGCGCGTCATCAGGCCGAAGCGGACATTGGCCTCGACGTTCATCCAGGGAAACAGCCCGCTGTCCTGGAACACCATGGCGTTCTCGACCGCCCAGCCGTCGGCAGCGACCTTGATGCTGCCGCCGGTCTGCCGGTCGAGCCCCGCCAGGATGCGCAGCAGCGTCGACTTGCCGCAGCCGCTCGGCCCCACGATGCACACGAACTCGCCGGGCGCGACGACAAGATCGATGTCGGCGAGCGCCGTCACGGCAGCGGCGTCGCGACCGTATTCCTTGCGCAAGCCGGCAATCTCGATCGCAGCGCCGCGCCGCTGTGCGACCATGTTTCCCCCGCTGTCTACCGTCATCCGTGCGCGCGAATGAGTCTACCCTGTAGATGGCGTAACGGGCCTTGGGGCCCATCCGCCAAGCCGCTCGCTCGCTACGGCGCTATGTGTGGGCGCGCTTCGCGAGCGGCTTGGCGGATGGGCGGTCGTCCCTCAATCTGATGGTGTCTTACGGAGTCGGGAAATACCTGCTCCAAGCATCAACGAGGGACGACCATGGACTATTATGCAGGAATCGACGTGTCATTGGAATACTCGAGCATTTGCGTTGTTGACGCCACCGGCAAGATCGTTCGCGAGGACAAGGTTGCGAGCGAGCCGGAGGTGCTGATCGCCTGGTTTGGCGCGCTGGGTTATGGGCTGACCCGGATCGGATTGGAGGCGGGTCCGTTGTCGCAATGGCTGTATGGCGGAATGACGAAGGCCGGGCTGGCGGTCGAACTTCTTGAGACCCGCCACGCGCATGCCGCTTTCCAGGTGATGCCGGTGAAGACCGACCGCAAGGACGCGCGCGGGATCGCGCAGCTGATGCGGCTTGGATGGTTTCGGCCGGTGCATTGCAAATCAGTAGGGGCACAGGAGACGCGTGCGATGCTCACCGCGCGCAAGCTGGTGCAATCGAAGCTCCGGGATATCGAGAACAGCCTGCGCGGGATTCTGCGCGGTTTCGGGCTGAAGGTCGGCAAGACGACGGAGCGACGCTTTGCGGGGCGGATCCAGGAGCTGGTGGTGGGGCATCCGAACCTGGAGACGATCGCGCAGGCGCTGCTTGCGGTGCACGCCGTGCTGCTGCGCGAGTTCAACGCGTTTGAGAAGCGCGTGCGATCTCTGGCCAGGGCAGATGCCAAGGCCAGCCTCTTGATGTCGACGCCGGCGGTCGGGCCGATCGTGGCCCTCACCTATGCGTCGGCCGTCGACGATCCAGGCCGGTTCAAGTCATCGAAACAAGCAGGTGCGCATTTCGGGCTCACGCCGAAGAAATATCAGTCCGGCGAGACCGACTATACCGGGCGGATCAGCAAGATCGGCGATGCCGCGGTGCGCGAGGCGCTCTACCTGGCGGCCCACGTCATGCTCACCAAGCCGCTCAAGGGCTGTTCGGAGCTCAAGGGCTGGGCGATGCGGATCGCCCGACGCGCCGGCCACAACAAGGCCAAGGTGGCGCTCGCGCGCAAGCTCGCCGTGATCATGCATCGCATGCTCGCTGACGGAACACCTTTCAACCCGACCACCAAGGCCAAGACGATGGCGGCGGCGGCTTAACGAGGAGAGCTCAACCGTTTTCGGGCGGGTCACCACACCAGCCTTCCCGAAGCGAAGTCCCCTCGCCGGGACGATGGACCAGGCCAGGCCGCCATGCGGGATGTGGCATCGCAACCACGCATCCGTAGATTGGCCGACCTATCCTCTGCGAACCCCATCAGGTGGCGGCCCCACGCCGACCCCGTACAGAAGCAAGTCCCCGGCGAGTGGATGACGCAAAAAAGGGATTGACTTATCGAGGCCCGTTACAGAAGCCCGCATGAAGCGCAGCGGAATGCGGGAGCAGCATTTCCAGTTGCAGGTCTGACCCGGATTGCGCTTCGCTTCATCCGGGCTACATTCGTACATTACCACATCTGCTCAGCGGCAGCCGGCGAGCTTGCTGGAGGGGTTCTGCAGCGCGAAGGGGCCGAGGCGGGCGACCGCGTCGTCGCTGTAGGTCGTGGTGACCAGCCGCTGCGCCGGGAATTCCTTGAGCGACAGTCCCTCGCGCACGAAGAATTTCTGGATGTCGAGCATGCTGTCGACGTTGACGCGGCCGTCCGGGCTGCGCGCCGCCCAGGGATATTTGTCGATCATCTCGCGGCGCGGCTCGACGCCGGTGCGGATCGCGATGTCGGTGACCTCGTTGCGGTTTGGCCCGCCATGATAGGCCTGGCAATAGTCGCGCGCGCCGCGCAGCGCGGCCAGGAAGAAGTTCTTCGCGAGCTGCGGGTTCTTCGCCGTCCAATCGGTATTGACGAAGCTGACCGCGATGGTCATCGGGCCCGGCGTGATGAAATCGTCCGGATCCGCGAGCACGAATCCCAGCCCCTGGTCGACCACCTGCGAGGCGAACGGCTGGATCATGAAGGCCGCATCGACCGCCTTGTTGGCGAAGGCCACGTTCATCTGGGTGAACGGAATGAACCTGATATCGGCGTCCTTGTAGGACAGTCCCGCCTTCTCGAAGACCTTGCCGATCTCGTAATTGGTGATGGCGCCGCGTGAATTGCTGGCGAGCGGCCGGCCCTTGAGCTGCGCGATGTCCTTGACCTTGTCTTTCAGGTCGGCGCGCACGATGAGCTTGTGATTGAGCGGCGAGCTCACCCGGTCGATCGCGATGCTGACCGGCAGGTTCTTGTCGACGGCATTGAAATAGGCGGCCGAGATGCCGCCTTCGACCACCTGCAGCCGGTTCTGCGCCACCATGGCGAGCGCATCGACGGAGGAATCGAGGTCCTCGATCGCGACCTTGATGCCGTAGTCCTTGAAGTAGCCCTTCTCGATCGCGATCACGGTGGCGGTCGAGGACAGCGCCCGCACCATCCCGACCCGCACCGTCTGCTCCTGGGCGCAAGCGCCGCCGCTGCCGCACACAAGGGCGAGCGGCACGATCATGTGCAGGGAGATTTTACTTAATCGGATCATGCGGTACTGTTCCGGCGCTAACAGCTACTTGTCCCGGCCCTGAGCCGGGACCGTTCCACACTCCGCGCTTGGAACGGTCCCGGGTCTGCAGCGCACCACTAAGAAGTGCTGCGCTGCGCCCGGGACACAGCGTCAACACACTGTAGAGAAAATCATGCGCCGAACAATCCTCGCCGGGCTTGCCGCATTGTCGCTGGGGCTCGGCCTCGCCTCCGCCGGCCACGCTCAGACCTATCCGAGCCGGCCCGTCACCCTGGTGGTGGCCTTCACGCCGGCCGGCCCGAGCGATGTGCTGGCCCGCGTGGTGGGACGCAAGCTCGAGGAACTGCTCAAGCAGCCGTTCGTCGTGGTCAACCGTCCGGGCGCGGGCGGCAATATCGGGGCCGAGGCGGTGGCGAGCGCGGCGCCCGACGGCTACACGCTGCTGATGGGCAACAACAGCATCCTGGCCACCAATGCGAGCCTCTACAAGAAATTGCCATACGATCCGGAGAAGGATTTCAAGCCCATCAGCCTGGTCGGCAATCAGGCCAATATTCTGGTGGTGAATCCCAAGCTTCCGGTCCATTCCATGGCCGAGCTGATCGCGCTCGCCAAGTCGAAGCCCGGCGAGCTCAACTATGCGTCGTCCGGGATCGGCACGGCCGCGCATCTCGCTGGCGCGCTGTTCAAGGCGCAGGCCGGTATCGATATCGTCCACGTCGCCTACAAGGGCGCCGCCCCGGCGCTGCAGGACGTCATCGCCGGACAGGTCCAGATGATGTTTGCAACCGCGGCCTCGGTGGTCGGATTCATCAATGCGGGCGTGGTGCGGCCGCTGGCGGTGACCACGCTCAAGCGCAGCGCGCTGATGCCCGATCTGCCGACCGTCGCCGAGCAAGGCCTGCCGGGCTTCGAGGCCACGACCTGGCATGGCCTGGTGGCGCCGGCCGCCACCCCGCCGCCCGTGATCGACAGTCTGCACGACGCCACCGTGCGGGCGCTGCGCGACCCCGCGGTCGCCAAATCGTTGACCGATCTGGGGGTCGAGATTTCCTCGAGCACGCCGGACGAGTTCGCCAAATACATCACGGCCGAAATTCCCAAATGGACCGCCGTGGTGAAAGCCTCGGGCGCGACCCTCGACTAACATGGCGGCAACCGATCTCTCACATGCGCCGCTGTGCGTGGCGCCGGATGCGCAGCCGCGTGCGCCCGACGTGGCCTTGCCGGGCGGCGCCTGCGATTGTCACGCGCATATCTGCGGACCCGCGGCGGTCTATCCTTACGGGGCGGAGCGGATCTACACGCCGCCCGATGCCACGATCGAATCCTACCGGCGCCTGCTCGCGGTCCTGGGGGTGGAGCGCGCGGTGCTGGTCCAGCCGAGCGTCTATGGCACCGACAACCGCGCCCTGCTGGCGGCCTTGCGGGCGACGCGAGAAGGATTTCGCGGCGTGGCGGTGGTCGAGCCGACCATCGCGGTCCGCGACGTCGAGGCGCTGCATCGCGCGGGCATTCGCGGCGTGCGGCTCAATCTGGTGGATCGCCGGGAGGGGCGCAATGCCGTGCCGGTCGCGATGGTGCGCGCGCTTGCCGATCGCATCGCGCCGTTTGGCTGGCACATCGAGTTCCTCGTGAATCTGGACGCGGCTCCGGGATTCGCCGACGCGATCGCCGATCTCGCGGTCCCGATCGTGCTCGGACATCTGGGCTATCCGCGCGCGGGGGCGCGCGCGTGGGTCGAGGCCCCCGCATTCGGGAGCCTGCTGGCCCTGCTCGGGGGCGGCCGCTGCTGGGTCAAGCTCACCGGCCCCTATCGGATTTCGGGTGCCGCGGATTTGCCCTATGAGGACGTGGACGCGGTGGCGGCGAAGCTCGCGCAAGCAGCCCCCGGGCGTCTCCTCTGGGGCAGCGACTGGCCGCATGTGATGATGAAGAAGCCGATGCCCAACGACGGCGCGCTCTGCGACCTGCTGGCGCGCTGGATCCCGGATGCGAGGACGCGCAGGCGCATCTTGGTGGAGAACCCGATGGAGCTTTACGGCTTTGGCGCAGATGAAAGGATCAGATAAGTGAGCTCAGTCAATCGCGGAACCGCGCTCGCCCGCAATGTGCGCCGGCTCGGGCATCTCGATCTCGCCGGCGCCGGCCAGGTGACGGTCGCGGGGGGCTTCGCCTATGTGGGCCATATCCCCAACCGCGCCCATCTCGGCACCACCATCCTGGACGTGTCCGATCCTGCCGATCCGCGCATCGTGGCCACCATCACGCTCACGGACACCAGCTCGCACAGCCACAAGGCGCGGGTCGCCGGCGATCTCATGATCGTCAATCATGAGCGCAATCCGACTCCCATCGGTCGACGCGCCGACGAGCTGCCGCGTGTGCGGGCGCAGCTCGCTGCTGCGCTCGGGCGCGAGCCGAGCCGCGCCGAGCTGGCGCAGAAGATGAACGTGACCGAAGCCGACATCGCGGAAATAGAGCAGGAAGCGCAGCGCGGCTATCACAACGGCGGGTTCAAGATCTACGACGTGTCGAAGCCGGCACAGCCGAAGGAAATCGTCCATCACCGCACCGGCGGCATCGGGGTCCATCGCTTCGATATGGACGAGCGCTACGCCTACATCTCGACCGAGATGGAGGGCTATGTCGGCAACATCCTGGTGATCTACGACATCGGCGATCCGCGGCGTCCGGCCGAGGTCGCGCGCTGGTGGATGCCCGGCCAGCATATCGCCGGCGGCGAGCAGCCGACCTGGCCGGGCCGCCAGCATCGGCTGCATCATGCGCTGCGCTACGGCAACGAGATGTGGGCGAGCTGCTGGCACGGCGGCTTCTCGATTATCGACGTGTCCGATCTCGGGAAGCCGAAAACCGTCGGCGCCTACAACTATCATCCGCTGTTTCCGGAGCCGACCCACACGGTGCGGCCGGTGCCGGAGCGGCTCGACGGACGGCGCATCGCGCTCGCCATCGACGAGGAGGATCAGGCCCAGAGCGCCACCGAGGAGGCGGCGCGGCGCGGACGCGCGCATGCCTGCATGCTCACCTTCGACGTGACCGATCCCGGCGCCATCAGGCCGCTGGCGCAATTCCAGGTGAGCGATCTCGACTCGCCGTTTAGCCGCACGCCCGGCGCCCGCTTCGGGGCGCATCAGTTTGCCGAGCGCACGGCGGGCACGCTCGTCTACGCGGTCTGGTTCGGCGGCGGGCTGCGCATCATCGACGTGGCGGACCCGCTCGCGCCCAGGGAGGTCGGCTGGTTCATTCCCGAGCCCGCCGGCGGCCGCCCGGCGCCGCAGAGCAACGACGTGACCCTCGACGACCGCGGCCTCATCTACCTGGTCGACCGCAATGTCGGCTTCGACATTTTGGAGCATGTGCCGGGGTGATGCGGCACGTCCTTGCTCCTTTTCCCGGACGCGATGCCGCGCGTAGCCGGGATCGATCCGCACTTGTCCCGGCCTTGAGCCGGGACCGTTCCAAACTCGGAGCTTGGAACGATCCCGGGTCAGCGGCGCATCACTACGCTTCGCTCCGTGCTGCGCCGCGCCCGGGAAAAGTAGGAAGACCTCGGCTCGGCATCCTGCGATCGCGGACGCGAGGCACCTTACCGCCGCTTCGGCACCACGCCGCTGGCGAGGAAGATCGTCTGCGCTTCAGGGGTCGCGAGATAGGCGAGGAACGCGCGCGCCGCGGCGCACAGCGCGCTCCTTCTCCCCGCGTGCGGGGAGAAGGTCGGGATGAGGGGGCGGTTCCGCGAGTCTGAGCGTGTGGAAACGCCCCCTCACCGTGCCGAGTCTGGATTTTCCTCTGTGCCGCGTGGCCCTCTCCCCGCAAGCGGGGCGAGGGACGCTGCACCTTACCGCCGCTTGGACACCACGCCGCTGGCGAGGAAGATCGTCTGTGCCTCGGGGGTCGCGAGATAGGCGAGGAACGCGCGCGCCGCGGCGGGGCTGGGCGCGGCCGCGACCAGGGCCGAGGAGTACATGGTGTAGTTCTGCACCTCGTCCGGGATCGCGCCGACGAGCTTCACGCCGCCCGTCTCCTGGTTGTGCAGGACGTCGGTGTAGCCGCCGAATCCGAGCTCCTTGCCGCGGCCTTCCTTGATCCGGGTGGCGACCGCTTCACCGTCGTCGACCCGCACGATCTTGGATTGCATCTGGTCGAAGACGCCGATCTTCTTGAGCATCGATTCGATATAAGTGCCGCTGGAGGCGCGATTGTAGACCAGCGCGTCCGCTTCCACGAGGGAGCGCTTGAAGGCGGCCAGGGTCGAAATGTCGGGTAACGGCGCATCGACGCGGACCAGCACCGCCGAGCCGACGCCGCCGATTTCCTTTTGCGTGTCGGCGGCGACCTTACCGGCGCTCGCCAGCTCCGCCAAGGTGGGATCGGGCGCCAGGATCACGTCGGCAGCCGCACCGCTCTCGGTCAGAATCTTGCGCAGCTCCGGCGCGGTCGCATAGCGGATCAGGACCTGGTTGCCGGAGTGCTCCTTGAACTTGGCGGCCACCGTGATGAGGCCGCGCTGCATGGCGCCGGCGCTGAGCACCTTGAGCTCGTCCGCCATGCCTTGCCCCATTCCGAGCAGCAGAAGCGCCGCAATACCGACAAGCCGCGCTCGCATGATTTTCCTCCCGCGCCGGCGTTGGGGGCCGGTGCGGGGTAGTCTAGCCGGCGCCGGGCGGCGGCGCCACATGCACCCCCATCGCGGCCAGGATTTGCGGCCAGAATGCAATGGCAAAGCCGGCCAGGATCACGATCAGAGCGCCAAGGAAGGTCTTGAGACCGGGACGGCTGGGCGGGTAGTCGTCGCCCGGACGGTCGATATTGCTCATTATGATGTTGTCTCGCAGGATAAACGCCGTCCCCGCCGGCCTCTTAGCATCGCGGAGACGAACGGTGACCTGCGAATTTCGCCACCCTCCCATACGCGCTGACCGCGTTGGTCGAGGCGCCCTCAGGTCGCTGTCACATCAACCAGTAGGCGTCCGGATTCTCCGGCGGGACAATGACGGCCTCGACCTGCACGCTGACATCGTCGTGGATGTCCACGGTCGTGCCGGGAGCTTCATAGCCGACCTTCCACACCGCGAGGTCATAGGTGCCCTTGGGCAGCGCGAGCTCGGCCCGCCCGGACGGGTCGGTCGCGGCCCCATAGGCGCCGAGCCGCACCTGGGCATCCTCGATGGGCGTCTTGCTCTCCTTCTCGAAGACCTCGATCGTCAGCCGGTGCTCAGGCGGCCGCACGATCGCCACGCTGAATTTGGATGAAGATCGCTCGTGCGGGATTTCGACCTCGGCTGCGGCAAAATTCACCGCGCACCAGAACATCCCTTCCTGATCCGGCGCCGGCACCTCCACCTCGGTCCAATACAACGCGCTCGTCCCTGGCCACGGCGTATCCTGCAGGCGGCCTTGGGCGATCACGGCGCCGCTCTGGTCGCTGATCAGGATTTTCTGGCCCTTGAGCTCGCATCCGCCCGAGGACTTGGCTCCCACCTTGATGCGGAATCGCTCGCCCATGACCACGGGCGAGGGAATTGCCCATGCCGCCAAGCTGGTGGCGTGAGGCCTGGTGCGCACGCAAACCGGGAGCATGCATTCCTCATGAAGAATGCCCTCGCTCTCGTGCGCCGCGAAGCCGATGTTCCAGACATGCTCGCCCACCCGCAGGGGCGCTTTGAGCGTGATGTCGCGAAGCGTGTTGTCTTGATGCGCGGTGTCTCCGGGCGCACCATCATGACCGCAGCGAGGCTCGATGGTCGTCACCAGCCCGTCGGGGCCGGTGACGGTGAGCGGCATGGCGCCGAGATCGCATCCCGCCGCGCACGAGACCTTGACCTGCAAGACAAGCTCGCTGCCGACCGGCAGCTCCGGCGGCACCGGCTCGCTCAGCTCGACATTGGTTGAATGCGCTGGCACGTCTCTCGTCATGATTGGCTGCCGCGTTGTTTGCTTGCTTCAAGCCGCTCGCGTCAAGCCGCGCCCTTGGCGGCGTTGCGGCCGGCGACCCGGCCGAAGGACAGGCATCGGGCCAACCCATGCTGGGCAAACCCGCCTTGCGACTCGCCACAACAATATAGGCTCGGGATCACCTGGCCGCGGATGTCGATCACCTCGCCGTTGGTGTTCGAGCGCAGTCCCGTCAGCGTGTCGTGGAGAATGGGCGTCGCCCAGGCGGCGTAGAACGGCGGCTTCTCGATCTTGAACATCGGGGTGGGCTTCTTGAAGTCCGTGTCGGTGCCCGAGGCCACGAACGAATTGTAGCGGTTCACGGTTGCCTCCAGGACGGCGCCCGAGATGGGCTTCTTCTGATGCGGATTTTTGATCCTGGGCGCCAACTCGGCCACCGTATCGGCGCTGGCGAAGTAGCCGTCGGGGTCCACATGCGGAGGCTTGGGGTCCCATTTCTCCCGCGCCACCGCATCGGCGTCGAAGATCGCCCAGATCGGACCGCCGCCGTTGAGCTTGGACGGATCGCCATTGTAGGCCATGGCGGCCGCAAAGAAGCGGTACGACCCGTCGACCTCGTTCCAGAACCGCTGGCCGCTCTGGTTGACGAAGATCATGTTCTGCCAATCGCTGACCGTGAGACCGGTCGCCTTGGCGAGCGGGAACAGCTTGCTCTCTGGCTGGAAGACGAGCGAGCTGTA
The DNA here is from genome assembly GCA_036502925.1 of Xanthobacteraceae bacterium. Taxonomy (GTDB): domain Bacteria; phylum Pseudomonadota; class Alphaproteobacteria; order Rhizobiales; family Xanthobacteraceae; genus VAZQ01. The sequence continues at coordinate 20,115 of DASXXS010000225.1, forward strand.
GCCCCAGCGGCAGCCGACGTGGCGCGTCTTGGTAATTGCGGCGCCGGACTCGCTGGTCTGGTTGGCGGTCGCCCACAGCGATGCCCCGATCTCCATGGCGGCGAGCTCGCCCTTGGCGCCCTGGAAGACGTACGGCAGGCAGGCCTGCTGGTATTCCTCGGTCAGGCGCGGATCGAAGGTGCGGCGGAAGTTGACGTTGCCGGTGTGGCCGCCGGTCGCGATGATGACGCCCTTGCGGGCCTCGATATTGAGCGTGCCGCCCGGATGCGCGACCGTGATGCCCAGCACCTTGCCGGAGGAGGCATGCTCGCGCACGATGCTCTTCATCTCGTGACGCAGGAGGATCTGCACGCCCTTGCGGCGCGCGCTCTGCTCGAGTCGGCGCACCAGCCCGGAGCCGTTGCGGCCGCCGCCGGGCGCGTAGATCTCGTCCTGGTTCTGCCATTCGACGGTGACGAATGTCCGCGGTACCGTCGAAGCGGCTTCCGGGCCGATCGGCTTTTCGATGAACTCCACGCCGTTCTCGACCAGGAAGTTGAAGGTCGGGACGTTCTCGTCGGCAAAGACGCGCACCAGATCCCGGTCGCTGTAGCGCGCGACGGTCGCGTCGTGACGCACCCAGTCCTTGAAAATCTGGTCTGCCGAATCCTTGATGCCGGCCTTCTGCTGCAAGGCGTGGCCGCCGCCGAGATGGACGCGTCCTCCGCTCAGCATGCCGCGGCCGCCGATGTCGAAGTTCTCCTCCACGCTGATCACGGAGGCGCCGTTGTCGCGCGCCGTGATGGCGGCGGCGAGGCCGGAGACGCCGGCCCCGATGATGACGACGTCGGCCGACAGATCCCATTTGACGGCTTGCGCCCTGGCCTCGTTGGCGCTGACGCCGGCCAAGGCCGCGGCCCCGACGCCGGCCGCGCCCTTCGACAGGAAGGCGCGCCGGCTGACCGATGCCGCACCCTTGCCGGAGCCGCGAGTGTTTGCGCTCTTGCCCATCTGCTCCTCCCCGATGTTTCGACTGCTGTTGGGGCGATCCTTGACTTTGCGGGCCGCGAGGTCAAGACAGCGCGCGCAAATCCTGCGCCGTTCATCCCCGAGGCATGCCATGCCGGCCAAGCCGCCTTCCGCCATCGCGTTCGCCGCCGCTGCAAGTGTCGCGCTGGCAGGCTGCGGCGCGTCGGCCCTCGCGCAGACAAATCCCAAATGCGATCCGCTCGATCCGGTCTCCGATGCGGGCTGGTCGGTGGTGCCCTCGCTCGAAACGGTCGGCAAGGCGGACGGCCGCCCCTATCAGGCCGGCGCGGGCGGCGACTGGTTCATCGATCGCACCACGACGCTGCTGCCGTTCTGCAACTACTATAACGAGATCGGAATCTACAGCATGCGGTCCTACACGCTGTCGCGGCAGGTCACCAAGGAGCAGATCCAAATCTGCAAGGCCGCGCCCGGCGGCGGCAGCACGGCGATCGCCCCGTATGCGGGTCCTTGCCCGCCGAAGTAGGTAAAGCTTCGATCCTATTTTGCACCGTGCATGCACACATTCAGCGTCGTCCCGGCCCATAGCGCGTCGAAGACGCGCGTAAACGCGCTGACGGAGCCGGGACCCATACGCCGCAGCCGATCGAAAAGACACGGCGTATGGGTCCCTGCTTTCGCAGGGACGACCTTGGGAGTCTTCCACGGTCCGACGCCCACCGGCAACACGCCCTCTTCAAGCCGACCGCATTGGTGTAGACTGCGCGCAAGTGCGCAATAAGCGCAGCGCATCAAAAGGGAGGGTTCCATGCATCGGCACCAGAAACTGGCGGTCGCATCGCTGGCCGCGATTGCGGCGGCGGCAAGCACGGCGGGGCACGCGCAATCACCTCATGTCATCGCGCCGCCCGATCAGGTCGTCGCGGTCAAGGCCGGGCACTTGTTCGATTCCAAATTGGGCGACATGCTGAGCAACCAGGTGGTGCTGATCAAGGGCGACAGGGTCACCGACGTCGGCCCGAACCTGCCGATTCCTGCCGGCGCCAAGGTGATCGATCTGAGCGGGGCGACCGTGCTGCCCGGCATGATCGACACCCACGTGCACGTGAACACCGGCGGCCAGTCGGCGGCGCAACGCGCCATGATCGCGCTGGCGAACGCGCAAACCGACCTCCATGCCGGCTTCACCACCGTGATGGATATGGATTCGCGCGGCGGCTACAACACCGTCGATCTGCGCGATGCCATCAAGTCCGGCTTTGTGATGGGACCGCGCATGCAGGTGGTCGGGCAATCGCTCAATCAGCGGGCCACCAACTACTATCCGGATACGCAGATCCGTTTCCAGACGGAGTATACCGAGGACAAGAACGTCAATTCCCCGCAGCTCGCCCGCGCCGCGGTGCGTGAAGCGAAGCTCCATGGCGTCGATTACATCAAGATCTACACCACCCAGGATTTCGTCGGGCAGATGCACATGTGGAAGCCGGACGCGACGCTGGTCAACAGCCCGTCCTTGGCGTTCGACGAGGTCTCCGCGATCGTGGAGGAGGCGCACCGGCTGGGTCTCAAGGTGGCGTGCCACACCTATGGGGGCGAGGGAATGTTCAGCTGCCTGAACGCCGGCGTCGACGCGCCCAATCATCTGCTCGAGCTCGACGAAAAGGGCATCAAGATCCTTCTGGACAAGAAGGAGACCTTCGTGCCCACCATCGACGACCTGATCGCGCTCGAGAAGCCCGATATGCAGGAAACCGGCGGCCGCAACTCGCGGCTCAAGCTGATGGAGCAGGCCTTCAGGCGGGCATTGTCGGCCGGCGTCACCATGGCGTTCGGCAGCGGCTCCACGTCGCCGTCGATCCCGCACGGCAAGCAGGGCAACCAGTTCGCCTATTTCGTGAGATGGGGCATGAGCCCGACGCAGGCCTTGCAGATGGCCTATCTGCCGGCCGCCCGCATGCTCAACTACGGCTGGGAGAGCGAGATCGGGAGCCTCGAGAAAGGCAAGTTCGCCGATCTCATCGCGGTCAGCGGAAACCCGTTGATGGATGTAAATGAAATGGAGCGGGTCAAGTTCGTGATGAAGGGCGGCCTGGTCGCCAAGAACGAGCTCGGCATCGCCACGCCTTAGTCACCACGGCTGCGCGCTGCCGCGCTGCGCCACATTCGCTATCCTGGCCGGCACGCCGAATTCGCGGCGGCACACGTCCGCGAGCGTGGCGACGCCGCGGCGGATCTCTTCGGCGCTGGGGCTGGCGAAGCAGAGGCGCATGCGGCTTTTGGCGTAGGCCTTGTCGGTCGACCATTCGGGCCCTGGATTGATGGCGACGCCGGCCGCGAGCGCCGCCGCGGCGAGCTTCTGGGTGTCGACCAGATCGGGGAGCTTGATCCACAGGAAGATGCCGCCCGGCGGCTCGTCGAACTCGGCCGTGGTCCCGAACTGCTCGGCGAGCGCTGCCATCAGGATTTCGAGCTTGGCCCGCAGGCCGCGCGTGAGCCGCGGCACATGCTCGGTGAAATGGGCCGCGCAGAATTCCGCCAGCACCATTTGCTCGAGGGCGCCGGTGCCGGCGTCGATCTTCAGCGCCAGCATGCGCGCGATCATCTCCTGGCCGGCCACGATGTAGCCGACCCGCAGCGCCGGCGCGATCGATTTTGAGAACGAGCCGATATGGATGACGCCGCCGTGCCGGCTCATGGCATGAAGGGCAGGGGGCCGACGGCCGTCCCAGATGAGATCGGCGTAGCAATCGTCCTCGAAGATCGGCACCGCGTGGGTTTCCGCCAACGCCAACAGCTCGCGCCGGCGCTGCTCGCCCATGATGGTGCCGGTGGGGTTCTGCACGGTCGGGATGGTGTAAATGTATTTGGGCCGGATGTTGCGGCCCTTGAGGTCGTCGAGCGCGGCCGCCAGCGCATCCAAGCGCAGGCCCTCGCGGTCGAGCGGAATGCCGAGCGCTTTCACGCCCAGCCGGGCGAGCCGGGTGAGCGCGCCCTGATAGGTTTCCTGCTCGATCAGGACGGTGTCTCCGGGTGCCAGCAGGATGCCGTTGACGAGATCGATGGCCTGCAACGAGCCGGAGGTGATCAGGATCTCGTCGCTGCTGCAGGAGATGCCGGCGTCGCGCCCGAGCTTCGCCAGCAGGAATTCGCGCAAAGGGCGGTAGCCGAGCGGGCCGCTGGCCAGCCCATAGGTGGCGAGCGTCGAACCCTCGCGCTTGAGGACCGCCGTGACCGCCGCCACGAGGCCATCGACCGGCACCTGCTCGGCGTCGTTGTTGCCGCCGATGAAATTGTATTGCGGAACGCCGGCCCATTTGGCTGCCGCCGGCGGCAAGCCGGGCCGCAACAGCGGCGCGAAATCGAAGCTCATGAATGGGATCTCCATTGCGGCCGGTTTTTGCCCGCAATGATCTGCGGCATCTCGGCCTGCCCCGCATCAGGCGCGGGGCAGGCTTTTCCTGAAAACGCGCTAGCTAGCGGGACGACACCGCGGTCTGGGCGAGATCGTTGCGGATGACCTTGCCGCCCTTCATCACGAACTTGATCCGTTGCAGCTCGCTGATATCCGCCTGCGGGTCGCCGGCGACCGCGATGAGATCGGCGAACTTGCCCTTGTCGATCGATCCGACCCGGTCCTGCCAGCCCAGCGCTTCGGCATTGATCATGGTTCCGGACTGGATCGCCCGGGTCGGGCTGATGGCGCCGCGCTTGACCAAGGCCTCGAACTCGAGCGCCTGGGTGCCGTGCGGGAAGGTGCCGCCATCGACGCCGCTGCCTGCCATGAGCTTCAATCCGCGGGTGGCGGCCGCCATCGCGACCGCCTTCGAGAACACGGCGCTGATCTTGTACTTGCCGCCGGTGCTCTTGTTGTCGTTGTCATCCAGATACGGCTCGGTGTAGCGCACGACCGTCGGGTCGTAGTACAGCCCCTTCTGCACGATCATGTCGATCTGCTCTTGATTGAGGCCGAAGCCGTGCTCGATGGTGTCGCAGCCGGCGATGATGGAATTTCTCTGCCCGTCGCCGCCATAGACGTGGCAGCCGGCCTTGTGGCCAAGCCGATGGGTCTCCTCGATCATCGCCTGCAGGACCGGCATCGGATAGGTCACCTCGTAGCGGTCCTCGCCGGTGGGCGAGAAGGAATAGCCGCCGGCCGGAAACAGCTTGATCCAATCGGTGCCGCGCTGGATGTGCTCGCGCACCGCCTCGCGGCCTTCCTCGACCGAATGCACCACCACGCTGGTGAGCGGATTTGGCGCCGCTGCCGACGGCGTCGCGCCCCAAACGATACCGCGTCCCGACACCTGA
>DASXXS010000226.1:0-46981 GCA_036502925.1 Xanthobacteraceae bacterium
CGCAGCAGCTGTCGCGCTCCCATGGCTGGGGCGCCGACGGCATCAAGATCGCCACGCTGGGGAGCTCAGCGGCGCAAGCCGCCGCGCTCAAGACCAGCCAGATCGACGGAATCGTGACCGAGAGCAGCACGGTGTTCAAGCTCGAGGAGGACGGCATCGGGCGGATTCTCGTGCGGTTCGGCGACCGCATCAAGGACTTCCATGTCCATGTCATCTATGCCAGCCGCAAGCTGATCGACGGCAATCCGGACGCGGTGCGCGCGTTCCTGGCCGGCTGGCGCGACAGCGTCGCTTACATGCGCGATCACCAGGAGCAGACCATCGCCATCGCAGCGCGCGTCTCCGATGTGTCGAAGTCGGTCGCCGCCAGGAATTACCAGGAGCTGATGCCGATCTTCAACCTGACCGGCCGCTTCAATCCCAAGGCGCTCGACATGCTGTCCCGATCCTTCATCGAGCTCGGCCTCCTCCCGGACGCCCCGGACATGAGCAAGCTCTACACCGAGGCCTTCCTGCCGAAATGATGCAGATCGAATGTGTTAACGGCGGTTTTCCTTAACGGAGCGCTAACGCGGGCAGCTTAGCATCGCCCTCAAGTGTGTCGTTCTGCGCGTACGGGACCATGGCCAAACCGCCGCCAACATTCGCCAGCCTGGAAGGCCTGCTCGATCATGGTCAAAGGGAGGGTTTCGACTTCCGCCCGACCTTGTTGTGCGTGCTGACCGACCTCTATCTGCAGAAACCGAATCATCCCGCGGCCGACGAGCGCCATTACACCGAGCTGGCTCTTCGGCTGATCAATTCCACCGACGTGCCGGCGCGCGCGGCGGTCGCCGAGCGGTTGGCGCCCTATCCGGCCGCGCCGCGCGCGGTCATCCTGCGCCTGGCGCGCGACGTCATCGACGTCGCCGGACCCGTCCTGCGGCATTCGCCCTGCCTGATGCCCGCCGATCTCGAGCTGATCACGCTGGAGTGCGGCGCTGCCCATGCCGCCATCATCGCCACGCGGTTGCGCCGCCAAGAGCCGCCCGCCGGCAATCCGGCTGGCGAGATCAAGAAGGATGAGCGGGCCGGCACGGAAGCCGTGGAGCTGAGCGAATTGTTCTTTGCCGCCGGCGGCGCGGAGCGCCGGCACATTCTGCTGAACCTGGAATATGCGGCCCCTGCTTCACCCCGAGCGCCGCCGACGCCGGCGAACGCGATCGTCGGACGCCTCGAAACCGCCGCGCTGGCGCACAATATGGACGCGTTCACGCGCGAGGTCGAATTTGCGCTGGGCGTTTCGAGCCGGCTGGCGCAGCGAATCGTGGGCGACGAGCTGGGCGAGCCGATCGTGGTGGTCGCCAAGGCGTTGCGGGCGCCGCGCGCCGTCCTCGAGCGCATCCTGCCGGTCGTCAATCCGCGCATCAGGCAATCCGCGCAACGGGTCCAAGAGCTCGCGACCCGCTATGACGAGATCGGCACGCAGGCGGCACTGCACCTGGTCGCGATCTGGCAGGCGGCCGACCCCAGCGCGCAGGAGCGGCCCCGCCCGCAACCGGTCTTGCGCCGCACCGTGCCGGAGATCGCCCGGCCGGCGGCGCCGTTCGCCCCGCGCCGTCCCTTGCCGCAGCGCGATCCCCGCCCGCGCAGCCTGGTCAATTTTTGACGCCGGCGCGAGGCGTTGATCTCAGGCCACGACCCGTTCCAGGAAGTGGCGCCCGGCGGGGTCCTCCACCTCAAGCACCCAGGCGTCAGGATCGAAACGGATTTCGCGCGCGATCCGCTCTTCGATCTTGGCTTCCGGCGCGGGCTGCTCCTTGAGGCATGGGGCGAACGCGCGATCGGCCGGCTGCGCCTCCGCGAAGGCGGATTGCGGCGCCGGGCCGAATAATTCCGCGGTCCCGTCCAGGCGGTTGAGCTTGATGAAAATCGCGCCGGCCTCCTCGGCGCCGCGCCGCCGCACCGCCGCAAAGGCGCCTTCGCCGTTGCAGCGGCGCAGATAGGCGGCCACCCAGATCGCGGACTTGAGGCGCATGGCGAATTCGTCCGGCGGGCGGTCGTAGCCCGTCGCGATGCGGGACAGCAGACCCGATTTCGCGGAGTTTATCATCGGGCGGCGCTTTGCGCCGACCCGTTGGCTCCATCCAGGCTACAGAAGAACTAATCCAGCGGGCGGCCGGTCAGCCCGGCAAGCTCACGTGCCACCCGATCCGAGGGCTGTCCGGTGACCGGCAGCTTGCGTTCACGTTCGAACCTTTCGATGGCAGCGCGCGTGTCGGCATCGACGATGCCGGTGGGCTTGATCTGTCCGTAGCCGTATTGAGCCAGAGCGCGCTGCAATGCCATCACGCGGCGCGAGGCCGAAACCATCTCGCCGATCGCATCGTTGCGCCCCGGTCCTGCCGCCGGCGCCGCCGCGGTCCTGGGCGCCTCGATGCTCGATCTCACGATCGTCTGCAACAGCGCCTCATTGGCCTGCACGCTCGGCTTCATTCCGGCGGCCTGCTCGAAATCGCGAATCGCGGAATCGGTCTTGGATCCATGAACGCCGTCGATCGATCCATCGTAAAAGCCCCGGCGCGCCAGCTCGCGCTGAATGTCAGCCATGATCTCGACGGGCGTGCGTGCAACGGCGGGCACGTCAAGCTTGACGGGCACGGGCTCGGCCGGGCGGGCGCGCGGCACCGCCACGACAGTGTTGGTGGCCTCGCCCGCAGCCAGCGGCGAGGGCGAAGCTTTGAACAGCGGAGCCGGGTGCGGCCCGGACTGCAGGAACAGGGCGTTCACCAGGATCGCGACCGATCCGACGACACCCACCGTGAACGCGACAGCATCGCGCGCCCCCCAGCCGATGTCGCGCAGGAAGGACAGGGGCGCACCCAGCCAGCCGCCGGCCTCATCGTCGCGGCCCTGGTCCAATCGCATGCTGGCGGTTCGGCGGCTACGCACTTTTCTTCACCGCGTTGTCCGAGCGCATGTCGCCGATGCCGACAGCACGTGGGCGCTATCGTCGCGGCCGGCGCGAGACTGAAGATAGGCGATCGGAGCGAACAGACCCACGTTCCCTGCGCACGCCTGCCACGAGACGCGCCCCCGTTATTGATCCCGGGATCGTGTCAGAGGCCGCTTAAGCGAACGCTAAAGCGGCACCCGGCACCAGGCACCGGGCAGCTTTTGAGTTCCTTCGCTTGAGCATCGCCCACCCATTCGCGCGGCATGGTGAACAGTCGGTTGACAGCCGCCGCCTCGCGCCCGGCGCCACTGCGGTCGAACATCTCGGTTTGCGGCCCATGATTGCAGGCGACTGCATTGAAATCAAATGCCGGCGAAATCCGAATCATTCAAATTTTAGAAAAATATGCGACTCATTCGTCTTGAATATGGGTAAAATCCGCTGCGCCCGACAAACCGCGGCTTCAACGCTGGCGGCTAGGTTGCGCTCACGGGCGGCCGGATCGGCTGCCGGGAAGCAGGGGAAGGCGAATGCGTTTCCTGTTACGAATGACGTTCTGGCTGGGCGTCATCGTGGTCCTGTTGCCGCGGAGCGAGTCACAGCCGGCATCGAAGGCGCAGATCAGCGCAACCGACGCGATGTCGGCCGCGAGCGCCACAGTCGGCGATATGCGTCAGTTCTGCGAGCGGCAGCCGGAAGCCTGTACCGTCGGATCGCAAGCCGCGTCGGCGCTCGAGGATCGCGCCAAGGCCGGCGCCAAACGGCTCTATGACATGTTCAACGAGAGGCTTTCGGCCAACGAAAACGACGGGGCCATAACCGGGACTTCCGCCAAGAGCGCAAAGCCCATCCCCTTGCCGCCGGCAAGACCGTCGCGGCATGCGTTGCAGCCGCGGAATGCTCCGCCGGAGACGTCGCCGAGCACATTGACGCCGGCCGATCTGGCGCCCGGTTGGCGGGGTCCGCCGCCACACCAGGACCCGCGCCAGCAGCCGGCATGATCTACGGCGGGAACTTATAAACGCGTCCTGTCTGAACGAAATCCCGTTTGTCACGACCGCAACGGTGACGGTCGGTCCCTCAGCGTGGCGAGAAAGACCTCGATGGCACGCCAGCCTGCAACAGCAAGCTGTTGGGCCGATTGCGGTTCCGGGGGTGGCGGGAGCCGCGGCTTCAGCACGCCTTGCGCTCGCAATTGCGCCTCGCTGATCCCCGAGGCGCTCGCGATCTTGATCACCAGCCGCTCGATCCGGCCCTCGCTCGCGCCCCACGCGTGCTGCAACGGCAGCAGCGCGGCCCAGGCCTCCTCGACCGGCATCGTGTCGATCACCAGCGCCAGCGCCACCATGACCTTGTCGAGATTGCGCTTGGGCTTCCAGGGCGCATCGGCCACGGCCAGGCTCGCCGCGGTAACGGCGGGATCGCGCGCGAGCGCCGAGTACCACAGCAAGCCCTTCAGCACGTGGCTTCCGACCACCGAGAGCTGCAGCGGATCCGGCTGGCGAAAGCAGCCGAACCAATCCGTGATCGTCGAACGGAAATCCTCGGCACCCACCGCCGCAAGGCGGCTCTGCGCCTCCTTGATCCAGGGCTTCGGCGGCTTCGAGCCGGCATCGCCGCGGATGTGACGCAGCAGGCTCTGCCAGCGCCGCCGGCGTTCGCCGGACATGCCCCGATAGTCGCGCCGGACGCGCTCGCTCCAGCACCCCGCGAGATCGAGCGCATCGGTCTCGTCATGCCAGAGCAGCATGTCCAGCAATTGGAGCTCGCTCTGGACGTCGACATGCTTATAGTCGCGCCCGATCCTTGTTTTGTAAGCCTCGCGCCGCCGCCGCAAGGTTGCACACGCTTCGGCGGTGAGCTCGTGAGTCGCGAAATACTCGGCAATGCGCCCGACCGGCGGCGCGGCACCGTCGCGTCCGTCGATGAGCCGGCACATGTCGGAGACCGCAAACGGTAGCCGCAACGCATAGAGATGATAGAGAATGGCCGCAACGCGGCGCCCCCACTCGAGGGATTGCGCGATCTCGTGGCCGTGCTCGCCGATCCAGGCCGCCCGATCGAACGCCGCCATCACAAGAGCGATCAACTGCGGCCCGGAAAGCTCCTTCCTGAGCCGCTTCACGTCGGCCGCGGCGATCGCGTGCGCGTGGGACGGATCATTGGCTTGCCGACGGAGAGTCTCGTTCAGGTACGAGTGAAGCGTGAAACACGCATCATCGCGTGCGCTGACGAATCCGTCAGGTCCGACGATCATCGGCTCGTCGGTATGAGGAACCGGATCCGGGGCCATAGTCCTGTCCTTTGGTACGACAGGGCTTGCCATTGGGTTAACGCGCCGATCTCGATCATGGGCCGGCTGACGCTCGTGCGGACATCGCTCCCGCATGTTTTTGCAGTCGCATTTTCGGATGAAAAGCCGGATTCCCGCCGCACCAAGGGCGGGGGCAGCCGCCTTCCTGAAAAGGCTCTAACCAGCTGTTATTCCAGCTTGAATTCCGGCCCCAGAAGGTCCCGATGGACCGCCGCCAGGCCATCCGGCAGTCATTTCTGCCCGCTTGCGGCATTCTTCCAGGTGCCGCGAGCCCCCATATAACGATATGAGAAGGCTTCGGTCGCAACCGCAGCCCACGTTAAGACCAGTGACGACATGACAATCGACGAGCTCATCGAAAACTTCACGTTGCTCGAGGACTGGGACGACCGCTACCGCTATGTCATCGAGCTCGGCCGTGAGCTCCCGCCGCTTGCCGAACGCGAGCACAATGATGCGAACAAGGTCCAGGGCTGCGCCAGCCAGGTCTGGCTCGCAACCGGCGTGGCCGGCAACGGGGCGAGCGGGCCGGTGCTGACATTCCTCGGCGACAGCGACGCCCATATCGTGCGTGGGTTGATCGCCATCCTGTTCGTCGTTTATTCCGGCAAGCCCGCCAAGGATATCCTCGCGACCGACGCCGTTGCGTTGTTCGAGCGCCTGGGGCTGCGCGAGCACCTCACGCCGCAACGCTCGAACGGGTTTCGCTCCATGGTCGAACGCATCAAATCGGATGCGCAGGCGGCGCTCGCCACGGCATGAGCGGCTCCGCACCGCCTACTTGCGGCGGCGGCGCTGCTGGCCAAGGCCCATCTGCTTGGCCAGCTGGGAACGAGCGGCCGCATAATTCGGCGCCACCATCGGATAGTCGGGCGGCAATCCCCACTTCTCGCGGTATTGCTCCGGCGTCATTTTGTACTGGGTACGCAGATGGCGCTTCAACGACTTGAATTTCTTCCCGTCCTCGAGACACACGATGTAGTCGGGCGCAATCGATTTCTTGACCGAGATTGCCGGCTTCAACGGCTCTGAGGGAAGCTCGCTTTGTCCACTCGATACGCGCGTCAGAGCGGCATGCACCTGATTGATCAGTGCCGACAAATCTCCCGCCGGCACCGAATTGTTGCTGACATAGGCCGAGACGATTTCGGCCGTCAGCGCGATGAAGGTGCCACCTGATGAGTTTTCGGTCATGGCGCGCTGGCCCTGCTTGGAATACTGGTCCCTGTGCGTACTGGTTCCGGCGTCCGGTGATCCGCGGAATGGCTGACTGAAACCTTCCGTTTCGCGTATCTGCCCTGCCATCCTCCTTGCGCGTTGCCAGGAGGCCCGACGCGCAACATCAGAGTCGGATCATGTGATTTCTCTTTATTTCTATTATTTTTCTTTGCCCAAGGCAAGAAACGTTTGATCTAATGAGGTAGAAACGTCTCGGATACTTGAGATGCTACCCTGAAATTAAGAATTGTTCTCGATATGCGATCGCAGCTCGGCGATGGAGCCGAAGCGGACCGTTCCCTGCGGGAGCTGGGCCTCGATCGATCCGTCGGCGTAAAGCGTATAGGCCATGCCGTCGACCACGCCGGACTTGAGGATCGCGGCCGGACGCGACTCGTCAGGCGGCGAAGCAGGCGGCGTTTCCGATGGCAACGGCCGCTCGCCTGGTACCTCGGGAGCGGCTGGCTTGGCCGAGGCCTGGTCCGAGCGGCGCGCCCCGCGCCTGGGCCAGACCGCGTCAAATGCTTCAGGCTGCGGCTCGCCCGGTTTCGAGCGGAACAAGAAATCAAGCGGAGGCTTCCTGAAGGCCTCGCCCGCACCGGCGCTACCGGCTGGTGCCGCGCCATTACTTCCCGGACTGGCGGCTGTATTGCGCTCCGGCCCGGACGCGGCCGGAGCTGCCTGAGCGGGTACGCCCGAATACGGAACATCCTCGCCACCGGCGACATCGCCGGCTTTGCGATCCGCACGCGCGAGGCTTGATCGCAAACGCTCGATCGCCGAGCGCGAAACCTCCGGCTCGGATTGCGCCGATGCCGGTTCGCCGACCCGCTCCTCGGTCTTCGGCTTGGCAAAAACAGGGCCACTCGGCGCCGCCGGCATGGGAGGCTTGACTTGTCCGGGGACCTGGACCGGAAACTGGCCGGGACGGACGCCGCCAGCGAAAGCCTGCTCGGCGGGCTGCGGCTGGGATCCCGGGCGCGCGCCAGCGCGGGGCCGCAGCGCTTTGGCGATCTGGGTCAGCTGGTCAACCGCTGCGGCCAGGCCGATCAGGATCAGCCCCCCCACGACGGCCGTGGTCCCCGCCACAATCATCGTATTGCCGAGGTTGAACTCGTTGATCGGAATCCCAAAACCGATCGTGACGATGCCCGCCCCGGTGGCCAAGATACCCGCTATCAACAAGACTACAGACATACTGGCACGCCCGGTTCGCCGGGCTTTCCGTACCGCAGCTGCCGCTGCCATGGTTACCAAATAGTTTTGCCCCCCTTCTTCTGCAATCGCAATGACTAATCGGGGCTGCAACAGGCCAAATCCGATCTTGATTAATGCAATCCGGGCAAAGCTTTATGGCAAATGGTCGAAGCTGGCCGGGAATGCGGAACCGGGTCAGGGCGGGGCCGCCGCCGTTAACCATAGCCGCGCCCATGCCCTTGCCGGCCGGCCGGAGCGTTCTCGCGGCCGGAGTCCTCGACCATTGACTGGCCTCCGCCAACGACGCGGGCAGCATCGTTGGCGGATCCCTTCGGGTTTGCCTTGCTGCGTCAGAAGACGCCGAAGCGTTGCGCGACCATGCAAAACAGCATGGGGATCGACAGCATCGTATTGGTGCGTGAGACCAGCATCGCGATGCGCGCGGCCTTGGCTTTCTCCTCGGGGGAGCACGGGACCAATCCCAACGCCTTTTTCTGGTTCGGCCAAATGATGAACCAGACATTGAAGGCCATGATCAGCGCCAGCCACATGCCGATGCCGATGCCGTAGACGCCTTTCTGGAACGTGAGCGCCGTGACCAGATAGCCCAGCATATAGGCGACGATCAGACCGGTCACGACCGTGGCCAGCGCGCCATAGCGAAACCAGAACAGGGCCGACGGCGCGATGTATTTGGTGATCGCGGCCCGGTGCTCGACCGGCTCGATCTTCGGGACCGTGGGGATTTGCACGAAGTTGAAGTACCAGAGTATCCCAATCCACATCACGCCGCTGAGCACGTGCAGCCAGAGCATGATGAAGGTCCACCATTGGTAATCGACCTTCATGAACGAGCCGCTGATGACGCCGGCCACGATGATGATCGCGATCAGGAGAACGACTCCTGCCGCAAGTGTCCGTTCGAGAGATTGCAGGATAGATGCCATGGGTCGAATCCCCCCTTTTGACGAGCCGTGTTCGAACACGCTAGCACTGGCACGCACGATAGCATATGGGATCGCCGGCTCAACACGTGTGGATTTCAACTGGTGAATTGATTTCATCGCGCCGGCGCGGCATTACATTGCGCGCCGTGGCATCCGTCGCTCCCTCATCCACGCTCGCGGTCAGCGAGCCGCGCGCGAGCCCGCTCTTCGACCAGCTGGCGGTCGCGGTGCTTGTGGCCGTGGCCGGCGTCGCGGTCATGACGTTCCGCGACTATGGCCTCGGCTGGGACGATTACACCCATTCCGAATACGGCGAGCTGCTGCTGGCACTCTACGGCTCGGGCTTTGCCGACCGCCGCGCGCTCTCTTTCGTCAATCTCTACATGTATGGCGGGGGCTTCGACATGCTGGCCGCCCTGGCCGCCAAGGTGGCCCCGGTCACGCTGTTCGAGACGCGCCGGCTCGTCGGCGCGCTGGTCGGGCTGATCGGACTGATGGCGACCTGGCGGACCGGCCGGCGCATCGGCGGCCCGCTGGCGGGCCTGGCGGCTCTCGCCCTGCTGGCAACGTGTCCACTCTACATCGGCCACATGTTCATGAACGCCAAGGATGCGCCCTTCGCGGTCGCCATGGCGATCCTGCTGCTCGCCCTGGTGCGTGTCTTCGAGACCTATCCGCGCATCGCGCCCGCAAGCGGCGCCCTCACGGGGGCCGGTTTCGGCCTGTCGATCGGATCGCGGGTCATGGGGGGATTCGGCGTCCTCGATCTCGCCGGCGCGCTCGCTTTGCTGACGGCCGCCGAGGCCCGCCTGCACGGCCTGGGTCCGGCGGCGGCGCGGCTTGGACGCTTTGCTCTGTCGCTGCTGCCCGCCGTGGTGTTGGCCTACGCGGTCATGGCGCTGGTGTGGCCCTGGTCCGTGATCGACCCGCTCAATCCATTGCGTGCGGTCGCGTATTTCTCGCATTTCTTCGAACAGCCCTGGCAGGAACTGTTCGCCGGCGCGCTCATAACCGTGACCGAAATGCCGCGAACCTATGTGCTGACGCTGTTCGCCCTGCAGCTGCCGGAAATTTTTCTCCTGCTCGCCCTCGCCGGCACGGCAGGGGTGTTGATCGCGGCTTGCAGGCGCAACCTCGCCCCCAACCGGCGGGCCATCCTGGTGCTCGTGGTGCTCGCCGCCACCCTGCCGATCGCGGCAACGGTGCTGGCGCGGCCCGCGATGTATAACGGCATCCGCCATTTCCTGTTCGTGCTGCCGCCGCTCGCCGTCCTCGGCGGCTTGGCGAGCGCCTGGCTGATCGCGGCGCTGCGGCAACATTCGCGTTGGCTCGCGGCGGCAGCGGGCGTTGCAATATTGGCCGGCATGGCGCTGCCGGTCGTCGCCATGGTCCGGCTGCACCCCTACGAATACACATTCTTCAACCGGCTCGCCGGCGGCGTGGCCGGGGCGCATGGGCACTACATGCTCGACTACTGGGGGCTCTCGTTCAAACAGGCATCGCAGGGGCTGGCCGCCAAGCTCGCCGAGCGGCATGAAAGCAAGCCGGCCGGCCGGCGCTGGAAGCTCGCGGTGTGCGGACCACACCGCTCGCCGCAGGTCGAGCTAGGTCCCGATTTCGAGACCACCTGGGATCCGCAAGGCGCCGATTTCGCCCTGATGCTGGGCGAGTTCTACTGCGCGACCTTCGACGCGCCGATCCTGGTCGAGGTCGTGCGCGAGGGCATCGTCTATGCGCGCGTCTACGACATCCGCGGCCGCTCCTTCACCAGCCTGCTGACCGTGCCGGCCCCTTGAACGCCTTGCGCAAACGGAGTTAGGCAGGCGTCCGATTGCCTTTGACGCCATGGAGGCCGCAGCGCTACCATTGCGTCCATCAACAAGGATATGGGGAGGAACATGCGCCAAGCTTTTCGTCTCATGCTCGCCTTGGTTCCATTTGTGCTCGCCGTCGCGCCGGCCGCGCACGCACAAGCAGCCGCCGATCCGACCATCTACGTGGTGCGCTACATCGAGGTCACGCCGGGCAGCGAGCCGCAGGGAGCCGCGCTCGTCAAGAAGCTCGTCGACGCGAGCCGCAAGGAGGCGGGGGCCATGCGGTTCGAGGGGGCCCAACGCACCGCGCCCGCGAACCAGTTCATCACGTTCGAAGTCTGGAAGGATCAGGCGGCGCTCGACGCGCATAACGGGGCTGCGCACAAGCAATTTCTCGACGCCGTACAATCTGCGCTGATCGCCCCGGTCGACGACCGTCCCTGCGTGGCCATCGACGTGGCGCCGGTGCAAAAGACTGCGGCCGGCGCGATTTACGCCATCACCCATGTCGACGTGGCGCCGCCGAACACGGATGCCGGGATCGCGCTGCTCAAGGCCGTGGCGGGGCCGAGCCGCAAGGAGGCCGGCAATCTCGCCTTCAACGCGCTGCAGCAGACGGCGCGCAAGAACCATTTCGAGGTCGTCGAAATCTGGGGGGACCAGAAGGCCGAGGACGCCCACGAGGGCAACGCTGCGACCAAGGACTATCGTGCCAAGGTGCAGCCGCTGCTCGGAGCGCACTACGATCGGCGCTGGTACCAGCAGCTCTGATCCATAGGACGTCTGTGCGGAGTGACGGTGCCCGTCACTCCGCCAGTGCCGCCAATATCCGCGCCCAGCTTCGTGTCCCTTTGTGGAACGAGGTGAGGTCGTATTTCTCGTTGGGCGAATGCACGCGGTCGTCGTCGAGCGCGAAGCCGACCATGATCGTGTCCATGCCGAGCACCCGCTTGAAATCACCGACGATCGGGATCGAGCCGCCCTCCCCCACCATGACCGCCTTCCTGCCCCATTCCGCAGACAGCGCGGCGCGCGTCTTGACGAGCGCAGGATTGTCGAAGGGAAGCTCGATCGCGGGCGCGCTGCCGAAGTCTCCGAACTCGACCTTGCAATCGACCGGCAGGCGGGCGCGCGCGAAGGCGCGGAAGCCGTCGCGGATCTTCTGCGGATCCTGCGTACCGACCAGGCGAAACGAAACCTTGGCCATGGCCTGGCCCGGGATCACGGTCTTGGCCCCCTGCCCGGTATAGCCGCCGATGACGCCATTGATCTCGGCGGTCGGCCGGGTGGCAATCTGCTCGATCAGCGTGCGGTCGCGCTCACCCGCCGGCACCTTGAGTCCGACGCCGCCCAGATATTCCTCGGCCGTGAGATTGAGGCCCAGCAAGTCGGCCTTGACGTCGGGGGGCAGCTCATGGACGCCATCGTAGAACCCCGGAATGGCGACGCGGCCTTGATCGTCGTGCAGGTCGGCGAGGATCTTAGCCAGCACCCGCAGCGGGTTCTGCGCCGCACCGCCGAACAGCCCGGAATGCAGATCGCGGTCGGCGCAGGTAAGCTTCACCTCCTCGTAGACCAGCCCGCGCAGCGAGGTGGTGATCGCCGGGGTCTTCGTATCCCACATGCTGGTATCGCACACGAGCGCGAAATCGAGGCGGAACTCCTCGGCATTGTCCTTGACGAAGCCGAACAGATGCTTCGAGCCGCACTCCTCCTCGCCTTCGATCATCATCGTGATCGGCAGCGGCAGATGGCCGGTCACCGCCTTGAACGCGCGGCACGCCTCGATGAAGGTCATCACCTGGCCCTTATCGTCGCAAGCGCCGCGCGCGACGATGATCTTGCGGCCATTCGGCAAGGTGGCGATGCGGGGCGCGAATGGCGGGGTCTCCCACAGATCGAGCGGATCCACCGGCTGCACATCATAGTGGCCGTAGAACAGCACATGCGGACCCGCCGCGCCGTTGCCCCCCTTGCCCACCACCACCGGATGACCGGCGGTCGGCCGCACGCGGGTATCGAAGCCGAGACTGCCGAGATCGCCGGCAACGAATTCGGCGGCCGCGCGGCATTGCGCCTGATAGGCGGGATCGGTGGAGATCGACTGAATGCGCAGGAACTCGAACAGGCGCTCAAGACTGCGGTCGAGATCGGCATCGATGCGGTCGAGAACGGCAGGAAGGGCTTGCGATGGAGTCATTGCACGTTTCCGTCCATGGCAGAAAAGGCGGCGGCGTAGCACGCCACAAAGCCCGCCACCGTGCGCCCACTGTGTCATCCTGCCGGAGCACAGCCAAGCCCAAGCACATCGCCGCCACTTGGCTGCGTGACGACGCGAGCCGGCGATCCGCCGCCTTTCCATAGGCATCGCGGTCCGCTCCGGCAAGGGTCGCGGCAGCCGGCGCGCTGGCGGCATCGCGGCGCGCGGGATTGGCATGTGCCGAGCGCGGATTGCGGAGCGCCGGCATGGCCAGCATCGGCGCCGGACCGGCGGATTGGCAGTCTGCGTTCCTCGCCGCATGGATCATTGCGGATGCGATCGGCTCGTCCGTACCGGTTCCGCTGCCCTTCTGTTGTGCAGCCGCCAGGCAAATGCCACGACCTAGCGGTCCTTTCGGCGTGAACATTCGCGAACGAACGTCGTATCCGAACGCCGACTGATGCACGAATGCAACGGCGTCGCGAGATTCGTTCGCATCCACCCGGTGCATTGCTTGTCTTCTCAATCTGCGCCGTTCAATATGCGATCAACCTGCCGCAAGTGCGGGGCTTGACGAGGGGCAAATGCGCGAGCTGATCGGATTTCTCGTCGCATGGGGTGGCGCCGAGCAGACGGTTGCACGACGGGCCGCTGGTGCACGTCAGCAATTGCATTGCAAGGAGTTGCGGCGCAAGGATCGGGCTTATCCTACGGTGCTCGACGGCGAGTCGAGCGGCACCGACATTGCGCTCGGCAACAGCCCGCCTCCCATGACTGACGACATGCTGACGAACCGGGTCCGGAGCGGCAGTCCCATAACGGTTTTCTATGCCGGCGAGAATTTCACGCACGATGCGGTGGCCGACGCAATTCCTGGCTTTGCGTGTTTGATTGAGATTTTCAAGTGTGCCAGGCCACCGGCAAGGGAGCGAGGAGAAGGTGATGCCGTATCCCATCAACCAGCTTGAAGGTCTTGATGCGGAGGAACTCAAGAAGCTCAAGTCGTTGGGAATCCGAACGACGGATCGGCTGCTCGAAGAGGCCAGGACTCCGAAAGGGCGCAACCTCCTCGCCGCCAAGACCGGCTTCGACAAGGCGCGCATCCTTGCATGGGCGAACGCCGCCGACCGCATGCGGATCAAGGGAATGGGAAAAGGCTATTCCTGCCTGCTGAAAGCCGTTGGCGTCGATACGATCAGGGAGCTCAAATACCGCAATCCCGGCAATCTCGCCAAAGCGATGAGCGAGGCCAACAAGAAACGCAGGCTGGTGCGATTTCTTCCATCCGAGAAGCTCATCGCGCGCTGGGTGGAGCAAGCCGGAGCGCTGACCTCCAAAATCACCTACCGCTAGCCCCGCCGTTTCGCCTGCCTGGTAGTGCTTGACACCTCTCCCCGGCCCGGCGCAAAGCCACGGCCATGAGCTCGGCCAGCCAGTCTGTTTACCATAGCCCGCCCGCCGCCAAGGACGCAGGCGGGCCGCTGGTACGACTGCTCGACGCGAGCCGTCCAATCGTGATGGGCATCCTCAATGTCACTCCGGATTCGTTTTCGGACGGCGGCCGCTTTCTCGATCCCGCCGCCGCCATCGAGCATGCCCGCCGCATGGTGGCGGAGGGAGCGGACATTATCGATGTCGGGGCGGAATCCACCCGTCCATACGGGACCGCCACACCGGTTTCACTGAGCGAGGAAGTGCGGCGGCTCGAGCCGGTGCTGGCGGCCGTGGCCGGGCTCGGCGTCCCGGTATCGATCGACACCATGAAGGCGCCGGTGGCCGCGTCGGCGCTTGCCGCCGGCGCCAGCATCGTCAACGACGTATGGGGCCTGCAGTGCGATCCCGACATGGCAGGCGTGGTCGCCCGGCATGGAGTGCCGGTCATTGTCATGCACAACCGCGAGACCGCCGATCCGGCGATCGACATCATGGCCGACATCGCCGCCTTCTTCGCCCGCTCGCTCGATCTCGCCGCGCGCGCCGGCATTTCCGATGACCGCATCGTGCTCGATCCGGGCATCGGCTTTGGCAAGACGCCGGAACAGAGTCTCACGGCTCTGGCCCGCCTCGATCAGCTCAAGGCATTCGGACTGCCGCTCCTGGTCGGCGCATCGCGCAAGCGATTCATCGACAAGGTCTCGCCGGCGCCCCCCGACCGCCGGCTCGGCGGCTCGCTCGCCGCGCATCTTCTCGCGGTCGCGGGCGGCGCCCGCATCATACGCGCCCACGACGTCGCCGAGACCGTGCAGGCCTTGAAGGTCGCCGCCGCCATTCGAGCCGCGAAATGAGCGATCTGATCTTCGTGAGCGGGCTTGTGATCCATGCCCATCACGGGGTGATGGAGCACGAATCCAAGGTCGGCCAGCGGTTCGTGCTCGACCTCGAATTGTCGATCGAGCTCAAGGACGCGGCGCGCTCCGACAAGCTCGTAGACACGGTGTCCTACTCGGCCATCGTGGATATCGCGAGCCGCGCCTTCACGGCGCGAAGCTGCCGCCTCGTCGAAGCAGCCGCCGGCGCGGTCGCGGACGCATTGCTGGCGGGATTTGCCAATGTGAGCTCGGTGCGGGTGACGGTGCGCAAGCCGCATGCGCCGATCGCCGCGATCTTTGCCGATGTCGGGGTGACGCTGGTTCGTTGCCGCGACAGCAAGACCGGACATGAGCACGGACTTGCCTGAAGCCCTGCTCGCGCTCGGCGGCAATGTCGGCCGGGTCCGCGAAACCTTCGACCGCGCCATCGCCATGCTATGCGATGGAGCCGGGCTGCGCCTCAAGGCCCGCTCGTCCGATTACGTGACCCCCCCTTGGGGGGTCGAGGACCAACCTGCGTTTGTCAATCTCTGCATTGCGGTGGAGACTGAGCTGACGCCGCGGGCCCTGCTGGCACGCGTGCAGGCGGTCGAGCATGCGCTCGGGCGCGAGCGCGCGCGGGAGCGGCGCTGGGGACCACGGCCGATCGATATCGACATCCTGGCTTATGACGATGTCACCCTCGATGGAGCCGAGTTGACGTTGCCGCATCCGCGCCTGTTCGAGCGCGCCTTCGTGCTGGTGCCATTGGCGGAGATCGCCCCCGAACGGGTGATCGCCGGCAGGCGGGTGCGGGACGCGCTGGCCAAGGTGGACACGACCGGCATCAGCCGCTTGCCCCCACGCACGCGCTCATGAGAGCAAGGAAAAACCCCGCCGCGCCCTTGATGCGCGGCGGCATCCGCTTTTCCGTCCGAAAAATGCGACAATGCAAGAAGGCGCGCGCCGTGGCACTTTCGTTGCATGGAAATCGCCGCGCCTGTCGTGGCGGCCGGGCATTCCTGCCCGGCGATGCTGCTTCAATCTGATCGGAATACGGGCGACCAAGGGCCATGACCGACGCACCCGCCGATACCCTGCCGCTTGCCGCCGATTTTCCGCCGGCAACCCGCGAACAGTGGCTCGCGCTGGTGGCGCGCCTGCTCAAGGGGGCGCCATTCGACCGCGAGCTTGTGGCCAGGACCTACGACGGGCTGACCATCCAACCGCTCTATGAGGGAAGCTCGCAACAACACGCGCCGGTGGGGCGAATGTCCGCCGGCTGGCAGATCCTTCAGCGCATCGATCATCCGGACCCGGCCGCCGCCAATGCCGAAGCGCGGCATGACCGCGACAACGGCGTCACCGCCTTGTCGCTGGTCCTTGCCGGCTCGATTGGTGCTTACGGCTACGGGATGGCGGCCGGCGAAGAAGCGATCGCGCGCGCGCTCGACGGCATTGCCCTCGATGCGGCCGACATGGCGCTCGAGCTCGACGCCGGCGCGTGGGCACAGGATGCCGGGCGCAACATCGCGTCGCTGGTGAGCCGGCGCGGGATGCCGGCGGACGCGGCCAATATCCGTTTCGGCTTCGATCCGCTTGGTGCCATGGCGACCAGCGGGAGCGCGCCGACGGGCTGGAGGGAAACCGCGACGCGATTTGGCAGGCATGTCGCCGACCTCGCGGGCGCCGGCTTCAAGGGCCCATTCGCGGTCGCGGATGGACGCGTGATCCACAATGCCGGCGGCTCCGAGGCGCAGGAGCTCGCCTTCATACTCTCGGTCGCAACCGGCTATCTGCGCGCGCTGGAGGGCTGCGGTATCGCGCTCGATGATGCGCGGAAGATGATCTTCTTCCGCCTCAGCGCCGACGCGGACCAGTATCTGACCATCGCCAAATTCCGCGCGCTGCGCCGCCTGTGGGGGCGCGTGGAGGAGGCTTGCGGCCTGACGGCGGCTCCCGCTTTCGTCGGCGCGGAAACAGCCTGGCGCATGATGACCAAGCGCGACCCTTACGTGAACATGCTGCGGGCGACCATCGCGGTGTTTTCGGCGGGCCTCGGTGGCGCCGACGCGATCACGGTGCTGCCCTTCACGCTGGCGCGCGGCCTCCCCGACCGCTTCGCGCGACGGATTGCGCGCAACACGCAGCTTGTTCTGCTGGCGGAGTCGAGCCTCGCCAAGGTCGCCGACGCAACGGCGGGCGCCGGCGTCATCGAGGATCTGACCGACCAACTCTGCCGCGCCGCCTGGGCGCTGTTTCAGGAGATCGAAAGGGCCGGCGGCGCGGCGGCGGCGCTGGAACAGGCGCTGATCCAGAAGAAAGTCGCCGCCGTGCGCGGCGAGCGGCAGGTGGCCTTGGCCGCCCGCACCGACACGCTGATCGGGACGAGCGATTTTGCCGATCTCGATGAGCCGCCAGTCGCGGTGCTCGACATTGCCCCGGTGGCGGCGGCACCTGCCACCGTCACACTCGAGCCGTTGCCGCGCATCCGCCTGGCCGAACCGTTCGAGCAGCTGCGCGATGCTTCCGACCGGATGCTGGCGGAGACCGGTTCGCGCCCGAAAATCTTCCTCGCCAATCTGGGCGTGCCGGCCGACTTCTCGCCGCGCGCAAACTTCGCCAGTGATTTCTTTGCAGCCGGAGGCATCGCCGCGGTGACCAACAACGGCTTCGCGCCGGCATCGCTTCCCGCGGCAGCGGCCAGCACGGATCTCGCCGCCCTCGTCGCGGCGTTCAAGGACGCCGGCACCGGGCTCGCTTGCCTGTGCGCCTCGGACGAGGTTTATGCGCGCGAAGCGGTTCCGGCGGCGAGCGCCCTGACCGAGGCCGGCGCGCAGCATCTCTACTATGCGGGACGCCCGGCCCGAGGGGCGAAAGCCGAGCTGGCGGCGGCTGGGATCAAGACCTTCATTCACGCCGGCTGCAATGCGCTTTCCGTGCTGCAGGTCGCACAGGAGCAAATCGCGTCGCCCCGGCGGTAGTAAAAGCGATTATATAATGCCGGTCGGCAGCCGCAGAGGGTGCAGAGAGCCACGCTGATGAGCCGCATTCCGAATTTCGCAGTGGTTGATTTCGGCCAAGCCAAAATCCCGGTCGGCGCGGCTGCGGATCGCCCCTGGCTTACGCCGGAGGGCATCGCGGTCAAGCCGCTCTATGGCGCGGATGACCTTGCGGGCCTCGATTTTCTCGACACCTATCCGGGCATCGCGCCCTATCTGCGCGGCCCCTACCCGACCATGTATGTCACGCAGCCATGGACCATTCGGCAATATGCCGGCTTCTCCACCGCCGAGGATTCGAACGCCTTCTACCGGCGCAACCTCGCGGCCGGCCAGAAAGGACTTTCGGTCGCCTTCGATCTCGCCACCCACCGCGGCTACGACAGCGACCATCCGCGCGTCGCCGGCGATGTCGGCATGGCGGGCGTGGCCATCGACTCGATCATCGACATGCGGACCTTGTTTGCCGGCATCCCGCTCGAGCAGATGTCGGTGTCGATGACCATGAACGGCGCGGTGCTGCCGGTGCTCGCGCTCTATATCGTGGCCGCCGAGGAGCAGGGCGTGCCACCGGAAAAGCTCTCCGGCACCGTCCAGAACGACATCCTCAAAGAGTTCATGGTGCGCAACACCTACATCTATCCGCCGGCGCCGTCGCTGCGCATCATCTCCGACATTTTTTCCTTCACCGCCGCGCATATGCCGAAGTTCAACTCGATCTCGATCTCCGGCTATCACATGCAGGAAGCAGGCGCGACGGCGGACCTGGAGCTCGCCTACACGCTTGCCGACGGGGTCGAATATGTCCGCACCGGCATCAAGGCCGGGCTCGACATCGACCAGTTCGCGCCGCGGCTCTCGTTCTTCTGGGCGATCGGCATGAACTTCTTCATGGAGGTGGCCAAGCTGCGCGCCGCGCGTCTGCTGTGGGCGAAGCTGATGAAACCGTTCGCCCCGAAGGACGCGCGCTCGCTGTCGCTGCGCACGCATTGCCAGACTTCGGGCTGGTCGCTGGCCGCGCAGGACGTTTTCAACAATGTGGTGCGCACCGCCATCGAGGCGATGGCGGCCACGCAGGGGCATACGCAGTCCCTGCACACCAATGCGCTCGACGAAGCCATGGCCTTGCCGACGGACTTCTCGGCCCGCATCGCGCGCAACACGCAGATCGTGCTGCAGCAGGAATCCGGCATCTCCCGCGTGATCGATCCGTGGGGCGGCTCGTTTTATGTGGAGCGTCTCACCCACGATCTGGCGACGAGGGCCTGGGGCCACATCCAGGAGGTCGAGCAGCTGGGCGGAATGACCAAGGCGATCGAGGCGGGCCTGCCCAAGCTGCGCATCGAGGAGGCGGCGGCGCGCACCCAGGCGCGCATCGACGCCGGCCAGCAGGCCGTCATCGGCGTCAACATCTATCGGCCGGAGCAGGAGGCGCCGGTGGCGCTGCTCAAGATCGACAACGCGGCGGTGCGGCAGCTGCAGATCGAGAAGCTTGCGCGCCTCAAGCGCGAACGCGATCCCGCTGCGGTCGAGGACGCGCTCTCAGCGCTCACGCGCTCGGCCGCGGGCGGCAACGGCAATCTGCTGGCGCTTGCCGTCGATGCGGCACGGGCCAAGGCAACGGTCGGCGAAATTTCGCTGGCGCTGGAGAAAGCGTTCGGGCGCCATCGTGCGGAGATCAAGACGATTTCCGGCGTCTACCAGCGGGAGGTCGGCATGTCCGACAGCGTCGAGCGGGTGAAGAAGCTGGTTGCCGAGTTCGAGGAGAATGAAGGCCGCCGGCCGCGCATCCTGGTCGCCAAGATCGGGCAGGACGGCCATGACCGCGGGCAGAAAGTGATTGCCTCGGCGTTTGCCGATCTCGGCTTTGACGTGGATATCGGGCCGCTGTTCGCCACCCCGGCGGAAGCCGCGCGCCAGGCGGTCGAGAACGATGTCCATATCCTCGGCATTTCCTCGCTCGCCGCCGCCCATCTCACGCTGGTGCCGCAGCTCAAGGCCGACCTCGAGCGCCAAGGCCGCGGCGACATCATGATCGTGGTCGGCGGGGTGGTGCCGCCGCAGGACTGCGATGCGTTGCGCCGCGCCGGCGCCGAGGCGATCTTCCCGCCCGGCACCGTGATCACCGAGGCGGCCGAAGCGTTGCTCACGCGGCTCAATGCACGGCTCGGCCACGCGCGCAGCGCGGCGAAGTAATTCCGCTCGTCACCAAGGCGTTTTATCGAGACAGGGGGAGCCTCGCGGCGCTTCGGTGGTCATCGCTTCATCCCCCACTAGTGTGAACCTCTTGCAGCAAACTCCGCTGGACAAGCTACTCGGCGATGTTTGGTGAGCAATTCTCGGGTCGTAAGACTTATAGAGTCTAATAGAGTCTTAAGCAATTGGCGCTTTATTAGTCTGGTTGTGTGTTAGTCTGCCTTCGCGGCGCGGTGTAGCCTGCGTTTGCCCATTACTTAAGTTTTAGCGCTATCAGGGGGGATGTTCATGACTGGCGGGTCGGAAGGCCGCGGCGCCACCCTGCCGCGCAGGTTCACCATTTCGCGCCGGCGTCTGCTCCATGGCGGCGTTGGCCTGGGCTCGCTGCTTCTGCTGCCGCGCCGGGCAGTCGCCGCCGATGCGCACGACCACGGGGGAATGTCAGCCGCGGCGGGCCTCGTCCCCGACAAAGCCGTCCCGCCGATGGATCAACCGCTCATGGAGCCCGAAGTGCGGCGGTCCGCCAACGGGGTCCTGCAGACGTCGATCAATTGCCACTACACCTACAAGGACGTCGGCGGCGTGCGGCTTTACATCCGAAGTTATGACGGGATGGTCCCGGGGCCCACGCTGCGCATGAAGCCTGGCGAGGTCCTCCGCATCCGGCTCACGAATGATTTCCCGCCGAACCGGGATATCATGCCGATGGACATGAGCAATCCGCACCAGTTCAACAACACCAACTTCCATTTCCACGGCTCGCACGCCAGTCCCAGCGGCATCTCCGACAACGTCATGCGCTCGATGCAGCCGGGGCACACCTACGACATCGAGATCGAGCTGCCCAAAGACCACACGCGCGGCACCTATTGGTACCACCCGCACCACCACGGCAGCGCCGACGTCCAGATGTCCAGCGGCATGGCGGGCGTGATCGTCGTCGAAGGCGACTTCGCCGACGTGCCCGAGATCGCCAACGCCCGCGAGCGCGTGTTGGTGCTGTCCCAGGTCGTCTATGACGCATGGGGAATGATCGAGACATTCGACACGCTGTTCCCGGAAACCGCGACCCGCTTTCTCAGCGTGAACGGCCAGCGTCGGCCGGTCATCGAGATGCGGCCGGGCGAGGTGCAGCGCTGGCGGATTCTGCACGCCGGCTACCAGGACGACATGCTGGTCGAATTGGAGAAGCACGACCTGCATGCCGTCGCCTATGACGGCATCCAGCTCGGCAAGGTCGAACATCAAAAGCAGATGCTGATCGCGCCTGGCCAGCGGGCCGACGTGATGGTACAGGCCGGCGCGCCCGGAACCTACGAGCTGCAGGCGCTGCCCTACGACCAGGGGCACGCCGCACCCACCGGGCCGTTGGCCCTTGTGGCGGTCGCCGGCGAGCCGATGTCCATGAAGCTGCCGACCACGTTGCCGAAGCCGCCACTCGAGAGCATCAAGGACTCGGAGATCACCGGCCGCCGCAAGATCGTCCTGTCGGCCACCGCGCCGGAGGCGGATGCAGCCGGACACTGGCAGGAATTCGGCTTCTTCATCGACGACAAGAAGTTCGATCCGAACCGCGTCGACCAGCGGGTCAAGCTGGGGTCGGTCGAGGAGTGGACCATCGAGAACAAGCACGTCCACGACGATCACGTGTTCCACATCCACACCAATCCATTCGAGGTCGTCAAAGTGAACGGCAAGCCGCTGGCGACAACCCAGTGGCGCGACACGGTGATCGTGGAACGCAAGGGCGGCACCATCACGTTCCGCTCGCGCTTCCTCGACTACACCGGGATCTACATGATGCACTGCCATATGATGAACCACGAAGAGATGGGCATGATGGCGGCTATCGAAGTCTACAAAGACTGAAATCGGCAAAGACTGACGGGCGCGCCACGAAACATGCGCCGAGGTGATCTTCCCGCCCGGCACCGTGATCGCCGAGGCCGCCGAAGCGTTGCTCACTTGGCTCAATCAAGGGCTCGGCCACGCGCGCAACGCGGCCGAATGGAACGTGAGCGGCTCGGGTGCGAGTTGATTGCTGATTAGCGGATGTCAGCCAGGCGAATTGCGAAGCCCGGCACGGCTGGCGTGGTGAGCAGGTCTTGTGGTCCGCGCTCGACAATCGATGACCAAGTCTCTCCGCTCGGGCCGGTATACACCCACGTCACTCGTCTGTCCGCGTCGATGACCCAGAATTCCCGGAAACCGTGCCGCGCGTAGAGCCGAGCCTTGACCTCGCGATCAAAGGCCAAGCTCGACGCAGCGATCTCGATCAAGAGAGGCACGTCTTCCGGGCGAGGACGCGCGAAGGTCTTCCGCTCCGCCGCGTAGACACCTCGCGATACGATGGCAATGTCCGGCTCGACCAGAACGTCCTTGGCGAGCTGAAGCGAGCACTCGATTGCAACGAAAACCCCATCAGGTGCAGAACGCGCGAGGGCCATGTTGAGCGCGTTCTTGATACCATCATGACCAACGTGCTTTGCCGCCATCACGACGAGATCCCCCTCGATCAATTCGAAATTCTCGTCCTCGCCGATGACGCCGGCCTCCATCATTCGGCTGATGTCATCGACGGTGAATGCCCGGCGGGGGAATCCTTCGGCGGCCCTGGTAATGGCGACGTTCATGATGGGAACCCGCTTTCAACGCTCTACATATAGCAGCGGATGCCGGCCATCGCTACGGCCGCGGCCGGCTTAGGTCTCCTTGAAAAGCCTATGGCCGGGACTAAGCCCGGCCATTTGAACTTGTCATCAAGCTGGAGCGGGGTCTGCCCCTGCTCTACTGCCTGGTGTTCTCCACCACCTCGCGCTTGTCGAGCAGCAGGCGCGCATGCTTGACAATGTGGTCGGCCACGATCGCGTGGCCTTCGGCGGTCGGATGGATCGCGCCGCTGTAGAGGCCCGCATAGGCGGGCTGCAGCAGATCGATGACCGCCGTCCCCTCGCGGTGGGTATTGGCCGCCAGGAACGCATCGTTGGGCGAGCGGAACAGCCGCCAGCGATGCTCGTAGGTCAGCGTGCCGGCCGGCGAATAGGGCTTGAACTCCGCTCCGCCCAGCGGCACGCGCGGAACCCGCATCTCGATGCCGTCGGCAAACGCCCGCTTGGGATCGCGCGCGCACATCCCCCGCTTGGTGAATTCCGGGATGTGGTCGGTCACCAGCGTGAACCCGGTGCCGGACCCGGTCGCCAGGTCGGCTGGGCAACTATGTCCCTTGGTGCTGCTGATGCATTCGAGCTTGCCGAGCAGATCGCGCAGGAAATCGGCGGTCTCCTGCAAGCGCCCGCGATCGAGCTTGAGACCCGGATGCACGTCCATTCCCAGGGTCGGCTGCGAGCCGCACAGCGCGCCGGTTTCATCGAACTGGATCGGCTCATAGGACGACTGCAGGACGCGCCCGGGAGCGATGCCGAAACCGTCGGCGAGCGCGTCCTTGACCGCCTTCATGCGCTGGTCGAGCACGCCCAGATAGGAGCGCGCCACCTGCGGGCTAAAGCGGATCGAGCTGCCGACCCAGGTCGCGATCGGAGCGAAATCGGAGGCGCTTTCCGTCATTGCATAGGCGGCCAGCGCACCGAAGCCGACGTCGTTGCCGCCGATCGACATCATCACCAGATCGACCGGCCGCTTGCGCAGCGACGGCGGGCACCACATTTTGCTGACCCGGCGCGGGCTGATCTGGGTGCTGCCAAACGTGAAGTCCGGCACCGTATAGCTTGCAGCCTGGGTACGGGCGCTGGCGCCGCCGCGACAGATCAGATCGCTCAATTGATCGAATTGCGCCCGCACCTTGGCGCCGGCCGGATCGCTGAAGCCCTCGCGGGCGTCCATCTCGCCGAACAGGCCCTGGGAGATTTCGGCCCCCGAGCAGGTGAAGCTCGCGAACGTGATCGAACGGTGACGGTTCTCGAGCGCGAGCTCGATGCCGACACGGAAGGGATAGCCGTATTGCGAGCGGTGGCAATCGCGGCTCAGCCACTTGGCCGCCGCCTTGTCGAACGCCGCTTGGAATTCCGGCGAATTCGGCTTGTAGACGCGATCGGCCGCTTCGTCGTCCATATACCGTTTGGGCAGCACCTTGGGATTGAATTGATCCTCGGCGGCCGCCAGACCAAAGCCCGGAGCCATGCCGCCGAGCGCCGGTTTCTTGTCGAGATCCTTCGACGCCACCTCATCGCGCAGCATTTTCGGATCATAGACCATCTGGCGCGTGGCGCTGAACTGGACGGGCCGATCCGGATTGCTCTCGCCCGAGGCAAACGAATCGCCGAGCGCGACGATGAAGAGGTCTTCGATCACCACGTCATGATCGGACAGCTCGCGGCCATCGGGCAATTTCACCGTGACCGACACGCCGGAATTGGCGCGGTCGAGCGTAAAGGGAACGCGCGCGATGGTGAGCTTGTCCTTGCAGGCGAGCTTCTTGGTTTCCACCTTGCCGCCCGGCCGGCGCGGCTGCCAGCTCCACACGCAGTCGCCGGTCACGCCAGCGAGCTGGTCGGCCGCGATCTGGATTTGCACCGTGTGGGCTTCCGGCAGGATGTAGTCTTCCTTGGCCGAGCCCCAGGAATACTTGCGCTCGCAGACCGGCGAATAGCGGCGCGGACGGCCATCGCTCTCGTAGCAGGTATCGCCGAGCGTTTGCGCGGCCCAACCGAGCCGGCTTTGCGCGTAGCGCGGACCGGCGGTCTCGGCGCAGCGATCGGGCGTCGAGGCATCCTTGCAATCCGGATCGTTGAGGCGGCGCTCCAAACGCCAAACGATGTCCGCCGGCAGCGGACCATTGGGACTGCCGCGCACGGCGTTGAACGCGGCCTCCTGCAGGGTGAATGAGCGGGTGGACTTGAAGAACCGGAACGGACTTTCAACCTGCCAGATCAATTCGGCGGCTTGGACCGTGCCGGCGGCGAAAGTAATGAAGATCGCGACGAGCCAAAGGCTCGTCGAGAGAGCGTTTCGACGCATGATTCCCCTCCGCCGCCCCCACCGGGAGGCTATGATACAGAATTGGTCGGGCAAGACAGCTGGAAAGTTCATCCATCCCTTACCAAACCCGGGGGCAGCTCGTGGAATTCGGACGTATCCTATTGATTTCGATCATGAAAATTAAACAAACGGGCCATGGATTTTTGTTGCCTGCCAGCATCGGCCTGGCCGCGCTCGCCCTCACCGGCTGCATCAGCTCGAGCGCCCCGGTGCTGAGCGACCCCAAGCCCGTGCTCGGCGAGCGCGGCCTCATTCACGTCTTCACCCTGTCGCAAGGGGCCGCCCATGATCCCAGCGTGCTGTCGTTTCAATGGAGCGGCAGCCGCTATGTGCTGCGCGGAAAGTCGATCAGCTTCAGCGATTTCACCGCCTACCCCTATGAGGGGCGCGACTCGATCGTGCAGGGCACCACGCAACGCGCCCCGCACCGGGTCGAATACGGCCTCGCCCGCCGCCTGGCCGAGGGCGTCTATCTGCTGGTGCCCATCAACGAGGACGACGCCGACGAACCGACACGCGAGAAATTCTGCACCAAGACGCAAGACGTCTCCTGCCGAATTGCAACGCCCGAGCAGCTTTTTGTTTTCGCGCGAGCCAGCGCCGACAAGCCGGTGGAGGGCGGTGGCCTTGCGGTGGTGGTCCCGGACGGCGGCGGCGCGAAGCGATAGATGGCGAGACCGCGCCATATTGCGGCCGAGAGGGCCTGACATGAGCCGAACCGAGCCCGCAGGTCCCGACATCGCGCGGCTGGCGCGCGGCATCCGGGCCGGCGAGCGCGCCGTCATCGCTCGCGGCATCACGTTGGTCGAGAGCCGGCGCGCGGATCACCAGCGCGCAGCGCGCCGCCTGGTGCAGGACCTGTTGCCCGACAGCGGCAGCGCCGTGCGGGTGGGCATCACCGGCACGCCGGGCGTCGGCAAATCGACCACCATTGATGCGCTCGGCAGCTTCCTGACCGAGCGCGGCCGCAAGGTCGCGGTGCTCGCCGTCGACCCGTCCTCGACCCGAACCGGCGGATCGATCCTGGCCGACAAGACCCGCATGGCGCGGCTGTCCGCCGATCCCAATGCCTTCGTGCGCCCCTCGCCTTCCTCCGGCACGCTCGGCGGGGTGGCGGCGAAGACGCGCGAGTCGATGCTGCTGCTGGAGGCGGCCGGCTACGATACCGTCCTGGTCGAGACCATCGGCACCGGCCAGTCCGAGACCGCGGTTGCCGACATGACCGATTTCTTTTTGGTCCTGATGCTGCCGGGCGCCGGCGACGAGCTGCAGGGTCTCAAGAAAGGCGTGGTCGAGCTTGCCGACATGATGGCCATCAACAAAGCCGACGGCGACAATCTGGCGCGTGCCCAGGCAGCAGCGGCGGAATATCGCGCCGCGCTGCACATTCTCGGCGCCCGCTCGCCCCATTGGTCGCCCCCGGTCGTGACCTATTCGGCGCTGACTGGCGCGGGCATTGCGCCATTATGGGCAAAGGTTCTCGAGCATCACGCCACCATGAGCGAGCTCGGCGAGCTTGCGGCGCGCCGACGCCGCCAGCAGGTCAAATGGATGTGGGCCATGCTCGAGGAGCGCATCCTGGCGCGACTGCGGTCGGACTCCTCGCTGCGCGCCAAGCTTCCGCGCCTTGAAGCCGCGGTCGCCGACGGGCGTATGTCGGCGTCATTGGCGGTCGAGGAACTGGCCGCC
The DNA here is from genome assembly GCA_036502925.1 of Xanthobacteraceae bacterium. Classification (GTDB taxonomy): domain Bacteria; phylum Pseudomonadota; class Alphaproteobacteria; order Rhizobiales; family Xanthobacteraceae; genus VAZQ01. The sequence goes on from DASXXS010000226.1 coordinate 26,796, forward strand.
GCGCTCGGGGTTTGAACAAAATGAACGACACAATGACGCACTATCGCCTGTTCGACACCGCCATCGGCCCTTGCGGCGTCGCCTGGAGCCCACAGGGCGTGACCAGGCTGCAGCTTCCGGAAGCCGACCGACGCGCGACCGAAAGGAGGCTGGCTGCGAATGCCGCGCCGACGAGCCAGGCGGCGCCGGCGGAGATCAATCAGCTGATCGCGAATGTCCAAGGCTACATGACCGGCGGCAGAGTCGACTTCGCTGCTGTGGCCATCGATCTCATAGACCTCGAGCCATTCGAGCTGAAGGTTTACGAGGCGGCTCGCTTGATCCCGTGGGGACAAACGGTGAGCTATGGCGAGCTCGCGCGGCAAACCGGTTCGCCCGGCGCCGCCCGCGCTGTCGGGCAAGCGCTGTCACGCAATCCCGTTCCCATCATTATTCCGTGCCACCGCGTTCTGGCTAAAGGCCACCGCGTCGGAGGCTTCTCGGCCCATGGCGGGACCTTCACCAAGGAACGCCTGCTGGCGCTCGAGGGCGTGCACGTCAACGCCGGCACGCCGCTGCTGCCCGGGTTCGTTTGAAATGGACTGGTCCGCAACAGCGCACCCGCGACCTTGAAGCCGGATCGATGACCGCGACGATCCTCATTACCGGCTTCGGCCCGTTTCCGGGAGCGCCATTCAATCCGACCGGAGCTTTGGTTGCGGAGTTGGCGCGCCGGCGCATCCCGGCCTTGCGCCATATTCGCCGCGTCGCCCATGTGTTTCACACCAGCTACGAGGCGGTCGATCGCGAGCTGCCCGCGCTGCTCGCGCGCGAGCGGCCCGATGCGCTCCTCATGTTCGGGCTCGCGCCGCGCCGCCGGCAGATCCGCATCGAGACGCGCGCCCGCAATGCGCTCACCCGCACGGTGCCGGACGCGAGCGGGCATGTGCCCGCCGCCGGCATGATTACCGCGGGCGCGCGCGCGGCGCTGTCCCTGCGGGCCCCGGCGCAGAGCCTCGTTGCCGCGGTGCGCGCGGCCGGGACGCCGGCCGCCCTCTCCAGCGATGCCGGTAGCTATCTCTGCAACTATCTCTGCTGGCGCGCCGGCGAAGCGGTCGAGCGGGATGGCATTCCGCGCCTGGTCGCATTCGTGCATATTCCGCAGGTGCAGGTGCCGCGCTTGCACGCGAACGTTCGTGTCGCGAGCGCGCGCCGGCTTTGCCGGCCGCGATCGCGGTTGCCGATCACGTTCGATGATCTCATCCTTGCGGGCGAGGCGATCATGCGTGCCGCGCTCGCAGCGGCACCGATGCGGCGTTGACTGACCTTACCTTCATTTAATGTGCGACCCGGCGTCGCCGCGGTTGCGCCGCCGCTCATATCGGCGCCATATTTCGCTCCACACTGCTTACGGGGCTCCACCTCTCATGCGTGCCATCCGCCGCCCGATCAAGAGAACCGTGCTCACACTTCTGGCCATTTTCCTGCTTCCGCTGGCGGTCCACGGCGCCCTTTATTCGGTCCGCAGCCGGCCGCAGAGCTACGACCGCGCCGATTGGTCGAGCACCGGCATGCTGCCGGCAGCGAATGCCGACCGCGCGGCGCGCCTTCTGTTCTTCACCGGCCGCACCGGGCGCTGGAAGGGAATTTTCGCCGTCCACAGCTGGGTCGTGTTCAAGCCGGAGAACGCGGCCGACTGGAGCAGGTACGATGTGGTCGGCTGGGGCCAGCCGGTGCGGACCAATGGCTGGGCGCCGGATGGCCGTTGGTACGGCGACACGCCGCGCGTTCTCCTCGACCTGCGCGGCGCGCAGGCGGCCGCCTTGATCCCCAAGGTGCAGGCGGCAATCGCCGCCTATCAATACAGTCACGCCGGCGACTACCGGATCTGGCCCGGCCCCAACAGCAACACCTTCGTGGCGAGCTTGCTGCGCGCCATGCCGGAGCTCGAAACCACGCTGCCGGCCAATGCCATCGGCAAGGATTTTCGCCCTGCTCCCTATGTCGGCCTGACCGACAGCCGGACCGGCATCGAAGCGTCCATGTTGGGTGTCGTCGGCGTCAAGCTGGGCTGGGTGGAGGGCGTCGAGCTCAACTTCCTCGGGCTGGTCGCTGGCCTCGACCTGCGCCATCCCGCCCTCAAGCTGCCGGGATTCGGCCGCATCGGCATCGATGACGGAACGGCGATCGCCGCCCCCGCAACGTGAGCCGCGCGACACGCGAGAATGCCGAAGCTCGGTTCAACGCGCCCGTGTGGTGCGGGGCCCGGCCAATGCCTAGATGGCTCGCAAGGGCAATTCCATCCGACGTCAGCTCGATCGGAATGAACAGGAGATGCAATCATGTTCGACAAGATGACTCTGTCCGCCGCCGTCATTCTCGGCCTGCTCGGCAGCGCGGTCCCGGCGCTGGCGGAGTACGACTATGAGCAGTATGGGGGTCCGCACCAGACCTGGTGCGACGTCAACCCGAGCTGCAACGGATGGAACCAGAGGCTTCGCGGCCCGGCCTATCGAAGCAACGCTTTCGGTGTCGCGACGCCGTCCGGTCAAAAGCATCGGCCGTCGCACAGGCACAACGACCGCTAAGCGCTCGAGGCCTTCAAAGGGCCGTGCGGCGCTGTGGATTTGCCGCAGGATCGGCCGGGCCGGACGCCGCTTCGTTATCGTCTTGCGGCCGCGGGGCAATCACCGACCAGGCCTTGGCGAGAGCCAGGGCCTCGCGCATCAGCAGCAGGAACTGGCCTTCAGCGTAGTAGCGCTTCCAGCGTCCGGTCTTGTGAAGCTCAAGGAAGTGCGCGCGGCGCTGGTTGACGAGATCGCGCCATTTTTGCGCGGTCCCGGCAATCCGGCGGGCGGCTTGCCATTCGGTCATGGGAAGAGCCGATGCCTGGAGATCGAATCGCCCTGCTGATTGTGCCCTTCCGTGAACACACGTGCAACCACAGAGTGCGACTCGTCAACACTTATTCCCAGGATTTCACATGAATTCGGCTGGGATCGATGAGTCCAGCGATCAAGGCCGGCCCCGGAAGTAGAATCGCACCGCGTCCCCGAGTCGGATCGCGACGAGCGGAGAAACCTAAGTGATTGATCGAGCGCATCGATCGGCGCCGGCGGGGCGCCCAAAAACAGACCCGCCCGGCGGGGGGAGCCGGGCGGGCCGCATTGATCGGCGCCAGGGGATCGGGGGGGGCAGCGCCGATCTTTGGTTCTGAACTGGCGGCCAGCAGGCCGCTTCGGACCATTAGACGACCGCAGCCGGAAAAAGGTTCACCGGGTCCCGCTTTTTTGTTTTCAGCGGACCGCCGCCGGCATTGCGTTGGCTGCATCGAGCGGGGCGGGCGCGAGCGAAAAGACGGCTTGATAGGCGTCGACCAGGCCCGCGCCCGACTGGTCGTCGGCGGCGATTCCCTTGGACACGAGGCGGTGGGCGGTCCCGGTGAGCGCCTGGCGCAGCGTATCGGGCCCGAGATCGGGCTTGCGCTCAAGCATCAGCGCTGCGGTTCCGGTCACATAGGCGGCGGAAAACGACGTCCCGGAGGAAAATTGCAGGCTTCCGTTCGGGGCCAGCAGCATGAGATCGACGCCCGGGGCGGCGACCGCGACATAGCGGCCCCGATTGGCGAAAGCCGGCAGCTGGTCGCTGACATCCGTGGCGGTCACCGCGATGACGTTAGGATCGGCGGCCGGATAAAGCGGCGGCGACTTGGCACCCTTGTTGCCGGCGGCCGCAACCAGAACGACGCCCTTTTCATGGGCGGCCGCGAGGCTGCGCGCGATGCCGGGGTCCTGGGGGCCGGCGAAGCTCATATTGACGACGCGCGCGCCATGCGCCACCGCCCAGCTCAGCCCGGACATGATGGCGAAAGTCGTGCCGTCATCGGCCCCGTCGCTGCCGCTGAACGCGCGCACCGCCAGAATCTGGGCAGCCGGCGCCGCGCCCATGAGGCGGCCGTGGGCCGCAATCGCGCCCGCGATGGCGGTTCCATGCGTGTGCGCCTTGAGGCCGGTTCCGAGCGCGTCGAAGGTACCGGCAATATCGCCGGCCAGATCGGGATGGGTGACATCGACGCCGGAGTCGATGACGGCCACCACGACCTTGCTGCCCTTCGCAAGCTCATGGGCCTGCGGGAGATGCATCTTGTCCAGGATGTATTGCGCCGGGTCGCCTTCGCTGGGCGCTGCCGGCAGCGCCGTCTCATCTTGCAGGGCAAACAGATAATTCGGCTGGGCCGAAAGCACGGCGGCGTCGGTCTCGAGCGCGCGGACGACGGCCGGCACCGGGCGGCGGTCGGCTATGCGCCAGCGCACCAGCGTGGTGCCGCCGAGCTGGAAGGCGACGGATTGCAGGCGCGTGAGCCGATGCCGCCGCGCCAGCGCATCGGTCTGCTGATTGGTGATCGAGGTGGCGAGCTCGACCACCACCTCGTCCGGCACGTAGCGCCGTTCGTTGAGCGGTGGAACGCCGCCGCTGCGGCGGAGCGCCTGCGGCTGCGAGCCGATGCCGGTCGCGGGCGGCTGCGTCATCACGACGGGGGGATTTGCCGGAATGATCGGATGGCTCCCGATGGGCCAGTGCGGGAAGCGCGGATTGCCATCGCCGCCACCGGGATGGTTGCTGCCCGGATGGTCGCCACCGGTATTGACCACGCAGCGCGTGCCGCGACCCGGCTTGCAGGGATTGCCTGACGGTCCCCGGCCGGGATCGCCGCGTCCCACGACCCCGATATTGGGCCCCTCGCCGATCGCAATGTGCCCGACATGTCCCGTCGGGACGAAGGACCGCCGCCCACTATTGAAGCGGCCGCCCCCGAGACCTCCGACGCCTGTGACGGCCCCACCACCGCCGAGACTGGGCCGCAGACCCATCATCTGCATCTGCGCCGATGCTTGGTGACCCGTAGCGGCTGCAACAAGGAGAGCCGCCAAGGCCGCCGACAGAAACAGCCTGGGCGGCGAGATCGCGTTCGAATGCGTTGTTCGCGCGAGATCCTGGCCAGAGCGCATGGCTATGTCTCCGATATTCGGCGCATCTCGATTTCAGGTCGGCTCTGGGGCCGATTTGTGTCGGCCGTCTCGGCTGGACAGGGCCGGCTATTGCTTCGTCGCGATGAAATCAACGATCGCGGATTGGGCCTGCATCTGCTTGATGTGATCTTCCTTGGCCTTGCCGGACTCCGGCAGCCGGATCGTATAAATCCCGCCGGTCAGCGGACCATCGATCATCGAGGCCTTGTTGGCCAGGAGAAAAGCCGTGATCTGGCCCACGTCCGCCTTGGGGGCGAAGCGGATGGCGGCCAGCGTGCCATCGCTCACATCGGCGGAAGCCATTTCGGTGCGCGCGGCCGTATCCTGCCTGCTCGCGACTTCGGTGCCGGCTTCATGCCTGATCAAGCCGGTGGTGATAACCCCCGCCTGCAGCACGATGGCGAGCGCGCCCGCGGCAGCCGCCACGGCCAGCGTGCGGGGCGAGAAGCTCGCGATGAAGCCGGCGAGGCGGCCGGCCAGGTCGAAGGAGACCTTGGGCTGGCGCGCCGGCTCGGCGTCGATCGCGGCAAACAGCTTCTCCATGGCGCGCGCCGACGGCGCGCCGAGTGTCTCATTGAGGTGGATCGTCTCGTTGAGCTCCTCGCGGGCGAGATTGAAGCGCCGCAAAAGCTCACGGTCGTTGGCGAGCGCCTTTTCCACGCGCTCGGCATCCCGACGATTGAGCGTCCCCGCCGCATGCCACGGCAAAAGGGTCTCGAGGTCATCGCGCTCTTTGTTGATCGTGTTCATGGCCAGCCTCTTTCTATTCCTTCCGCCTTCAGCAGTTCCGCCAACCGCTTGCGGGCGTAGAACATGCGCGTTTTAACCGTGTTTTCCGGGATCCCGACGATCAGCGCCACTTCCTCCACAGACTTCTCGTGGTAGTAGACGAGATCGATGATCTCCCGATGTTCCGCCGAAAGTCCCGTGAGGCACTTCCGGATGATCGCACTCTTGTCCTTTTTTTCCAGCGCGGTCTCGGGAGTATCCGAGGGATCCTCGATCCCGGCGACCGCCTCTTCATCCAACTCTTCGTCCGACCGGCGGCGCAGCGCCGACAGCGCCTTGAAGCGCGCGATCGCCAACAACCATGTTGACACCGCGGACCTCCCTTCGAACCGACCAGCCTGACGCCACACGTCGAGAAACACTTCGCTGATCAAGTCCTCCGCCGTGCTTTCATCGCGCACGAGGCGCAAAACGAACCGGTACACCCGCACATGGTGCCGTGCGAACAGAACCTGCATGGCGAGCCGGTCGCCAGAAGCAATTCGTCCGATCAGGACCTCGTCGGCTGTCGCTTGCATCGCGTCCGGACGGTCGGCTCGTGGATTAGTCGCGCGGGAAGGAGGTTCGGTTCAACGGTCCGCGATGGGCCTGCGGGCGCGGCCGCCCCGGATCCGCGCACGTGCCGGCTGGCCGGCGCGGAACGGGCCCAGGCGGAACGACGATCATAGCCCAGAAACGGCGCTTGCAACTGCCGGCTCGCAGCAAAGACGGTGGATTCATTGGTCCTGGCCCGGCTTCTTGTCCCATTTCGGACCGAAAGCGCCAAATTTTGTGAAAAATCACCCTTGAGCGGCAATTGCCCGCCAGTTCCTTACCAAGTCCTTACGATCATGATCTCTTTACCATCTTACCATCTCGTTAAATGAAGCGCCCGAATGGGCCGGCGGCCAAGTTCGGACCTCATGTTCCCACCCGCAACGGGGCGTGCAATTTGCGTAGCGCCGCCAGGACCGAGAGCGCCGTGATGCGGCCGGTCTTGGGATTGTCCGAGGGGATGTTCTCGATCGTGAGCGTGAACCGGGCCGAGTCGGCGTCGACCTCGATCGTATGGCAATTGCGCTCGATGGTGGGATCGGCCCAGATTTCCGCGCGGGTGCGTTCCGGCCCGATGCCGGCGAGCGAGAGGGCGGCCGCGACGTTCACATTGGCGGGGAAGCCGGCCGCGGCCTCGCGCGCGGTCCCGCTGAACACGCATTTGGGTTCCCGCAGATTTTCCAACGAGATGCCATGCGCTTCGAGATAGGGGGCTCCGGCAAGGCCTGTGGGGGGCTTGCGGGTCACCATGCGGACCGTCCGAATGCTGCCTTCGGCGGCCGCCGTGACGGCATCGAGCCCCAGCAAGGCACCGGTCGGCACGATGATCTGCCCGCCGCGGGCTTTCGCCAGCGCGATGAGATCGGGGTGCGGCAGCAGCGCGCCGGCGCTGAGCACCATGACGGTCTTGCCCGCTTCGAGCATGGGCCGGCAGACCCGCTCGAGCAGGGACGCCGGCGCGCATTCGACCGCCAGGTCGGCCAAGTCCGGGAACGCCTCCAGCTTGACCAGCGGACAAGCAATATGCTCGGCCTTGAGCCACGCGTTCGCCTTGCCGACGTCGCCGGCGGCGGCACAGGCGAGCACGAGCCCCGGCATGCCGTCGGCGAGCCCGCGCGCGACGACCCGGCCGATCGCACCGAGGCCGGCTATGGCAACGCGAGTCATCGGGCAAACCTCCTCACCCTCACCATTGTCGCGTATCATGCCGGCAGGCGCGCAACAAAAGAAGAGTTGACCTGACCCTCAACAAACGCAAACTGCCTCGATTCCAAGGAGGTTCAAATGCTCAACAGGCTCTCCGGCGCCGTCTTCGGCGCCCTGCTCACGCTCACCGGCGCCCCCCCCAATGTCGCGGTGGCGCAGAATTTTCCGAGCCATCCCATGGTGATGGTGATCCCGTTCGCGGCCGGCGGGCCGCAGGACGTGCTCGGCCGGATCATCGCCCAGAGCATGAGCGAGGCTTTGGGCCAGCAAGTCATCATCGAGAACGTCGGGGGCGCCGGCGGCATGACCGGTTCGGTGCGCGTCGCCCAGGCGACGCCCGACGGCTACACAATGGTGCTCGGCAGCGTGGGCACCCACGCGCAGAACCAGACGCTGTTCAAGCAGCCGCTCTATGACGCGGCGACGGATTTCACGCCGGTCGGCTTGATCGCCGAGACCCCGATCGCCCTCATCACCCGCAAGGACCTACCGCCGAACAATTTCAAGGATTTCGTCGCCTACGCGAAAGCCAACCAGGCCAAGATGCAATACGGCTCGGCCGGCGCCGGCTCGGCCACCCATCTCGCCTGCGTGGTGCTCAACTACGTGATCGGAGTCAACATTACGCATGTCCCCTATCGCGGCACCGGCCCGGCCATGCAGGACCTCGCCGGCGGCCGCATCGACTATCTGTGCGACATCATTGCCACCGCCAAGCCGCAGATCGACGCCGGCGCCGTCAAGGGCCTGGCGATCCTGACCAAGGAACGTGCGACGGTACTGCCCAACCTGCCCACCGCGTTGGAGCAGGGCACCGATGTGCAGGCCTATACCTGGAGCGCAGTCTTCCTGCCCAAGGGCGCCCCCGATGCCGTCGTGCAGAAGCTCAATGGCGCCATCGTGCGTGCCATGAAGACGCCGGCGGTGCGCGATCGCATGGCGGGTCTCGGCGCCGTCCTGGTAACGGACGACCGGGCAACGCCGCAATATCTGGGGCAATTCGTCAAGAGCGAAATCGCCAAGTGGGCCGCCCCGATCAAAGCGAGCGGGGTGACCATCGACTGACGTTGATTGACCGCGAGGCCGCCTTCTGCCGCATTTGCGGCTCCGGCTTGCCCAACAATTCCCCAATTGCGTCAATCGGATGCCACGCCGGCCAGCGTTGATGGGGTCGCGTCCGCCGCGCGGACGGGAGGATGGGGTGCCGATGATCCGCTGCATGACGACCGCTGCCGCAGGGACGGCGTTAGCGGCCGCGCTTGCCTTGCTCCCTCCGGCGGGGCGAGCGGTGGCGCAGCCCACGCCTGACGCGGTCTCGCCGCCGCAGCTCACGCCACCGCCAAACGCCAATCGCAAGCCGCATAACGGCGGCCGTCATGCGGCTGCGGTCGACACGGTGATGCGCGGCGGCGATACGCCCGGCTTGATCGCAATGCTGCCCTGGTGGCGTCCCGACGACTGGCGCCCGCCCGGCTCCGATCCCGGCGAGCTGGAAAGCCCGATCCTGACCGCCTGCGATGTCTGGCTCGGCTTCCCGTTCGCCACCGCCGATGCGCAATCGCTTACCGTGCGGCTCTCGGAGGCCCAACATGCCAGCGAGATCGATCTCGTTGCCGATAAAATTCGGGTGGCCGATCCTGCCGAGCTCAACGAGATCGATCTGGGCGCGCCGGCCGAACCGCAGAGCGGCGGCCGGCCCTGGCTGCGCGGCCTGCTCGCGCTCCTGGGCGGGGCGCTGGCGGTGTTCTCGGCGCTGCGCTACCTGGTGGCTTGAGAGCTTCAAACGCCTCGCCTAGTGTCGCCTTCGTTGGAGATTTCGCCTCGAGGTCATGACGTGTCGCGATTGAGACTGACGTTTGCCTGCGGCATCTACGATCGCACCGATGCGCTGCGCACCGGCGACGTCGGCGTCGAGGGGATCGACCTCAATTTCCTGGCCATCGAATCGCCGCGCGAAATCTTCGACCGCATGGGCGCCAATCAGGAATTCGACGTGGCGGAGTTTTCCTCATCGGAGTTCATCAGCCGGCTGGCGCGCGGCGGCTGCCCGTTCGTGGCGCTGCCGGTGTTTCCGGCGCGCGTGTTTCGGCACGGCTATATCTATGTCAACCGCAAATCCGATATTCGCAGGCCGCAGGACCTGGCCGGCAAGCGGGTCGGTGTCCCGCTCTACACGATGACGGCCGCAGTCTGGATTCGCGGCCATCTGATGCACCAATACGGCGTCGATCTCTCCGGCATCCGCTGGGTCGAGGGCGCCATCAACGAAGCCGGCCGGCACGGCGATCCGAGCGCGCCGGCGCTGCTCAAGCCGGCCCGCATCGAGCACGACCAGAAGGGCCGCTCGCTCCGCGACCTGCTGGTCGCGGGAGAAATCGATGCCATCGCGGGATCTCAGCGCCCGAAGCCCCACCCCGACATCGCGCCGTTGTTCCCCGATTCGAGATCGGTCGAGCGCGACTATTACCGCGCGACGCGCATCTTTCCGATCATGCATCTCGTCGTGATCCGACGCGACGTCTATGAGCGCCATCGCTGGATCGCCAACAGCCTCTACAAGGGATTGGTCGAAGCCAAGGCCAAGGCGCTCGCGCGCATGCGCAAGACCGGGGCGCATCCCTACATGCTGCCGTGGGTGCACCACGATATCGAGGAGATCAACGACCTGTTCGGGGGCGATCCATTCCCCTACGGCATCGAAGCCAATCGCCCGACCCTGGAAGCGCTGGTGCAATACATGGCCGAGCAGCATTTCATCCCGCAGCCGATCCCGATCGCCGACCTGTTCGTTCCGATCGCCGCGGCGGGACGCGGGTAGCACAAATGTCAAATTGTCACCGGCAACTCGATCAGCCCCAGATGGCGTGCCATCAGATGGAAGTCACTGTCGTTGTGGAGCAGCGGCCTGCGGTTCTCGATGCACCAGGTGCCGATCAGCAGGTCGATGGTCTTGCGGACGGTGATGCCGCGCCTGCGCAAGGAACGGAAATTGCGGGCCGCGATACTGGCAATCGTCTCGCCGGCCATTTGCACAATTTCGAAGCGGCGTAGCAGGGCCTCGACTTCTCGAGCCGCCGGCTCGCTGTCCAGGCCTTGCAGTACCTCGCATAGCATCAGATCCCCGACGATGATCTCGGCCGTGCCGAGGACTGCGCGCAGGCGCCCGACATGGGGCACATTCCGGCCATTGAGGAAGTCGATCCAGACGCCGATGTCGACAACGATCACCCGATCCCTCGCCCCTTGCGGCTCCGGGCGAGGTTTCCGCGCCAGCGATATTTGCCGAAGGCCCCGTCGACCTCCTGCTGCCGGCGAAGCCTGATCATCAAACGCAGCGCCTGTTCTACTGTCTGCTTCTTGGTTGCCTGTCCGGACGCTTTTTGGGCTTCCGCCATGAGCCGGTCATCGATCTCGATATTGGTGCGCATCGGCGATCCATCGCTATGTGTACGCTTGAACTATACAATACACATCACGCCCAAGCAACGGCCGGCAGGGAATAGGCGAAGTACCAGCGACAGATAGTGGCGGGCGTGGGCGTGTTCCGGCTCGCGCCGGATCGGCCCGGATGCTAAGTCATGAGGTCATTGTCGAGACCGGGGAAGCTTGCGCGATGGGGCTTGAACAGGTGAGCAGATCGGCGGCCGCAGCGGTCGATTTCGATCGGTTCCGGCTGCGCCGCTTCGTCGAAGCGCTGGCCGCAACCGGCGAGCTTGAGACGCGGGCCGGCGCGACCCGGCTCGCCGACATCGCCCGCACGCTCGAGGCCAATCCCAAGGCGGTCCTGTTCGCGGCGGCCGGGCACGACGGATTTCCGCTGGTCGGCAATGCGCTCGGAAGCCGCAAGCGATTCGCGCAAGCCTTCGGGGTGAGCCCGCCCAAGCTGTTGCCCGAAATTCTGGCGCGCCTGCGCGGCAAGGCGGAATTCGTCGAGGTCGCCCGCGAGCAGGCGCCGGTGCAGGAGGTCGTCCAGACCGGCGCCGAGGTCGACTTGACCAGGCTGCCGGCGCATCTCCAGCACGGCAAGGACGGCGGTCCCTACATCTCCGCCGGCATGGACTTCACCCGCGATGGGTCGACCGGCCTCACCAATGTGGGCTTGCGGCGCTTCATGCTGCGCGGCCGCGCGACCACCGGCGTCGATCTGGTCGCGCCCAGCGATCTGCGCAACATCTACCTCACCACACTCAAGCGCGGCGAGCGATTGCCGCTCAGCGTGGTGGTGGGCGGCCACCCGGTCGACTACTTCGGCGCCACCATGCGGATGCCCGGCGACGAGCTTTCGCTCCTGGCGCGCCTGCGCGGCGCCCCGATGCCGGTGGTCAAGAGCATCACCAACGACATACGGGTTCCCGCCGATGCCGAATGGGTGCTCGAAGGCTATCTGGGCGAGGAGGGATACACGGAGGCGGAAGGCCCCTACGGCGAGTTCCTGGGCTATTACGGCGGGGTCAAGCTCAATCCGGTGTTTCATGTCACCGCGATCACGCGCCGCCGCGACGCGCTGTTCCAGACGCTGACCATCGGCGGCAGCGTCATGAGCTGCACCGATACGGCGCAGCTCTGCACGCTGCGCACCGAGGTGCTGGTGTGGCGCGCGCTCGAAACCGCGATCCGCGAGCCGCTCGCCGTCTATGCGCCGCCCGCGACCGGCGGCGTCTACAACGTGCGCATCGCCATGCGCCAGCGCGTCCCGGGCGAAGCCCGCAACGCCATCGCGGCCGCCTTCGGCTCGCTCGCCAATGCCAAGAACGTGTTCGTGGTCGATCCCGACATCGATATTTTCTCCGACGAGCAGATGGAATGGGCGCTCGCCACCCGATTCCAGCCGGATCGCGATTTCGTCTGCGCGAGCGGCTTCCGCACCATCCCGCTCGATCCCTCCCTCGAAGGCGCGGCAGTGGGCGCCAAGGGCGGTTTCGACCTGACCATGCCGCCCGGCGCCGCCGCACGCCTCGAGGCTGAAATCCCGCAGCCGCCGCGTTTCGCGGGCGCGCGCTTTGCCAGCGTCGAGGCGGCGTTGCGCGACGGACCGAAGTTCTTTGAAGACCTCATGGCCGCGGTCGGCAGCGACGACGGGCGCGAGATCGTGCTCGAGCTCGAGGCCTTGCGCCGGCAAGGCCGCCTCGCGCGCGATCCGTCCGAAGGCCGCTACAGCCTGGCAACCCCCACCCCAACCCTCCCCCGGCGGAAGGGGCGGGAGGGGGCTTGATGCCGCGCTTTATTGGCAAGTCGATACCGCGCCTGGAGGACGAGCGCTTCGTCACCGGCCGCGGCCGCTACACCAACGATATTCCCCCGCCCGATGCCTGCTGGGCCCATGTGCTGCGCTCGCCGCATGCGCATGCGCGCATCCGATCGATCCGGCTCGAAGCCGCGCGCGCGCGGCCCGGCGTGCTGGCGGTCCTGACCGCGGCCGACTACGCGCGCGACGGCCACAAGGGCATTTCCCACTTCGCCAATACCTCCGATGCGGTCGACCCGCAGAAGCCCGCCTTCGGCGGCAGCCCCGATCATTTCGTGTTCGAGCAGCCGCAAGCGGTGCTCGCGGGCGAGCGCGTGCGCTATGTCGGCGAGCCGGTCGCGCTGATCGTGGCACAGAGCCTCGAGGAGGCGCGCGACGCGGCCGAGGCGGTCGAGATCGATTACGAAGTGCTGCCGGCGGTGGTGTCGATCGCGGATGCGCTTGCCGAATCGGCACCGCAATTGTGGGACGGCGCGCCCGGCAATATCAGCCTGTGGGCGCGCTACGGAAACGCCAAGGCGGTCGAGCGCAGCTTCGCCGGCGCCGCGCTGGTGATCGAGCGCGCCCTGCCCAATCAGCGGATCGTCAACTGCCAGATGGAGCCGCGCGCCGCCAGCGGCCTCTACGATCCGGGCGAGGATTGCTACACCCTCATCGCCGGCGGCCAGGGCGTGGTACGCCATCGCGGCGCGCTCTCCGCGGCGCTCGGCGTGCCGCCGGCGCAGGTGCGGGTGGTCTCGCCCGATGTCGGCGGCGGCTTCGGCTCGCGCAGCCTGCTCTATCCCGAATTCGTGCTGGTGGTATGGGCGGCCAAACGCCTACGCCGGCCGGTGCGCTGGAACAGCGATCGCAGCGAGGCCTTCCTGTCGGACTTCCAGGGCCGCGACCTGGATATCCGCATCGCCGCCGCCTTCAGCCGGCGCGGCAAGCTCCTGGCCGCGCGCTTCCTGATCGACGGCAATCTCGGCGCCCATCCGGCCGCCTTCGTGTCGCTCAACAATTACCGGCGCCTCGCCACCACGGTGTACGATCTGCGTTCGGTCGATGTCAGCGTGCGCGGCATACTCACGAACTCGACGCCCACCTGCCCGTTCCGCGGCGCCGGCCGCCCGGAGGCGATGTTCGTGATGGAGCGCCTGCTCGACCTCGCGGCCGAGCGCCTGCGCATCGATCGCATCGAGATCAGGCGGCGCAACCTGATCGGCAAGGACCAATTGCCGTACCGCACCGCCATGGGCCTCACCTACGACAGCGGCGACTTCCACGGCAACATGGCGGCGGCGCTCGCGCGCGCGCAATGGGCGAGCTTTCCCCAGCGCCGCAAGGCCAGCCGCCGCGCCGGGCAGCTGCGCGGCATCGGCGTCGCCAATTACATCGAGGCGCCGGTCGGCGCGCCCTACGAGCGCGTGCTGCTCACCGTCAAACCCGACGGCCGGGTGGAAATGATCTGCGGCACGCAATCGACCGGCCAGGGCCACGAGACCGTGTTCGCGCAAGTCGCCGCCGACCTCCTCGACGTGCCGCTCGAAAGCGTCAAGCTCAAGACCGGCGACAGCAAGGAGGTCGAGAAGGGCGGCGGCTCCCACTCGGCGCGCTCCATGCGGCTGGTCGGCACGCTGCTGGTCGAGGCTTGCGAAAAAATCCTCGCCCAGGCCCGCGCGCTCGCGGCTGAAAGCTTCGCGGCCGCCGCGACCGAGATCAAATATTCAGATGGTTTCTTCACCGCACCGAGCTCCAACCAGGCTTTCAGCCTGTTCGATCTCGCGGCCCGCAGCGCGCCCGCAACGCTGGCGGCCACGGCCGAGCTGTCCCACCGCATCCCGGCCCATCCGACCGGCTGCGCGGTGTGCGAGCTCGAGGTTGATCCGCAAACCGGCGCCGTGGAGATCAAGCGCTACACCTCGGTGGATGACGTCGGAGTGCCGATCAATCCCATGCTGGTCGACGGCCAGATGCATGGCGGCATCGTCCAGGGCATCGGCCAGGCGCTGTCGGAAGGGGTCGCAACCGATGGCGGCGGGCAGGTCCTCAATGCCTCATTCATGGATTACGGCCTGCCGCGGGCCGACGACGTCCCGCGCTTCGACGTGGAGCTCGCGCTCGATCCGACCGCCGGCAATCCGCTCGGCATCAAGGGCGGCGGCGAAGGCGGCATCACGCCGGCGCCGGCCGCGGTGATCAACGCGCTGGTCGATGCGCTCAAGGAGTTCGGCATCGACCACGTGGACATGCCGGCAACGCCGGTTCGTGTCTGGAGCGCCATCGCGAACGCCAAGCGCAGCTAGTGTCCATGGATCCCTCGCTGAAAATCGTGATCGTCGACGAAAGCCCGGTGCGCGCGGCGATCCTCGCCGACGGGCTGCGCGAGGCCGGATTCACCCAGGTGCTGCGGCTCGATGAAACCGCGAACCTCCTGGCCCACATCTACGCCATCGATCCGGACGTCATTCTCATCGATCTCGAGAATCCGAGCCGCGACGTGCTCGAGCAGATGTTCCAGGTGAGCCGGGCAGTGAAGCGCCCGATCGCCATGTTCGTCGACCAGAGCGACTCAGCTTCCATTCAGGCTTCGGTCGATGCCGGTGTTTCCGCCTATATCGTGGACGGGCTCCGCAAGGAGCGGGTGAAGCATATTCTCGATCTGTGCATTTCGCGCTTCCACGCCTTCTCGCGGCTGCAGACCGAGCTCGAAAAGACCAAGACCGCGCTGGAGGAGCGCAAGGTGATCGACCGGGCCAAGGGCATTCTCATGAAGGTGAAGCAGATCTCGGAGGAAGAGGCCTATGCGCTGCTGCGCAAAACGGCGATGAACGAGAACCGCAAGATCGCCGAGGTCGCGCAGTCGGTGGTCACCGCCGCGGAGCTGCTGCGATGAGCAAGGATCGGTTGCGCATCGGTTTCATCCCGCTGTGCGACGCGGCCGCCCTGATCGTGGCGGCCGATCGCGGCTTCACCGCCGCGGAAGGGCTCGAGGTCGAGCTGGTGCGCGAGATTTCCTGGTCGAACGTGCGCGACAAGCTCAATATCGGCATCTTCGATGCCGCCCATCTGCTGGCACCGGTGGCGATCGCCTCGAGTCTCGGCCTCGGCCACGTCAAGGTGCCGATCATCGCGCCGTTTGCGCTGGGCGTGAACGGCAATGCCATCACGGTGTCGCCGAGCCTGCACGCCGCCCTCACCGCGGCGGCGGATGGCAACTTGCTTGATCCCCTGGTTTCGGCACGCGCGTTGGCGCAGGTCGTTGCGCAGCGCAAGCGCAAAGGCGAGGAGCCGCTCACCTTCGGGATGACCTTTCCGTTCTCCTCGCACAACTACGCGCTGCGGTTCTGGATGGCAGCCGGCGGCGTCGATCCCGATGAGGATGTCCGCCTGGTCGTGCTGCCGCCGCCCTATATGGTGGAGAGCCTGGCCAACCGGCAGGTGGATGGCTTTTGCGTGGGCGCGCCCTGGAGCTCGGTCGCTGTCGATCTGCGGATCGGCTTCATCCTGCATTTCGTCTCGGAGATTTTTGCGCGTGCGACCGAAAAGCTCTTGGCCGTGCGCGCCCGCTGGGCGCAGGAGAACGCGGATGTGCTGTCGCGGCTGGTGCGGGCGCACCGACGCGCCGCCGCTTTCATCGAGGACGCCACCAACCGCGACGAAGTCACGGCCATCCTGGCCGCGCCAAATCGTGTCGGCGTCGACGGCGAGATCATCCGGCGTACCCTCGATGGCAAGATCAAGATCGCCCCGGACGGGGCGTTGCGCGCGAGCAATCGCTATCTGCTGGTCGGCCGCAAAGACGCGGCACGGCCCGACAGCGTGCAGGCCGCATGGCTCTATGCCCAGATGGTGCGTTGGGGGCAGGCGCCGCTCACAGCCGAGATGCTGGCCGGCGCGAAAGCGGTCTTTCGTCCCGACCTCTTCGATGCCGCGCTCGACAGCGGCAAGCCGGATCTTGCAGGCGAGCCAACCGACGGCATCGGCGCGTTCGCCGGACCCCCGTTCAATGCCGACGACATCGTTGCGCAGATCGCGGCGTGGAAGAACCAAACATCCGCCTGACGCAAATTGAATCACTGCTTGCCTATTTTTTGCACTGCACAAAAATCCTGCACCCACTGCGCCTGTGCTGATCAGATTGCCGCCGCCGCGGCTCTTCAAATACCTTGGTTGAATCCCGCATCCAATTGATTTTACCAGATAATCATTCAATCCAGCGAACTGGCATGAAGCTTGTATGAGGCGGACATGACGCCGTCGTGCAATGACGCGTCGCAAGGTCCAACGACG
Organism: Xanthobacteraceae bacterium; assembly: GCA_036502925.1. Taxonomy (GTDB): domain Bacteria; phylum Pseudomonadota; class Alphaproteobacteria; order Rhizobiales; family Xanthobacteraceae; genus VAZQ01. Next base: position 43,851 of record DASXXS010000226.1, read on the forward strand.
GACCAACAAGCAACGCCGCTGTCTGGGAGGGAGCGCAACGCGCCCTGTCAGGCTGCGGTTTTTTTTTGCCACGGGGACGCGCCGGGGAAGACGTGGCGATCATTCGAACCCGAGGAAAGTCTCCGATGAGCGAGCGCGCCACCACCTGGATTTCGGACTGGAATCCGGAGGATGAGAAGTACTGGAACCGCAAGGGCAAATTCATCGCCCGACGCAATCTGATCTGGTCGATCGTTGCCGAGCATATCGGCTTTTCGGTCTGGCTGATCTGGAGCATCGTCGCCACCAAGCTGCCGCAGGCCGGCTTCCACTACACCACCGACGAGCTGTTTCAGCTCGTGGCGCTGCCCGGACTGATCGGCTCGCTCATGCGATTTCCTTACACCTTCGCGGTAACGACGTTCGGCGGCCGGAACTGGACGATCTTCAGCGCGCTGGCGCTGTTCATTCCGACGATCGCACTCGCTTATTTCGTGACCCAGCCTGACACGCCGTTCTGGATGATGCTGATGGTGGCCGCGACCGCGGGCCTGGGCGGCGGCAACTTCGCCTCGAGCATGGCCAACATTTCGTTCTTCTACCCGGACCGCATGAAGGGCTGGGCGCTTGGCTTGAACGCAGCCGGCGGGAATATCGGCGTCAGCGGCGTACAGTTGCTGACGCCGGTCTTGATGGGGGTCGGCCTCGTCAATCTCTACCAGGCATCGCCCGGCCCGGGCGGCATCTACCTGCAGAATGCCGGGCTGATGTGGCTCCTGCCGCTCGTCATCGCGGTCGCCGGCGCGGCTCTCTTCATGAACAACCTCACCTCGGCGCGCTCGACGTTCAAGGACCAGCTCGCCATCGTCTCCCGCCAACACACCTGGATCATGTCCTACATCTATGTCGGGACCTTCGGCTCCTTCATCGGCTACTCGGCCGCGTTTCCGTTGCTGATCAAGACCCAATTCCCCGGGATCACAGTGGCCATCGCGTTCCTGGGACCGCTGGTCGGCTCCCTCGCGCGCCCGCTCGGCGGCCTGCTGGCCGACAAAGTCGGCGGCGCGATCGTGACGTTCTGGAATTTCATCGCCATGGGCGCCGCGACGATGGGAGTCATGTACTTCGTGGAGAGCAAGGACTTTGCCGGCTTCCTGGCGATGTTCCTCATTCTCTTCGTCACCACCGGCATCGGCAACGGCTCCACCTACCGGATGATCCCGTCGATCTTCCGCGAGGAGAATCTCGCGAAGGCGAAAGGATCGGGGGAACAGGGTCGGGCGAGCGCCCTGCATGCGGCCAGCATCGAAAGCGGCGCCGCGCTCGGATTTATCGGCGCGGTCGGCGCCTGCGGCGGCTACCTGATCCCGCGCGGCTTCGGCGCCTCGATTGCAGCGACCGGCGGCCCGCACCTGGCGCTGGTCATCTACCTGGCCTTCTATGCGACCTGCCTGGCGCTGACGTGGTGGTACTACCTGCGCAAGAGCTATTCGCCGAGCACGGCCAATCTCGCGCAAGCGCGCGTGTGAGGCCGGCGAGGAGGCTTTCAATGACTCCCGATGCGGCCGCCGACAGAGGCTGAAATGGCGGATATCGCGCTCAGCGCCGAATTCAGCGACGAGCAGAAGCGCTATCTTGAAGGCTTCACATCCGGCCTGAACGTGAGTCGCGCCGCGCATCAATTGAGCGCGGCGCGGGTCCCGGCCGCTGCCCTTGCCAGGGCCAAGCCGGAGCCGATCGGACCCGACGCGGCCCACGTCAAGGCGCAGAACCGCGTGCTCGAAGAGGGAAAAAAGCTCTCCGACCAGGAAAGGTTCAAGCGCGAGCTCAATCCGCTCGACGGCTATGAGCGCCTCAAGACCCAGGCCTTGAACAACGAGCCGCCCAAGCCGGATGACAATTTCCGCTGGCGGTTCTTCGGCCTGTTCCATGTCGCGCCCAACCAGAAGTCCTATATGTGCCGGCTGCGCATCCCCAACGGCATCCTCAAGCATTGGCAATTCGCCGGCATGGCCGATCTGGCCGAGCGCCATGGCGGCGGCTATGCGCACGTCACCACCCGCGCCAACCTGCAGGTGCGCGAGATCGAGCCAAAGAATGCCGTCGCCATGGTCGAGGCGATCCTCGATCTCGGCCTGTGCTCGCGCGGCTCCGGCGCCGACAATATCCGCAACGTCACCGGCACCCCGACGGCGGGCATCGACCCGCAGGAGCTGATCGACACGCGGCCCTATGCGCGCGAATGGCACTTCCACATCCTCAACGAGCGCGCGCTCTACGGCCTGCCACGCAAGTTCAATGTCGCCTTCGACGGCGGCGGCACCATCCCGGTGCTCGAGGACACCAACGATATCGGCTTCCAGGCCGTCATCGTGAGGGACGGTTTCGGCCTCGCGCCCGGCGTCTGGTTTCGCCTGCTGCTCGGCGGCATCACCGGCCACAAGGATTTCGGCCGCGCGACCGGCGTGGTGGTGAAGCCTTGCGAAGCCACGCAAGTGGCGGACGCCGTGGTGCGCGTCTTCATCGATCACGGCGACCGCAGCAACCGGCTCAAGGCGCGGCTCAAATACGTGCTCGACCGGTTCGGCATGGAGAAGTTCCTCGGCCTGGTCGAGGAGAAGCTCGGCCGCCCATTGACGCGCGTTCAAGCGCAAGCGCTGGAACCGCGTCCGCCCTTCGATCGGGCCGCCCATATCGGGGTGCACCCGCAGAAGCAGGACGGGCTCAATTGGATCGGGGTGGTGCTGCCGGTCGGCAAGCTCACAGTCGCACAAATGCACGGGCTCGCCGCCATAGCGCGCGATTTCGGCGAGGGCGAGCTGCGCCTCACGGTCTGGCAGAATTTGTTGATCTCCGGCGTGCCGTCGGAGCGGATCGGCGAGGCGGTGAGCGCGATCGAAGCGCTCGGGCTTGCGACCCGCACCAGCGCCATCCGCGCCGGTCTCATCGCCTGCACCGGCAACATGGGCTGCAAGTTCGCCGCCTCCGACACCAAGCGCCATGCCGAGGAGATCGCGCGCTGGTGCGAGGCGCGCGTCGCGCTCGACCAGCCGATCAACATCCATCTGACCGGCTGCCATCATTCCTGCGCGCAGCATTATGTGGGCGACATCGGGCTCCTCGCCTGCAAGGTGCAGGAAACCGCGGACAGC
>DASXXS010000227.1:0-3532 GCA_036502925.1 Xanthobacteraceae bacterium
CGACCTTCGGAAGCCAGGCTTGGATCGAGGCGCGGGTCTGCTCGGTGATCTCGAACTGAACCGGCCGGCTTGTCTTCTTCTGAATGACAGTGGCGCGGTCTCGAACTCGGTCGCCGGCGCAGACATCGTTGACTTGCAGCCTCACAAGGTCGCAGCCTCTGAGTTTGCTATCGATGGCAAGATTGAAAAGAGCGAGGTCGCGCGCTCGGTGCTTTAGCTGTAGCCGGACCCGGATCGCCCAAACGTCCTTCGGTTTGAGCGGACGCTTCTGCCCTGTGATACGTCCCTTGTTCCAGGGGGTATTCTTCGGCCGCAGCAACGTCTGCATTTCGCCATCCATGATCGCCTCCGTTGAGCCGACCACGCCCTCCCAGCGCCTGCCGATTGGCGGGCGAGGCAATCTATCCGAGCGACGGGTCTCAGCAGCCCTTCCGACGCTCGATCACCGCGGCGGTCGACCTTTCTCGGCCACGCAGCCGTCGCGGTGGGAACTGCTCTTCTTGTGCGCGGTCGACAATGGCCACCCTCGCCCGAATTGCCGGGGGCGGTCCGGGCGCTATATTCCGGCTGCTACGGCCGGCTCGCCGAGCGACAGCATCAGCCGGTTTGCCCAGTTGAAGAAAGCCGCGGCATGGATCACGTCGGCGATCGCCAGGTCGTCCAGCCTGGCGCGACGCAGGCGCTCCACATGCTGCGGTCCGAACGTGATCGGCGTCGTGCTCAGCGCCACCGAAGCAGCGACGATGGCGTTCCAGCCCTCGCCGAGATCGGCGTTCACGCCCTCGTCCAACAGCCGCTGCACGTCCGCCTCGCGCTTCGAATAGGTCGCCGAGAACCGCGCATGCACCGAGGCGCAGTAGATGCAACCGTTGAAGCGGGATGTCGCGGCGGCAGCCAGCTCGCGCTCCGCCCGCGGCAAGCCGGCATCGGGGTTGTAAAAGATGTCCTTGTCGGTCCGCGTGCGGGCCCGCAGCGCGTCGGGGTCGCGCGCCAGCAGGCGGAAATACGGCGATTTCGCCCGCGCGGCATCCACCAGGCCAGCCATGTGCCGTTCGGTCAGGGCCTCGACCGCCAGCGGTTCGAGCCACGGCAGCCAATCGAGCAGCGCCCGGGTGAATACGGCGGGAACCGTGTGGGGCGGCGGTTCCAGGATCGTATCGAGCATGGTGGAACCTCGTGTGTCAGGCGGCGCCGGCCAGGGCGCGCAATCCGGCGACCACCCGGATCTGGAACGACAGGAAGGCGGCGATCTGCGACAACGTCACGATGTCGGTGGTTGACCAGCTGGCATCCAGCAAGGCCTGCAGCGCCGCCGGCGTGGCGTCACGCGGGTGGAACACCAGCAGGTGCATGTGGTCGAATGCCGCGGCTAGGCGCGACCCCAGCACCCGGCGGGTTTCCGCCCCAACAGGATGGGTCGGTCCGATGGTATCCTCGCGGGTCAGCGGGCCGGCGGGATAGGAGCCATAGGGGCCATGCCCTTTGGCCGCCGCGATCGCCGTGTCGATTGCACGGCGCAATTCCGCCGACGCGCCGCTGGTGGCCAGGCCGGCGGTGTAGAACGCCGCGGTCTCCGCGTCGCCATGCAGGCCGGTGACGAAGGCGGCCACCGCGAAACGCTCGGTTGCGGTGACCTCGCCGGGAATCTCCGGCGCGAACAGCGCGCGATAGCTGGCCTGCGCCTGGTTGCGCGCATCCGGCCGTCGGTTGCGAATCGCATCCAGCGCGGAGCCGGGCTTAATCCCTACCAGCGTGTCGATGACGTCGCTGTCCATCCCTGGCATGGCCATCCTTCCCTTGCCCGCTGTCACGCGACGTACCGCGCGGCCTCCCCGCCGTTCCGAACCCAGCCCAGCGCCGGCGCCACCGCGTCGGCGACCAGTTCGATCGACCGCAGAATGAATGGATGCGGTGGATCGATCGAATGCGACTGAACGGTCAGATCGGTGGCGCGGGCGAGCGTGCTGTCGGCTCGCAACGAGGCGATCACGTCGTCGGGGTTGCCGATATGGATATCTATAGCGGCGATCTGGTCGTCCACCGACATGCCCTCGACAAATACCGTGCGACCGATCGTGGCGTACCGTGCCCGCTGCCGCGCCAAGCCGATTTCAGCCAGCCGCAGCGCCTCCTTACGGTCATCGGCAACGAAGACCGTGCGCGAGGCCAAGATGCGTGGCGCGCGGCCCCGCGGCAGCGCCTCCAGATAGGCGTCGATCATCGGATGCTGGATGTCGGGCAGCGACAGGTGGGGCGCTTCCGCCGGCCTGGGTTGCGTGCGTGACAGCATCAGCCCGTCGCCCGCCGCACCGGCCCGCCGGGCGCCTTCCACGGTGAAGGTTGCCTGCCAGACGCGATCCACCAGGCTGGGATTGGGCGGATACAGTCGGTCACCACCGAGTAGCGGCCGCCCCGCCCAGGCGTCGAGCAGCACGCGATGATGCCGGATCAGCAGCGCCGTGCGCTCGGTGCTGTCCAGGCCGAACGCCTTGTACGCCGACAGGTTGCCGCCGGGCCCAACCCCCACCTCCAGGCGGCCGCCACACAGCAGGTCGAGCACCGCGGCATCCTCCGCCACCCGGATCGGCAGCTCCAGCGGCAGGGTGACGATCCCGGTCCCCAGGCGGATCCGCGTGGTCTGCGCGGCGACCTGGGCCAGGAACACCAAGGGCGCCGGCAGGCCGCCTTCGTCCTCGTGAAAATGGTGCTGCGCGACCCAGGCAGAATCGAAGCCGTAGCGCTCGGCATGCACGATCTGCACGATGGCTAAACGGTAGCGCTCGGCCGCGTCCGCCTGATCGAGCAGGCGGGTGAAGAAGCCCAGGCGTATCGGCGGCTTCGGTGTCGTCACCCGTTCAACCTCGTGCCGTGCTGGCGGCGGCAATCAAACACACCAAAGCTAGCGCCAGACAAAATGGGGACCGGGTGTCTCACTAGGCCCTCCTTAAGCCTGAGGTTCCCCTACGAATGGTAGCGTATCGCTAAGGCCGGGCACGGTCATCATCACCCCTGGTGGACCGCGGAGCAAGATTGCCTGCGCCGTTTCCGCTAAACGGCCGCAACGGGTCCCGTTTGCGACGGTCCGCCGACCTCGGCTGAACGGCTCAAGCCGACCCAAAGCCGTCCTTGAGGCATCTGCGGTTTGGTCAAATGCTCCACTGTGAACATTCACGGCCACATGGCGTACGCAGGTAGTGATCCGGCGTACGTGAGGTGGAACGGCTTCGTGCGTCCGCCCGCGTTCGAGAACGGCTAGCTTCGACCGATCGCCATTAATCGTAAGTCCTATTCCTGTGGCGGCAGCGATCTGAGATAGGCGACAAGGTCGTGCTTGTCGCGTTCGGTCAGTTGAGCCCAGATCGGAGCACGTCCGCTCATCGGCGGCGCGAGCCGACGCCCATCCGCCGAAATGCCCTGTGTGAGGACACGGATGATTTGCTCGTCGGTCCAATCCTTGATGCCGTACTCTTTGCTGGACGTGATGTTGCGCGAGACCGCTGCGCCCCCTGGAAACTCGAAAGGAACACCTCCC
>DASXXS010000228.1:0-23653 GCA_036502925.1 Xanthobacteraceae bacterium
GACCTCAATACCAACCGGTGGGACCCGGCCAAGCCGCCCAATGCCGGACAGCAAGCGCCGCTCATCCCGGAATATCAGGCAAAGCTTGACGCAGCCGTGGCGAACCGCGCCGAGGGCGGGCGCGGCAACACGCCCACGATCAGTTGCGGTCACACCGGCATGCCGCGCGCCATGCTGGTCTACGAAACCATGGAGATCGTGATCAAGCCGGACGTCACCTACATGCTGTTCGACTTTTTGGATCCGCTGCGGCGCGTTTTCACCGACGGCCGCGATTGGTCGGCTGCGGCCGACCCGACATGGGTAGGGTATTCGATCGGCCATTGGGAGGGCGCGGGCGCGGCGGGCAAATTCGACACGCTCGTGGTCGATACCCGCAATTTCAAGGGGCCGCGCATCCTCGACGGCAGCGGCATTCCGCTGCATGAGGACAACCAGACGGTCATCAGCGAGCGCATCTCGCTCGACAAGGGGAACAGCGACAGGCTGCTCGATGAGATCACGCTGGTCGATCACGCCTTCACGCGGCCCTGGACGGTAACGCGCAGCTACAAACGGCAGCGCAATCCGGCTTGGGCCGAGTACGATTGCCACGAGAACAACGCGCATGTCATCGTCGGCAGCCAGGCCTATCTCATCAGCGCGGATGGCTATCTGATGCCGACCCGCAAGGACCAGCCGCCGCCGGACGCACGCTATTTCAAGACGCCGGCGAAGTGATGCCGATCCGGACCGGCCGCAGCATCGGTTTTGCGCCGTACACTCCAAAGCGGCCGTCTCGCCTGCTCGATGTACGCGGTCGAGAAGCACAGCTGTCGCTGGGAGGGAGATGGGTGATGATCACAAGAATTTTCTGTGTCGCGGTCACGAGCTCGTGTCGCGGTGCTGGTCGGCTCGCGGCAACCGAGCAACATCCTGGCGCGGGCGCCCGAGCTCAAGAATACGTCGCCGGCGTCGATGCTCTACGTCTTCAGCCCGTGATGGTCCAGATGAAGCAGATGCTGGCGCTTGCCGCGATGGCGGCTTCTGTCATGTTCCTGATCCGGCCGCTGCAAGCAGAAGTGCTCGAGCAGGCCAGGAAGCTGGGCGATACGACCGTTCAATATAAGACCGTCCTTCCGAACGGCTATGATGCCGCAAAGGCGTATCCGGCCATTCTGGCTCTGGGGGGCGGGCCGCAGACCATGAACACGGTGGACAGTGTTCTCAATCGCAACCTTCGTGCAGAGGCTGAAAAGCGCGGCTATATCGTAGTCGCTCCCGCGGCCCCGGACGGTGAGCTGTTCTTCGAGGACGGCGCCCGCGTCTTCCCCGAATTCCTGCAAATGATTCTGGCGGACCACAAGATCCAGGACAACAAGTTTCACATCGCCGGACCGTCAAACGGCGGGATCGCGGCATTTCATGTCGCGGCGGCCAATCCGCAATACTTCCTGTCCGTTACGGCGTTCCCCGGATACATGTGGGAACCCACCGCCGCAAAGCTGCAGGCGATCTCGAAAATGTGCGTTTTCATGTATGTCGGCGAGCTTGATCCGTACATGTGGCACGGCGAGATGAGGAGGGAGGCCGAATTCCTTCGTTCCAGAGGCACGCTCGCGCGCTATAGCGTCGAGAAAGGTCAGCCGCACCGGCTGGATACGCTGGCGGGCGCCAACGCCGGGCGCCTGTTCGACGGGTTTGCAGAGACCGGAGCGGGGTGCAGCAAGTAAGGGCGGCGGCCGACATTCCTGCTGTCAGAACAGGCAGGCTTCTCCCGCGTGGCCCGAAACGAGCAGGTCGCGCGCGCTTCATCCCGATCGCGACCCAAGCGCAGGCGGCTATCGGTTCTGCGCCTGCGGGAAATACTTCAAATCCGGCGGCGGCTGGCCTTTTTTCATCGGCATGATGGTGCCGTCGGCGCTGAGGAAGTAAACCTCCTTGCCGATGGTGACGTGGGCCTGGCCCTCGATGCAACTGTCCTCGGACCACCAGACGTTCGCCTGGCGCTTGAAGGTCTTCAACACCGTCCACGGCCGCGTCAGTGAATTGTCGATCGTGGTCATCTCGACGCGAAGGAGGCTTGCATCGCTGCTGTCGAGATAGATCCGTTCCTTGATAACGCCTTCGTCGTCGTCGGCCATGGGCATGCCGGACTGGTCCCACACGCGCGGTCCGCGCACGCGGCGGGTTTCGATTTCGAGCGTGCGATAGCGGCCGTCGCCACCGGCATCGAGCCATTTGCCGATCGAGTATCCGGTGAACCAGGTCTGCTCAGTCTTCGGCCAGTCGCGCCCGTCGGTATAGACGCGGCGCGGCGCAAACTCCGTGCGCTCGAACAGGATGTAGGTGAGGCTCGGCGAGAACATGAACTCGAATGGCGATACCCCCGACATCATCCGCGGCATGCCCTGCGGCAGGCAGGAATAGCCGCGGTCGAGCCCGTGGCCGCCGGCATCCTGGTCTTTCACGCTGGCCTCGAACCGGGCCTGGTATTCCGGCTTGAGCGGCGCTTCCTGCTTGCGGATCGGCTTCGATTGGTCGTAGCGCGGATTGCCGCCATAGGTGCGGAACCACTGGCCCGACCAGTCGGGGAATTGCGTTTCGTCGTGCGCCAGCGCGGCATCGCACATGAGGCCCAGCGATCCCGCCAGCGCGAACGCGCCAATCAAACGTCGATCCAGCACGATGCTCCTCCCGTCACCGACCCTTGCGGACGCGCGGACCGGGCGAGTCCGCTGGCAGCGCGACAGGCTGGCCGTGCGGAGTATGCCGGTACGCTTGCGCCCAGGCTTCCTGACGTTCTTCCACGGCCGCGCGATCGGTCAAGCCCTTGGCCATGACCAGGCGCTCGAGAGCCGCCAACCAGTGGTGATAATAACGCGAGCCGTCGTCCGGCTCGCCGCGTTCGGCCGCCGACCTGAGCTCATCGGCAAGCACGCCGGCCCATTCCTTCCAGGTGAAATGCCCCTGCTCGCAGAGCCTCACCGCAAGCGCAAATGCCTGGGCTTCCCACGGCTCGGCGAACACCGGTCCGTCCTTTTCGCGCGGAAGCCGCGGCAGCGCGGCCAGGTCCGGCGCGGCGGAATCAGGCCGGCCCAAGGTCATCGTCCCACAAGATAGCTGGAGCGATTCTGTTTTGAGCCGCTCCAGCCATGATCGGTCACGCGCTCGCCGGCCGCTTACCGGGCGAGCGGATCGGGCCGAATCTGGAAGTGCACGGCCATGGGCCGGTTGCCCTTGCCGCCTTCGGTTTGCCAGGGCGCGCGGTCGCCGCTGCTCACCCACAAGCCTCGGCCTTTCCATCCGCCGTTGGCGTCATCGATGCGGCCGTCGACGCCCTTGGCGAAGAAACCCATCGGGTACGGCAGCCGCAGCAGCACCATCTTGCCGTCCTTGAAGGCGACCACGCCGTCCTCGAGGTTGGCGGTCGAGACCGGCACGTCGTTGCCGAGCCCGAGCGTGTTCTTCTCGTCGACCCAGGTATAGTAGCTCGACTCGGCGCTGTTGGCGCCGATGCCTTCGAAGCCCGGGCCCGGATACTGATAGAAGCTCCAGCCCTCCGGACAATGATCGCCGGTCGCGTTCGGCCCGTTGAGCGGAGCCTTGCACTTGCTGCGGTCGAAGCTGCCCAAGTGGCCGCTGCCGAGCGATACCCACACCACGCCCTTGCTGTCGACGTCGCCGCCGCGCGGGCCGAAGCCGGGCATCGGGATGTTGTAGACTTCCGCGAGCGCGGTCTCGGGCGGATTGGAGCCGGGATTGATCCGCACGATCTGACCGGGATTGTTGCGGATCGTTCCCCACACCGCGCCGTCGGACGGGCTCACCATGACGGCATAGAACACCTGGCCGAGGCGCCGGTCCTTGCTCGGATCCGCCGGCTGGCCGGGCTCGGTGTACTCGCCGCGCTTGCCGTCGCCCTTGGTGTCGACCACGAGCGCGGTCCAGCCCTGCGACTTCGCCGCATCGTGGGTCTCGTCCCACCTCTTGGTATCGACCCAGCCGACCACGCCGCCGCCGCCGCCGCTCGACGTCCACAACACGCCCTTGGAGTCGAAATTGAGGTGGTGGGTGGTGAAGCAGGTATCGACGAACTCGAACTTCTTGTCCTTCGGATCATAGACAATCAGCATCCGCTGGCTCTCGCTGAGCGGGAAGAGCTTGGCGGAGGGATGATCCGATCCCGCTTTGCAGAAGGCCGGCTCGTTCTTCTGGTCGCGGAACGCGGCCGTCATCCAGATGCGGCCCTTGTCGTCCATGGTCGCGTTGTGATTGTTGAAGTGGGCGGTCCAGATCTTCTCCTCGCCCCAGTAGGCGGAGGGCCCGAGCGGCTTCTCCATGGCGGCGTGGCCGGGTCCGAGCATCTCTTTCATGCCCTCGTCGCGGACCGGTGCCTTGGTCAGCGTGGCCGTGGTGGTCTTCAAATCGAGCACGGGGAAATAATCCATGCTGTATTCAGGCTGTCCGTACAGCGGGCCGCCCCCATTGATGGTGGGGTTGCGCTTGTCGGTCGAGATCAGGTCGTGCAGGTAGTGCTTCTCGTCCGACCAGTCGTAGGTCGTGACTACCACGTTGCGCTCGAGCCCTTCCGGACGCTTGGGCGTCGCGTGCGGCAACTCGCCCTTGGCGATCCGGTCGGTCCAGTCCGCCAGATAGCCGAGCGGCGCGGCCTGCAGCTGGCCGGCCATGATGTTGACCATGAGCTCGCCGGCCTGGCCGGCCTGAATGCGCTGCATCCAAGCATCCTTGGACGAGGTCCCGAACGCAGCCGGGATGGTGCGGGTCGCGAGCGTGCCGAGCTGATGGCAGCCGACGCAGCCGTTGTTCTTCATCATGCTGAGGTATTCGTACTGCTTGACCGGGATGCCCTTGGGGCCGAACTGGCTCGCGTCCGGCATCTTGAGCATGGAGTACCAGTAGATCGCCGGGTAGTACTGTGCCGCTGCGGCCGCGTTGGGGGCCGGCACCGATTTCAGGTTGACGATCTTGCCGGGGTCGCTTTGCACCTTCGGGGAATCGACCAGGCCATAGCCGCGCACCCAGATGCTGTAGTTGGCCTTCGGCAGATCAGGCACGACATAGCGCCCCTGATCGTCGGTGACGACCATCTTGGCATAGCGCGTCGGCAGGTCCTTGGTCTCCGCGATCACCCAGACGCCGGCCTCCGGCCCGTTCGGTCCGGTGACCACGCCGCCGAGATCGGTGGCCCCGATGTTGACGCCGGGCGGAGCCTGCTGGGCGGAAAGCTGCGCCGGCACGCCGGCCAGCAGGCCGGCAAGCGCGATGGGCGCCACGCCGAGATAGAGTTTGCCTTTGATCCTCATGGTCCACTTCCTCTCACAGATGTCAGGACATTGGTTCATGCTTGAAGCTTACCGTTCCTTGTCCAGGGGCCACCGCCCGTGCTGGCGCTCGATATGAGCTGGGCCGCAGAGGCGGTTGGTTTTTCAGGTCAGCCGACATTCCCCAGATGAACTCTGGAATGGAGCGCACGATAGCATACGGGGAAGCTCGTCCATAGCCCTGCGGCGGCACCCCCCGAGAGGTGCGCCTTATCCCCGATAAGCGGACTCGAACGGCCGCCGCTAGAGTTGTGGCTCTAACGGTACATCCCATTCCACGGTGTCATGCCCCGCCAACGGGTCCGGCCTTCGGCCGGCCCGATGATAAACTCCGGCGGGGCACCCAGTAACCCCTGCGTCATTTGTAAACACATGCCTTCCCCAAATTGAAGTCCCGTGTTTACTGGGTCGCATAGCCCGCGAAGACGGGCGTGAACGCCCTGATGCTCTTCGCGGGCGATGACAACAATGAGATCCAAGAGTTGGAAACAGGACACTAATAGCCGAGAAGATTGCCGGTGTGGCGGTCGCCTCTCAGCCGAGCTTGGCGAGCTGGCCGTCCACCAATGCGACGAGGGCGCCTTGGCGGTCGGGCACGATCCAGGCGGAGGCATTGGCCGCGAGCTCCTTGAGCGTGCTTCTCGCCCCGGCGAGCGCCGCGGCCTCGACCTGCCGGAACGCCGCGACGTACCGGTCGACCAGCGTTCGGCGGCGCGCGGCGGCATCGTGCGGCGCCGCGAAGGCGGAGTCCGGAAGGTTCACCAGGGCGGACTTGAGCGCGCCCCATCCGAGATCGATGACCAGCGGCTTGACCAGCATGAACTCGCCCGCGATCTGCGACAGGCCGGCCACCTGCTGCACGAAGTAGTCCTTATCGAAGCCGTGCGCTCCGGCCTCGGTGTCCAGTTGCGCGTAGGTCTGGGTCCAGCCGCCCGGCCAATCGCCGGCGAGCCCGATGCCGGGGATCTGGTAGACGCGGCCCTTGTTCATCGGACTCTTCACCCTGCCCTGGAATCCGCCGTTGACCCCAGGTCCGGCATCGCCGGCCTTGACGTCGACGCGCGGCCAGCGATTGTCGGTCGCCGCCCGCGCGATCGCCTCGATGAGCCAGATATTGTTGTTGTAGACGTCCATCAGGCTGGTGATGACGCCGCCATTTTCGGGAAGCTCGCCGGAGTAGCCATAGTGGTTGCCGTCGGGCCCGGCCTCGATCGTCTGGCGACCGCCCATATGTTCCATGCCGAGCGTCGCCACGATCGGCATCAGGCGCTCGGGGTGCATGGTGTAATAGTCGAACTGCGGCCAGCTGCCCTCCCCGCCCGGCATGAAATGCCGGCAATCGAAGTAGAAGGTGAGCGTGCGCGGCCGCGCCGAGCGCGGCAGGCGATTGAAATAGGACATGATGCCGAGCATGCCCAGCCCGCCGTTCTCCTCGACCAGCGACATGGCATCGGTGTGGGTGGCGAGCAGGATCTGCTCGTCCTGCGGCGTGCCGTAGTTGCGGCCCGGCAGATGGGCGATGATGGCCTTGCCGGTGTCGCGCTGGAAGCGGGCGGTCAGCGTGAGCGTAGCGGTCTTGCCGGCCTTCGCGTCCGCCAGCACCTTGGCCCCGTTCACGCGATCGAGCGTGAGCGTGGGACAGTTGACGAAGCTGGCGCCGAGTCCCGCCTTGCCGTCCGGCGTGTAGACGCTGCGCTGCGCCAGGCCGAACGCGGCGCCCGGCGACAGGTCGTACACGATGACGATCCCGGCCGCGCGTCCGTTGATGCCGATGGCGGCAAACTCGTTGAGCTGGCTCCAGACCCAGCGGCAATGATAGGAGCTCGTGACGCTCGCCGGCGGAGGCGTAAACAGCGGCGGCCATTGGCCAGGCGAGCGCCACTCGTAGTCGGTCGGCGTGAAGTTATCCAGGAACGAATTGGAGTACGGCAGATTTGGGTAGCGCGCGGTCTGGAAGACGAGAATCTTCCCGGCCATCTCGCCTGCGGCCGGCGGATGGGCCGGGTCGTAATACAGCATCGCCGCCGTGAGGCCCGCGGGCGGCGTGAAGCCGGAGGTCATGCCGTACGAGGCTACGACCGGCACCGCGGTGCCGTCGGTGACCAGCTTCTCGAGCGCCATGCCGGAGTCGTGGATGTGGGTGCGCCGATCGGGCCAGTCGTCCACGATGTAATGGTCGTAGGGGATCTCGACGTAGTCCAGGTCGACGGCGCCAAGCTCCGCCATCTTGGAGATCAGGAAGTCGGTGTAGCGCTTCGAGCCCGTGCTGCCGGCGTAGGTGGGCCCGCCCTGCGCCTTGAACAGGTTCCAGTCCCACGCCTGATCGGGCGTGATCATGAGCTGCGGATCGATCTTGGGGAAAGTACGGTCTGGTTGCGCCGCGGCCGCGCCCCACAGCGATTGCCGGGTCAACACCGTGCCGGCGGTGACGCCCGCAGCCTCCTTAAGAAAGCTCCGCCTCGAAGAGCCGGCTGCCCACTTTCGCGATTCGCTCATCGTACCCTCGTGCAGATCGATGCAGGACGGTCTCCAATCCCTGGTATAGCACGACGGGTCGAGCGGCGCGGCTAAAGTTTCAGCCCGGAGCGCTGGCAGCGGCAGTCGTTGTCGGTTGCGGCGGCCAACGGCGCCGCGCCTCGTGCCAGAGCAGAAACAACCCCGATGCCACGACGATGCTGGAACCAACGAGAAGACCGAGCGTCGGCACATCTCCCCAGATCAGGTAACCGATCACCAAAGCCCATACCAGCATAAGATAATAAAACGGCGATACCGCGGTCGCCGGCGCGAGCAGCAGCGCCCTTGTCCAAAAAAATTGTCCGGCGGCGTTGGCAACGCCGCTGAGGATGAGCATCGCGGCATCCAGTGGCGTCGGCAGGCGAAATCCAAACAGCAGCAACAGCGAGTGAAGGACCGCCATCGTCACCATCTGCCACATCAGCAGCGTGGAGGTCGATTCGGTTGCCGTCATGCCGCGCACCGCGACGGTGACACTGCCGTACATGATGGCATTGCCGAGCGCGAACAAGGCGCCGATCTGCAGAGAGTCTGCACCTGGATGCGTGACGATGAGCACGCCGACAAACCCCGTCAACAACGCCATCCAGCGCGCCGGTCCGGCCCGCTCCTTGAGCCACAGCACCGACAGCAGCGCCGACCATAACGGGGCCGAAAAATTGATGGCGATGGCGCCGGCGAGCGGCATCATGCTGACGGCGAGAACCGTCAAGGTCTGCGAGATCGATTGCGAGATGCCGCGCGCGAGGTGGTCGCGCGGCCGCTTGGTCGCGAACACCGAAAATCCAGTAAACGGCAACACGACGGCCGCGCAGACGGCGAGCGAAGAGAACGATCGGAAGAACATCACCTCGCCGATCGGATAGATCGCCGCCATCCATTTCGCCAGCGCCGCCGTGCCGGCAAACAGCACCGTGGCGGCAATCATGAAGGCGATGCCGAGAAGAACGTCGTCGACCGGTTTGGTCGGGGCGGCCGGCCGGGCGGCCAGCGAGCTCCCCTGCTCGATCGACGAACCGGCGTTCTGGCCGGCTTGCGACATCGTATCTGCCTCACCCATCAAGATTCGGCCACATCCAGACAGGCATCGACGACACCACTGACGAGATTGTGGTTGAACAGCAGGGGCGCGACATCGGCCTCGGTTCGGCTGATCGGAACGATGTGGCCCGGCAGCCTGTCCAGGTAAGACAACATGTCCCGCCGCAAGGCCTGCGCGGTCTCGATCGTGACCGGCTCGAACACGATTTTGGACCCGATCGAGAGCCGCCCGAGCTGCGGCAGGTCGGCCGAGATGACGGTGGCGATTTTGGGATAGCCGCCAATGGTCTGGCGATCGGCCATCAGCACGATCGGCTGACCGTTTCCGGGCACCTGAATGGATCCCGGCGCAGTGGCATCGGAGGCGATGTTGAAGTCCCTGGCGTGCCGGATGGCCTCGCCTTGCAGCCGCATGCCGACCCGGTCGGACCCGGATTGGACGGTGTATTCACTGCCGAAGAACTTGGCGATCTCGGCGCGGTCGAAATAGTCGTCCTGCGGCCCCGGAATGGCCCGGATGCGGCTCGGCGCGGCAAATTCGATTCCCTGCGCACAGCATTCATCTCGATCGCAAGCCCGCATCCGGCATAACGGCAACCGTTCGCCCACGATCAAGGCGCGGGGGTGCCAAGCTCCGGTTCCACCCCGAATGTTGGTTGAAACGCTGCCCAGCATCGGCCGGATATCGAAGCCACCCTCGACACCGACATAGAGGACCGCGCCGCCGGCCAAGGAACCGACGCGCACCACCTCGCCGCGTTTCACCAGCACGCTGCGCATGGTCTCGATCCTGGTGCCGGAGCTTGCCGAAACGTCAGGCAGTATCTCGACGGCGGCAGCAGCGCCCGCGAAGGACATCCGCACAGTATCGGCTGCGATCTCGATGGCTGGGCCGAGATAAAGCACTTCAAGGCCGCCTGCCCCCGGTTCGTTCCCGACCAGCAGATTGGCAACCCGCAGTGCTATCGGATCCAGCGCGCCGCTGATCCCAATCCCGAGGTTCTGGTAGCCTGCGCGCCCAAGATCCTGGATGGTCGTCATCAATCCCGGCTTGAGTATGTGGAGAGCCTGTCTCATGTCGCCGGCCCGCCCGGTTCCTTGACGGCTTCCTGCTCGGGCTCGAAATTGAGCTCGCCGGCCGCCGCCTTTGCGGCCAAGGCCTCGTATTCGCGAAGCGAAATCGGCTGATGGACGACGGTGTCGCCAGGCGCCAGCAGGGTGTTCTCCTCGGTGCCGGGCTTGTCGGAATGCCGCCACATCGCGACCGGCGACCGGCCGATCAGGTTCAATCCGGACGGCGTCTCCCGCGGCATGATCAGAGACATAGCCATCGCGATCCCGAGCGTGCCGGCCGGGATCTTGTGGCGCGGGGAGACAAGGCGCGGCAGCACAAGCTCCGGCGGCACGTCACCCATGTAGGCGAGGCCGGGCAGAAACCCCAGCATGTAGACATGGTAGATGACGCCGGAATGCCGCTCGACCACCTGGGCCGGCGTCAGACCGGTGCGGGCCGCAACATCATCGAGATCCGGCGCCATCTCGGAATCGTAGCAGACCGGCAGACGCCAGCTCCGGCCGCCTACCTGTGTGGTCTTCAGCTCATGTACGATCGCGGCGATGTGGCATTCAAGGGCGGCGCGTGACAGCACCACCGGTTCGTAGAACACCGTAAGGGACCGGAACGTCGGAATCGTCTCATTCAGGCCCGGGATACGGGATTCGTCGAGCCGTCGGGCCAGGGCCAGCACGATCGCATTGAGCCTACGGTCGATGCTGTCGCCGAACTCGACAACGATCGCGGTATCACCGGCGGTCAGAACGCGGTAATCGACCATGACGGCTCTGGTCTCCACCTGCGAGCCAACGGTTCAGCGGGTGCTTGTCAGGTGATGGTTCCATCAACCTTGATGAAGCCTTGCTGTATGGCCCAAATAGGACGACTGTCGGGAAAGCATTTGGTATGGTTAACGTCAAGCGGCACCCCAGGGGCTCGCTACCAGCGACTCAATCAAATACCGGGAGAGCGGGAACGTGATGATGCCTTCGTGCCGCTGCCAAGACGGGTAGTGAGCTCGCCCCCTTTCATCGGCCCCGCCAGCACGCGGACTTAACAGCTTAGCACATCTCAACCTGAAGTTGTCAACGCAATCTATGGCGATCGCGAGAAATTAAAGCGGCCGGTTGCAGCTAATGCAGATCGCCATCGGCCACGGGGACCGCGAACAACCTTCGCCCTTGGGCGCTGCGGACCTCGACCGTCCAGCCCCGCCACTTTCCGTCAACTTCGATACCCAGCTCAAGAGCGATGAGCTCTGCCAGCTCAAATGCCCGTGCAGCCGCCGGAAATTCGCCCACCCGAACATGACTCTCCGAGTCCTGAGGGCTCGTAAGAGCAAGACAGTACTTGGTCATGGTGAGCTCGGTGCCGGTCGCGTGAACGGACACCGGTACAAGGGCTGCCCTGATGATCAGCTACGACAATAGTTAAATTTCGAGACAATTAGTAACCGAGAGCTCCACGAAATCCGAACGAGCACATGTCACGCTCGTTGCGGCCTCGACCAACCTCTCCTCCGACATGCAGCCGCCGCGCAACATATGCGCAACTAAATCCACAGCAAATTTACAGTAAATGAAGCATAACGGTAATCCTTCCGCCGTAATAACCGGGTTGGGAGGACTTTCTGCTAGAGCTTATGCGCAACTCTCTGCGCGGCGTATTTTCATGCGGCTCAATACATCGCTCGAAACTGGAGGTAGATGGCTGCGAGCTGTCGCGCAGGGCTCCACTTTGCTCAGCGCGATGATGATTGCCCTGGTTTGGCTCGGCGTCGGCTTTCACCTGCGGGTCGAACATAGCGATGCCGAGGGGGCCGCGGTGCAGAACACCGCGAATCTCGCGCGCGCCTTCGAAGAGCATCTTTCCCGGTCGCTGAACGAGATCGACCGATCGCTGAAAATCATTCGATCGAATTACCAGCTCGATCCCGGCCGCTTTGATCTCAGGCGCTGGTTGAGTATCAGCCAGCTTTTCGACGATCAAACTCTGCAAGTGGCGATCATCAGCCCGGAGGGATTCATCAAGTCAAGCAACATCAATTCTCCGACTGCTGTGGGAACCGACCTCAGGGATCGCGAACATTTCCGTCGTTTCGTCGATACCAGCAATGACGATCTCTTCATCAGCAAGCCGGTCATCGGCCGGACCACCGGAAAATGGTCGGTGCAGCTGGCGCGTCGCATCACCAACGCGGATGGATCGTTCGGCGGGGTGGTCGATGCCTCGCTTGACCCGAATTATTTGTCGCGCTTCTACAACTCGGTGGATGTCGGTAACGGCGGTTCCATCAGAATTGTCGGTTTTGACGGCGTGATTCGCGCCGTGGGCGGACACACATTGGAGGCGCTCGGGAAGGACCTGTCCAACGGCGATCTGTTCACTTATTTTCCCAAGCAGGGGACTGGCTGGTACTACACCGATAGCAACTTCACGGACCAAATTCCTCGGCTAGTCACCTATCGAAGCGTCAAGGACTATCCCCTCGTCGTGACAATCGGACTTTCAACGACTGAATTATTCTCCGGCGTCTATGCCAAGCAGCGCTGGTTCAATCTCATAGCAGGCGCGCTTACCCTGCTGATCCTGGTCGTAAATGGATTTAGCGTGCGGGGACGGCTTTTGCGCGAGAGAATGGCGGAAGATCTCAGGCTGCAAAATCTACGCTTCAATGCTCTGTTGGCCGACATGCCCTTGGGCGTGACCATGTTCGACGAATCTGGCTGCCTTGCCATTTCCAATAATCGCTATTTCCAAATGTATCGCCTGCCGACCGATGGGATTGCCCCGGGCACGCCGCTGCGTGAGATTGTCCAGCGCCAAAAGGCCCGCGGAACATTCATCGGCGACGTGGCGGCGTTTTGCGGTGAGCTGGCCAGGAAACTTGATCAAGGATTGCTGGTCAGGGGATCCGCGCACCTCGCCGACGGTCGCGTGATCTCGTCGTTGAGCCAGCCAATGGAGGACGGCGGCTGGGTATCCATTCATGAGGATATCACCGAGTGGAAGCGGGCCGAGGAGAAGATCGCCTATATGGCGCACCACGATCCGCTTACCGGCCTGGTCAACCGCGCACGATTCGCCGAGCAGCTCGATGAGCAGCTTGCTTCGCTCAGGGACGGAGCACAATTGACGCTGCTTTTCCTGGACTTGGATCATTTCAAATACGTCAATGATTCGCTCGGACATTTGGTCGGCGACGAGTTGCTGAAGGCCGTTGCCGACCGGCTGCGCGGTTGCGTCGACGAGATGAATATAGTGGCTCGCTTGGGTGGCGATGAATTTGCAATTATTCACTTCGAAATCGGGGGTGAGGAAAGTACATCCCGCCTCGCGGACAGGATTTGCGCTGCGATCAAGGTGCCTTACGATCTTGGCGGCTTACAGCCCACCGTGGACGTCAGCATCGGGATCGCGCGTGCTCCGAAAGAACCTATCCGGTCGGCCGAGTTGATGAAACGGGCGGACGTGGCCCTGTATCGAGCCAAAAGCGATGGGCGCAGCGTTTACCGGTTTTTTGAACCCGGCATGTTTGCCCAAATCGCAGCCCGGCGTGCTTTGGAGGCGGATTTGCGCAGAGGAATCGCCCAGGGCGAGTTCCAGCTGTTCTACCAGCCAGTCGTCAACATTGAAGACAACCGGATTGTCGGCCTGGAAGCTCTTTTGCGCTGGCACCATCCGGACCGCGGCACGATCTCGCCCGCGGAATTCATTCCGGTTGCCGAGGAGACCGGCCTTATTGCTCCGCTCGGCGAATGGGTGATCCGACAGGCCTGCTTCGACGCCGCGGATTGGCCGAGCGAAATCAAGATAGCCGTTAATCTTTCGCCCGCTCAATTTCGGAATCATGGTTTGTCACAGGTCGTCATCAGTGCACTTGCGGTATCGGCCGTCGCACCATCTCGGTTGGAGCTGGAGATTACCGAGGAGATTCTTTTGGGGCACAATCGGGAGAATCTTGCGGTCTTGGAGCAACTTCGAAAGCTTGGAATTCAGATCGTCATGGATGACTTCGGAGTTGGGTACTCTTCGCTGAATTATCTCCGGCTCTTCCCGTTCGACAAGATCAAGATCGATCGTTCCTTCGTCAACGATCTCTCAAACGGCAACGACCTGTCTTTTGCTATTGTGCAAGCGGTGACACGGCTTGCCGACATCCTCGACGTGCCGACCACCGCGGAAGGCATCGAGACGAGAGAGCAATTGGAGCTGGTCCGAGCCGCCGGTTGCACCGAATTTCAAGGTTATCTCTTCAGCAACCCGAGACCGGCGGCGGAAATCATGCAGCTGCTGCAGGTGGACGCGCGGGCGGCGGCGAGTGCCGCTTAGATGCCCCCACGGGCATGGGTTGAGCAACGCGCGCGTTGAAGATCGGACCCGCGCACACCGCCGCTTCGAATTTGGCTGCGCTGTTGCTTTGCGCCCCGCAGCGATCACCGGGTCGACGCAGGCTTCAGGCGACGCCGGCTTTATGCCACGGCCCAGAATCTGCCGCGCCGCGTTGCATTGCCGTCACGCCGGTGCTCCAATATCCGCGCCCATACTCACTCAGGAGGAAACCAATGATCAAAACCCGCGCAATCGCGGCGACCGCAATGCTCGCCGCCTTCACCGGCGGCAATGCCTGGGCTGCCGATCCCCTGCCGGCCGAGAGCCATAAGGTCCTCACCGCCGCGCTGGCGCTGGAGGCCGCGCAGGCGGCGGTCGCCGCCTGCAAGCAGCAGGGCTACAACGTGACGGTCACCATCGTCGACGGCACCGGGGCGACCAAGCTGATCCTGGTCGGCGACGGCGCGCGCCCGCTGACGCTCGAGGTCACCCGGCGCAAGGCCTACACGTCGGCGATGCAGCGAGTCTCGACCGGGGACTTTACCAAGCGGGTCTCCACGCCGGGCGCATTCAATCCCGGCCAGTTCGACAGCCAGCTCACCACCGGATTGGGCGGCCTGCCGATCAAGGCCGGCGAGGACACGATCGGCGGCATCGCCGCCGCCGGCGCGCCCGGCGGCGACAAGGACGAAGCCTGCGCCAATGCCGGCCTTGCCAAGATCAGCGACCAGCTGAAGTAGCGTTCGCGTCCCCTCTCCCGGCCGGAGAGGGGATCATACCCCGGCACGGCCAATGCGCGGCGGGTCCGGCGTGGCCAGCCCGAACAAACCGCCCGGGCGCAGCAGGAACAGCACCACCAGGAATGTGTAGATCACCAGGTCGCGCAGCGTCATATCGAAATAAGCCGACCATGCCGTCTCGATCAGCCCGACCACGAGGCCGCCGAGGAACGCACCCGGCACCGAGCCGATGCCGCCGAGCAGCGCGGCAATCAGCGCCTTGAGGCCGAGCATGGTCCCCATGCCGGAGCCGACATTGCCGTAATAGACGCCGACCACGGCTCCGGCGAGGCCCGTGCTGAGGCCGGCGAGCACAAAGGTCGCGGACAGAAGCCGGGTGCCGTCGACCCCGAGCAAGGCGGCTGTCTGCGGGTCGTCGGCGTAGGCGCGCCACGCGAGACCGAACCGGGTGCGCGCGAACAGCCACAGCATGGCGGCCGCCGCCGCAAGCGTGCTGATCACCACCGCGATCTGCATCGGCGTCACCGTCACGACGAAAGCGCCCGCGCGCGCCAGGGCGATCGGTTCCTTGAACAAGGACGGCACCCAGCGGTCACGCACGCCCTGGGACAAATGCAGGAATTCCTGAAGCGCAACGGCCAGTCCGACGGTAGCGACCAGGATCGGCTGCCCGAGACGATGACGCGCGTGCAACGGCGCGATCACGCAGCGACCGATCACCGCGCTCCAAAGTCCGGAGAAGACGGCCGCCGCCGCGAGCGCGACCGCGACGCCGGCGAGCGGATCATCGAGCCCGAGCGCGACCAGAACCGCAATTGTGCCGACCGCCCCATAGGCGCCGAGCATCGCGATCTCGCCGAACGCCAGATTGATGCGGCCGGTGATCCCATAGATCAGCGAATAGGCGGTTGCCAGCAGCGCATAAACGGCAGACAGCGCGATCGCGTTGATGAACTGCTGCGCCCCATAGGCGATCGATGGCGGCAGCACCGGAACCGCGGGCTCGCCGCCCACGCTTTCGCCCGCGCGCGGCGGCGCCCCGAGCCAGAAGCGTTTCAAGTAAAAGAGCTGCGCGTCGCCGAGCCGACCGCTGTCGGTCTCTACCGCAACGAGATCGAGCCGGTCGGCCGAGAACGCTCGCCCGGCAAAGCCACATGCCACGTAGCGCACGCGGCTCGGCTCGCCCGGCGCGCCCGCCGCATAATCGATGCGCACGCCCACGGCGCCGGGTGCGGATGGCCCGTAATGCAGCTCGCGCAGCTCGGTGCCGTCAGGATTGACGGCCGCAATGACATCCCGGCAAACGCGCAATTGCTCGCCGTCGATCGGGTTGCCGCAACCGGCGAGCAGCGGGATGACGACGCTTATGAGGCTAAAGAGGAGCGCGTGGCGCATGTGCCAAAGGATACGCGAGGACGCGCGTCTTGCACCAGCACGCCGCGACGGCGCTCACGCGCCTAGCGAATCGATGAACCGATCAGCGCAGGTGGGCGAAATTGCCCGCAGCGGCGGCCCTCGTGGCCACCCTGTCGCACGCGGGCGCCCACGAGGGCGCCCCTACCGGAACACGAGAATCGCCGCCCGCACCGACATCACCAGCAGAACGAACGAGGCGGCCATGAAGATGGCGAAACGGAGCATCACCACATTGATGATCGCCTGAACGAGGCTGTGGGCGATCCGCAGCCCGACATACAGCCAGGCCAGAGCGGCATTCAAGCCGTCGCCGGCGCCGAGCAAGGCCAATGTCAACGCGATGGCGTAGAAGAGCGTCGGCTGCTCCATGAGGTTGTTGTAATTGTCCGCCTTCCAGCGCACCCGCGCGGGCAGTCGGGCGAGAAACTCCTCGGCCGGACGGTTTGGATCGTAGACGATCTTGCCCTTCGTTATCGCCGGGATGCGCGTCGCGTAGAGCCAAGCCCCCATCACGAACGACCAAAGGACAAGCGCCACTAGCGGCGCGAGTATCGAGCTGTGCAACATATGTCCTCCCCTGTCGGCCGTGACGCCTCGATCAGCGCCGACGCCTGCCCGCGGAAACCAGGTGGGTCGCGCGATAGCGCGCGAGCAGGCGCTCGAAAGTCGCGTGCAGCGCGGTCTCGATCTCCGGCTTGTGCTCGAGCCGCGCCAGCAGCATGGCGGCCGCCTCGATGGTCGAGAGGCCGTCGCTGCGGGGCTCGCGGCGCAGCCGGCCGTACCGGGACGGGCGCTTGGGGGCGAGCACCACGCGCTTGCATTTGAGCATCCAGGCATTGCGCCACCACAGCGCCTTGGCCTGGCTCCAGGTGCCGTCGAGCAGGATGATGCCTTCGATCTCGCGTAGCGCCTGATCCTGGCGGTCGACCGCGTTGCCGTTCTTGTTCACCACCACGACGTCGCGCTCCGGCAGCACCGCCGCGGCCTTGACCGAGCCGAGATAGAGGGTCGCCCAGCGCTGCGGATCGGTCGGGCGGCCGAGGATTTTCGTGAGGCTCGGCCAGGACAGGCCGATCTTGATGAGTGCATCCTTGCAATGCAGCGCCGCGAGGCGCGCGGTGCCGAGCTCGCGGTCCTGCTCCTGCGGATGCTGCAGGATGAGCAGCGACACCGTGTTGTCGATCCGCTCGATCCCCTCGCATACGCAGAGCGCCGGCGGCTTGCGGCACAATGGGCAGTCGGGGTTCGGATCGGCCGGGGGCGCCGGCGGGACTGCGGCGGCGGGCTGTTCGGTCATCGGGGCCGTATACGCCCGGACCCGGTCGGCGACAATCGCGAACGACGAGCAGGGCTGCGGCACGGACGCGCAAAGCCGGCGCGAGCGGCCGATACGCCGGCCGGGCTTTGTGATTATACTAAAGCCAAGAGGGAGGAGCCCATCATGAGAAACAGGACGCGAATACAGTCACTCATCCTCGCCGCGCTGCTCGCAGGCTGGACGCAGCATCCGGCCGCGACGCAGGCCACGCTGTCGGCGCCGGGCTTTCATCATCTTCATCTCAACTCGGTCGACCCCGATGCGGCCATCGGCTTCTACATCCGGCAGTTCCCGGACAGCGCGAAGACGGTCTGGGGCGGGATGCCGGCCCTCAAGGCGAAGACCAATGTGCTGATCCTGTTCGACAAGGTCGTGACGCCGCCGCCTGCCGACCCGGAGGCGACCGCGGTGTGGCACTTCGGCTGGCAAGTGACCGACGTTCGCCGCAAGCTCGACTTCTACAAAGGCCATCCGGAGGTCAAGCTGTCGCCGATGTACACGACCGTCGACGGCGAGATCGTCTACATCAACAGCGACACGATCGTCGGCACCAGGGCGCAGATCGAGGAGGCCAAGGCCAAAGGCGGCAAGCCGAACGGCGGCCCGGGCGTCATGTACATCGCAGGTCCCGACGGCGCGCTGATCGAGAATGTCGGGAACAATCCGGGCCAGGTCGAGCGGTTCAACCACGTCCACCTGTACCAGGAAGAGCCGTTCTGCGCGCAGCTCTGGTACCAGAAGCACCTCAACGCAGCGGTGGCGCCCGCGCTGGCCCAGAACCCGCCGCGGACCGAGGCCGATTGCAAGGTGGCGCGGGGGGAAAAGAGCTTCCCGGCGCTCATCAAGGGCGGGATGTACCGAACGCCCGCGTCCGGCGTCCTGTTCGACGACGTGGCGATCATCTGGCCGGTGAGCCAGCTCGACCGGCCGCTCGCGAGCACGCGCGGGCATCTGGTCGATCATTTCGCGCTCAGCGTCGCCGATCTCGACGCCTGGACCGCGAAGCTGCGCGCCGAGGGCGTCAAGTTCCTCGCGCCGCCCTATCGGCTCGGCGACACCCGTGCCGCGATGATCGAAGGCCCGAGCCGCGAGTCGATCGAGCTGGTCGAGGTCAAATAGGCCAGCATGCCGCCCGCCCTTTCGTCTCTCGCCAACCGTTTCGGCGCAACGGATTCGATGGCCCGGCGCCAGGCGTGGCGCTTCGCCCCGGCCGCCGCGCTGCATCTGGCGGCGCTGGCCATCATGGCGTTCACCGAGACCGACCTGGTCGCGGCCCTCGCCTTTCTTTTGACCTGGGGCGTTCTGAATTTCTTCTGGCTCGGCCTGCTGCGCCGCGCGGCCGTCGCGGCCGCCCTGTCGCTGGCATTGGTCGTGATCCTGGTCCTGGTGTCGCGCCTCAAGCACGAGATCATCTCGGTCACCGCGAATTTCCTCGATGTGATGATCATCGACAAGGATACGATCAGCTTCCTCATGAACATCCTGCCGGACCTCCAGCGCAACGTCGCGGTCTCCGTCCTGGTCGGGCTGCCGCTGGTGGTGCTGCTGTGGCGCTTCGACACGATCCGCCTGCGGCCGCGAACCGCGCTGGCGGGATTTTCCGCCTGTCTCGCCGGGATCACGGCGGTGTCGTTCGCACAGCCGCTGGCGGATTGGGAAATTTTCCTCGACGGCAGCTACGTCTCCAAGTTCGCGCGCTCGGGCGTGGCCGAGCTGTCCTTGCTGATGACGCACGGCTTCATGGAATCGGACGCGGCCGTGACCGACCGGTTGAAGATGCTGCCGGAGGCGACCTGCGCGCCGTCCGCAAAGCCGCCGCACATCATCATGGTGCACGACGAATCGAGCTTCGACATCCGGGTCGCGCCCGGCATCAAGGTGCCGGACGGCTACGGAGCCCATTTCCGCTCGTTCGACGGCGAGGCCCGCAGCTTCCTGGTCGAGAGCGTTGGCGGTCCGAGCTGGTACACCGAGTATAACGTGCTGGCCGGCCTGTCGGCGCGCTCGTTCGGGCAGTTTGCCTATCATGTCACCCAGATCGCCGCCGGGCGGGTCGAGCGCGGGCTCGCCACCGCGTTGCGCCGCTGCGGCTACCGCACCTTCTCGATCTACCCGGCGCTCGGCGCCTTCATGAGCGCGCGCAGCTTTCAGGCCGGTACCGGCGTGCAGCATTTCTTCGACCAGCAATCCCTGGGCACCAATCAGATCGAGCCCGACCAATTCTACTATGACGCGGCGCGCCGCATGATCGCGCACGAGCGCGGCAGCGGCCCCATGTTCGTCTTCGTCTACCTGGCGCAGAACCATTGGCCCTGGGATCACCGCTGGCGCCCGGACCTGATGCCGGAGTGGAAGGATCCGGGCAACACGCCGCCGATCGACGAATATCTGCGCCGGCAGGCCATGAGCGCGCGCGACTATGCCGACCTGCTCGATCACCTCAAACGCGATTTCCCGGGCGAGCCGTTTCTGCTGGTCCGCTACGGCGACCACCAGCCCGACTTCGCCTTCCTGATCCAGGAGCCTGCGCTCGACGAGGCCGCCATCACGCAGCGCCTGGTCAGCTACGACCCGCGCTATTTCAGCACCTACTACGCCATCGACGCGGTCAACTACCAACCCGTCAATCTGTCGTCGGCGCTCGACACAATCGAAGGACCGTACCTCCCGATGATCGTGCAGGAACTGGCCGGCCTGCCGCTCGATGCCTCGTTCGCCGAGCAAAAAAAGATCTTCGAGCGCTGCAAGGGACTGTTCTACGGGTGCAACGGCGGCGCGGAGGCGCGGCGCTTCAATCGCCTCCTGATCGACGCCGGCCTGATCAAGGGGCTGTAGGATTGCGCCGGCGCGGCCGCAAGCGCGAAGGCGCCTGCGGCCGGCCGTGGGGTTCAGTCGGCATCGAAGCCCGGCAGCACCTTGGTGTGCTCCAGGCGCACCGCCTCGAGTTCCGCGGGGGCGAGTCCCAGCACCTTGAGGATAGTCGGTGCGATCTGGGTCGTTGCCACCGGTGTGTCGACCGTCTGCGCGGGCAAATCGGGATGCGACACCAGCAGCGCCACGTGGGTGTCGTCCGGATTGAACCCGCCGTGCTCGGCGATCTTCGATCCACCCGTATAGATCACGCCGACCCGGGTGATGCCGATGATGTCGGGCGTGCGCGCGTCGTGGGCAGGATTCTGGTACATCGCTGCCAGCTCCGGGCCGAAAAGAAATTTGGCGATGCCGGTGTCCCCGGCGAAGTTCTTGAGCGCGTTGACGGCATCCGTGGTCTTGTTGCCGGAATTGTCCTTGAGCCAGATCAGGACGCCGTCATCGCCGATATCGAAGGCGAAGTTGGCGCCGATCGGCGCGGCGATCACCGCGGCATCGTCGAGCGCCACCCGCAAGCTGCGATCGATCGGCGACTGACCGTGCTTGGCGCTGACGATTATCAGAGTTTGCTCGGAGAGACCGTGATTGCGCAGTGAGTCCACCATCTGGCCGATCGAGCGATCGACAAAGGCGATGGTATTGGCGAGATTGGGGGTGGGCGTGGCGGCGGGATCGCTGTAGCCGCCGATCTTGAGCTTCTGCCCGACGCTGACGGATTGGAAGTTCATGCCGAAAATCGCCGGCGTGCCGAGATCGCGCGTGCCGGTATGGTCGAAGCCGTTGATCTCGTTGAGAATCGCCTGGACCTTGATGCCGTCATAGAACTCGACCCCGTCGATCGAGGAGGTGAAGTCGCTGCCGCAATTGGGCCCCGGGCAGAGGGGATCGGTGACCGGATCGGGCGCGGTCGAGTGGAGCCCGAGCGTGGCGATCAGCTGGACATTGGCGGCGCTCAGATCCGAATTGATTTCGGGCGCGAAGAAGTCGTCCACATTGGTGCCCGGCGCGTTGCTCGGCTCGCTGTCGGGATCGTTGCCGTTGATGATGTCATAGGCGGCATGCTTGTCCGACCAGGCGGTCCGCAGATGGTGCCGATGGATTACGGCAAAGATCGTGTTCGTGCGAATGAAGTTATGCGGCCAGACCGGCGCGCAGAAGCCGTTCGCCAGCTGCCCCGGCAGCTTGTTGGGGTCGATCGCCACGCCGCTGTTGAGCCCGGTCAGGCTGGCGGGCACGCCGCCATCGATGGAATGCTGATTGGTATCGACATTCTCGGCCAGATTGGTCTCGGCACCCGGCCCCGAGGCGCAAGGAGCGGCCGGATGGCCCGCCGGCGCGAACAGGGTGCGGTCATAGCTGTCGTCGTAGAACACACCAGTCGATTTCGAGGTGCCGCCGGTGAGCTGGGCCAAGAGGCCGGGAAACGAATCCGACGGCTTGGTGGTCGCGGCATTGGCGTAGGTCGAGCCGTGCGCGGCCAGCCGCGCGAGATTGGGACAGAGGTTGCTGGCGATGCAGTTCTTGAGATCGACCGCGTGAAAGCCGTCGATGCTCAGCAGCAGGACGTGCCGCATCGAGTCGCGGTGACGTGGGCCGTCGTCGGCCAGCGTGGTTGCCGGCAGCAAGATCGGAGAGAATAGCGCGACGGCAAGCGTCGTCCCGGCCAATCGTCGCGTCAATGTCTTCATCCGCGTCTTCATCCGCTGTCTCCTTGATCAAGGTTGAGCACGGCGGGAAACTAGACGGCGGGCCATGACAGGCCGGTGTCGGTTGAGTGACCTCACGACTAAATCAGTTCTCCGAAGACGCGGACCGCACTATTTTTTGGCGGCGGTATCGGGCGATGGGGACCGGCGGCCGACCTGATCGGCGGGCGGATCACGCTTGCCCGGCAGAGATTGCAGCCGTCGCGGTTTCGTGCTGAGTGATTTGCGATGGTTTCCGCCGGCGTCCACGCTGACAGGGATGGCATGCGCGTTTCGGGACCGTGTGTTGCAATCGTCAGTCTGCTTGTGGCCGCGCACCCGATCCTGGTGTCGCGGGCATCCGCGGATGACAACGACACGTGCAATCGGGCGTCAGTCCCGGCGTCGGAAAGACTTGCCGCTTGTACGCGTGAGATCAATTCAGGACTTCTTCAAGACGCCGATCTGTCCATCGCGTACCTCTTTCGTGGCGTCGCCTATGCGACGAGCGATGACGTCGAACGCGCCTTGGCCGATTATAACGAGGCCATCCGCCTCGACCCCCGCAATGTCCTGGCCTACACCAGGCGTGCCGGTGTGTATTTGCGCCGAGGAGATTTCGACACAGCCATCGCCGACTACAGCGAGGTGATCCAGATCGAGCCCGGGCTCGCCTTCGGCTTTTACAACCGCGGCAACGCCTACACCACCATGCGCGACTACGACCGCGCCCTCAGCGACTTCAATGAGGCGATCCGGCTGGACCCCCGGCTCACCATCGCCCATCTCGGCCGCGGCTTCGTATATAGCGCCAAGGGCGATCTCGACGGCGCCATCGCCGACTTCAGCGCGGTGATCCGGATCGATCCCAGCGCCGTCAACGCCTACAACAACCGCGGCGCGGCGTTTGCCGCCAAGCACGACTTCGGCCACGCCATCGCGGACTATAGCGAAGTGATCCGGCTGGTCCCCGACGATGCGGCCGCCTATTCCACCCGCGGCCTCGCCTACTATGCCCGGGGCGACCTCGATCGTGCCCTCGCCGACTATGACGATGCGATCCGGCTCGACCCCACATTCATCGACGGCTACAGCAACCGGGGCAGAGCCTACGTCGCCAAAGGCGACCTCGAGCGCGCCATCGCCGACTATACCGAAGTGATCCGGCTCGATCCCAAGCTCGTCCTCGCGTACGACAACCGGGGCCTCGCGTACTACGCCAAGCGCGATCTTGATCGCGCCGTTGCCGACTTCAGCGCGGCGATCGACCTCGATCCCGCGTATGCCAGCGCCTACAACAACCGGGGCAACGCGTACGACGACGCGGGTGACCATGACCGCGCCATCGCCGACTA
>DASXXS010000229.1:0-17663 GCA_036502925.1 Xanthobacteraceae bacterium
TTCCGCCGGCTACCATCGCGGGCGGGTGGCGCCGCGGTGGAGAATGCGGGAATGCGCTTGCGAAAATTGCTCGGGGCACTGGGGCTCATTGCTTGGCTTGGCGCGGGCGCGCAGGCGCAGACGCTTGATCCCTCGGCCTATCCGGACTGGCGCGGGCAATGGCTGCGCACCGGGCCGGGCCGCGGCAATCCGTGGGACCCGAGCAAGGGCATGGGGCTCAAGGAAGGCGCGCCGCTGACGCCGGAATATCAGGCCATTCTGGAGGCGAGCCTCAAGAGCCAGGAAGCGGGCGGGCAAGGCATCGATCCGACTTATCTCTGCGTTCCCTCCGGCATGCCGCGCGGCATGATCGCGGTGCTGCCGATGGAGATCATCATCACGCCGGAAACAACCTATGTGGCGCTCGAGCTCTTCAGCGCGCACCGGCGCATCTATACCGACGGTCGCGATTTCCCGGCGAATCTGCAACCGAGCTTCGCGGGCTATTCGATCGGCCATTGGCAGGACAGCAAGGGCACCGGCCGCTACGACCAGCTCGTGGTCGAGACGCGTGGCCTCAAGGGCCCGCACACCTACGACTCGAGCGGTGTCCCGTTCCACAAGGACGATCAGGCGATCATCACGGAGCGGCTCTACAGCGACAGGGACGATCCCAATATCCTGCATAACGAGGTTACCGTCACGGACCACGCGCTGACGCGGCCCTGGACGGTGACGCGCAGCTACCATCGCGACTCGCGACCGCAACCGCTGTGGACCGAGACCTACTGCACCGAGGACAATCATCACGTGTTCATCGGCGGGCACAACTACATCGTGAGCGGCGACGGCTATCTGATGCCGGCACGCAAGGATGAGCCGCCGCCCGACCTGCGAAATTTCGCGGCCGGGAAATAGACGAAGGTCCGGCGCCGCCCGACCCGCCGGCCAGTCCCCCAAATCCCTGCCCGGTCGGTAGCCCCTGCGCGGAAATCCGGCTAGGCTTGTGATTATAAGAACAACGAAGGCCGCGCGGCGCTGGCTTCCGCGGGGCAGGCAAGGAGGACCCCCATGTTTGACAGGACCTGGCAGACCAACAGCTCGATCGGCGCTGCCGTGCTGGCGGCGGCGCTGCTGCTGCCGCTCATCGCCAAGGCCGAGGATGCCAAGAAATATCCGGATTGGGATGCGCTGTGGATCCGCGGCAGCCCGGTCGGCGCCTGGGACCCGGCCAATCCTCCAGGCCGCGGCCAGAAGCCCCCGCTCACGCCGGAATTTCAGGCCGTCTGGCAGGCCAATCTGGCGAAGCAGGCCAAGGGCGAGGATTTCGACATCAAGGCGACCTGCGGCCCGGTCGGCATGCCGCGGCTGATGACGCTCTATGAGCCCATCGAGATCGTGGTGAAGCCGAAGATGACCTATATGCTGGCGGAATCCATGAGCCCGGTCCGCCGCATCTATACGGACGGACGTGAATGGCCGAAGATCGAGGACGCGGGCTTCCTCGGCTATTCGATCGGCAAGTGGAGCGACTCGACCAACAGCGGCACCTACGACACGCTCGAGGTCGAGACCCGCTACATGCGCGGTCCCCGCCTGATGGATTCGAGCGGAATTCCCGTGCACCCGGACAACCAGACCGTGGTCAAGGAGAAGCTCTATCTCGACAAGAAGGATCCCGACATCCTGCGCAATGAGATCACCACCGACGACCACGCCTTCACGCAGCCCTGGACGGTGTCGCGGTTCTACCGCCGCGAGCACAATCCGATGTTCGCCGAATACAATTGCACCGAGGACAATCCCTGGCTGGTGATCGGCGGCGAGCTGTATCTCAAGGACACGCAAGGCTATGTGATGCCGATCCAGAAGAACCAGCCGCCGCCGGATCCGAAATATTTCCAGAAATATTGGCCGGCCAAGAAGTAAAGCTGCTCGCGCGCTTGTCTCGGCCTTGCGCCGGGACCGTTGCAGACCGCGGCGTTTGCAGCGATCCTGGCTCTGCGGTGCTCCGGCCCGCGGAGCTTCGTGCTGCACCGCGTCCGGAAAAAATCACACCGGCCTGAGCGTGCCGGTCTACCAGACATGCACAGTGTGGGGTTGGCATGAAAGCAAATGAAAAATGTCTCCAGATCTGCGCCGCCGGGTTGCTGTCCGTCATGCTGTCGCAGCCGGTCCTGGCGGCCGACGTTGATCACGGCAAGCAGGTGTTCGAGGCCTGCGCCGCCTGCCACTCCGACAAGCCAGATGCGCTTGGTCCGAGCCTTGTCGGCGTGATCGGCCGCAAGGCCGGATCGCGCGAGGATTTTCGCTATTCAAACGCCATGATGCGGGCGGGCTTCAACTGGGACGCGGGCAGCCTGCGCCAATACCTCACCGACCCGCAGGCCAAGGTGAAGGGCAACCGCATGCCGTTCTCGGGATTGAACGATCCCAAGGATATCGAGGACGTCATCGCCTATATCGGGACCATGAAGTAGCGCCCATTGTCCCGGACGCGGTGCAGCACGCAGCCAAAGGCTCGGTGCGAACCGCTGCCCGACGGTAAACTCCGCGCAGTGATCCACCGCCGAGCCGGGACCGCTCCAGGCCCGGAGATTGGGAAGGGTCCCGGCTCTGCGGCGCACTCCTTCGCGCTCCGCGCTCCGCGCTCATGCGGCGAAGCGCCCGGGAGAAGGCCCCGACAAGGCGGGTAGCAATGCCGGCAGGGATCGTGTATTCAGCCGGGCGACAGCCTATATGAGCGGGTGGCGAGCCGGCCCAGTAGGGCGGCCGATAAGGATTCTTCGAGCGGAACCATGACCACAGTCGTCATCGTCATCCATCTCATGGTGGTTCTCGCCTTGATTGGCGTCGTGCTCTTGCAGAAGTCCGAAGGCGGCGGCCTTGGCATCGGCTCGACCGGCGGATTTCTCACCAGCCGCGGCACCGCCAATGTGCTGACCCGGACCACCGCCTATCTGGCGCTCGCGTTCTTCGCCACCAGCCTGATGCTGTCCTGGATCGCCAGCTTCGACCGCAAGCCGGCCTCGATTCTCAATACCGGGGCACCGGCGGGGCAGACCCAGCCGGCGGCGCCGGGCACCAACGCGCCGCTGGCGCCGGGCGGGGGCGGCCTGCTCAAGCAGTTGCAAAAAGGAGAGGGAGCACCGCAGCCGGCACCGCCGGCCGGCGGGCCGCAGGTGCCGCAGTCGCAGTAGAGCGAGGATCATCAAGGGCCGGGCAACCGGCCCTTCGGTTTTGGGGCCGGTCCTCCGAAGGTTAGCTCGGAGATGCGCTTGTCCCCGGACGCAGGTGCAGCGCGAAGCCCGTGCGGAGCGCACCATTTCGCGTCGCGCGCTCGGTGTTGCACCGTGCCCAGGGAGAAGTTGAACTGCACCAGCGGAGAATATACATGAGTAAAGTGTGGTAACTGATGGAAATAAATGATGAAATTCTCGATGCAGATCGGCGAATTGTTTCTGGGAATGAATCCGTCAAACCCCTCGTCGAATCGGTCCGCAGGCGTTAGAGGTTAGGTCCCATGGCGCGGTATATTTTTATCACCGGCGGCGTGGTCTCCTCCCTCGGCAAGGGTCTCGCATCGGCGGCGCTCGGCGCGCTACTGCAGGCGCGCGGCTACACGGTGCGGCTGCGCAAGCTCGATCCCTATCTCAATGTCGATCCCGGAACGATGTCGCCCTATCAGCACGGCGAGGTCTTCGTCACCGATGACGGCGCCGAGACCGACCTCGATCTTGGGCATTACGAGCGCTTCACCGGCCGGCCCGCCGACCGCCAGTGCAACATCACGGCGGGCCGCATCTACCAGGAGATTCTCGCCAGCGAGCGGCGCGGCGATTATCTGGGCTCCACCATCCAGGTGGTCCCCCATGTCACCAACGCGATCAAGCAATTCATCCTCGACGGCAATGACGGCTACGACTTCGTGCTGTGCGAGATCGGCGGCACCGTGGGCGACATCGAGGGCCTGCCGTTCTTCGAGGCGATCCGCCAGCTCGGCAACGACCTGCCGCGCCATCATGCGATCTATATCCACCTCACCTTGATGCCCTATATCCCGAGCGCCGGCGAGCTCAAGACCAAGCCCACCCAGCATTCGGTCAAGGAGCTCCGCTCGATCGGCATCCAGCCCGACATTCTGCTATGTCGCACCGATCGGCCGATCCCCGGCGAGGAGCGGCGCAAGCTCGCGCTGTTCTGCAATGTGCGCGAGAGCGCGGTGATCGACGCGCAGGACGTCGATAACATCTATGCAGTGCCCGAGGCTTATCACGAGGCCGGATTGGACCGCGAGGTGCTGGCCGCTTTCGGCATCGAGAGCGCGCCGATCCCCGATCTCGCGGTCTGGCGCTTCATCAACGAGCGCATCCGTAACCCGGAAGGCAATGTCACCATCGCCGTCGTCGGCAAATATACCGGCATGAAGGACGCCTACAAGTCGCTGATCGAGGCGCTGTCGCATGGCGGCATCGCCAACAAGGTCAAGGTCAATCTCGACTGGATCGAAAGCGAAGTGTTCGAGCGCGAGGATCCCACTCCCTTCCTCGAGCATGTCGACGGCATTCTGGTGCCCGGCGGCTTCGGCCAGCGCGGCGCCGAAGGCAAGATCAGGGCGGTGCAGTTCGCGCGCGAGCGGCACGTGCCGTATTTCGGTATCTGCTTCGGCATGCAGATGGCGGTGGTCGAAGCCGCGCGCAATCTGTGCGGCATCGCCGAGGCCAATTCGACCGAGTTCGGCGCCACCACCGAGCCGGTGGTCGGGCTGATGACCGAATGGATGAAAGGCAACGAGCTGCATCGGCGCGGGCGCGACGGCGACCTCGGCGGCACCATGCGGCTCGGCGCCTATCCGGCGATGCTCCAGCGCGGCAGCCGTGCCGCCGGCATCTACGGCACCACCGAGATTTCCGAGCGCCACCGCCACCGCTACGAGGTCAACACCGCCTATCGCGGCCGGCTCGAGCAGCACGGCATGCGCTTCTGCGCCATGTCGCCCGACGGCGTGCTGCCGGAGATGATCGAATACGAGAACCACCCCTGGTTCATCGGCGTCCAGTTCCACCCCGAGCTCAAATCGCGCCCCTTCGAGCCGCACCCGCTGTTCGCCTCCTTCGTCGGCGCCGCGGTGGAGCAGAGCCGGCTGGTGTAGGGGCGGCGGGCCAAGCGCGGCTGGTGGCCGCTGCGCGCGGACTTTTCCCGGGCGCAGCGCAGCACGGAGCGAAGCGCAGTGGTGCGCTGCAGACCCGGGATCGTCGCGAATTCCGACGTTGGAACGATCCCGGCTCTGCGGTGCGTCACTCTGCTTCGCTTCGCTTCGCTCCGCGCCGCACCGCGTCCGGGA
Source organism: Xanthobacteraceae bacterium (assembly GCA_036502925.1). Lineage (GTDB taxonomy): Bacteria > Pseudomonadota > Alphaproteobacteria > Rhizobiales > Xanthobacteraceae > VAZQ01. Next base: position 5,324 of record DASXXS010000229.1, read on the forward strand.
AAGGCATGAAGTCCCAATTCCCGCCCCGCCATTTCGTGATATCCTCGCCGCACACGGAGAACCACGGCCATGCAGATCGAGCTTCACGTCAATGGCAGGGTGCAGGCGATCGAGATCGACGATCCCGGCATGCCGCTTCTGTATGCGTTGCGCGACGACCTCGGCTTGAACAATCCGCGCTTCGGCTGCGGGCTCGGCCAGTGCGGCGCCTGCACGGTGCATGTGGACGGGCGCGCGGTGCGCTCCTGCGTGACGCCGGCCGCCGCCGTGGCGGGCCGGCAGATCACCACGCTGGCGGGGCTCGGCACGCCCGAGCATCCGCATCCGGTGCAAGCCGCCTGGATCGAGGAGCAGGTGAACCAGTGCGCCTATTGCATCAACGGCTGGATCATGACCGCGGCCGAGTTGCTCGCGCACAAGCCGCATCCGACCGAGGCCGAGATCAAGGACGCGCTTGACGGCCTGATCTGCCGCTGCGGCACTCATGCCGCCGCGTTGCGCGCGGTCAAGCGCGCCGCCCAATCGGCGTGAGGAGAGCACCATGAACAAGATCGAAGCAAACTCGATCGACATGAACAACGCAATCGAATCCCTCACGCTCGACCGCCGCGCCTTTTTGGCTTCGAGCGGCGCGCTGGTGGTGACGCTGGCAGCGGCGATCGACCTGAGCGCGGTGGAGCTTGCGCACGCCGCCCCCAACGGGGCAGCGGCACGGCCGCCGCTCACCGGCGACCAGCTCTCCTCCTACATCACCATCGACGCGGACGGCACGGTCGTCGCCTATTACGGCAAGATCGACGGCGGGCAGGGGCTCGGTACGTCCATCGCCCAGATGGTGGCCGAAGAGATCGACGTTCCGTTCGAGCGGGTGCGCGTCGTCATGGGCGATAGCGGCCGCACCCTCGACATGGGCGGCGCGAGCGCCGCCATCGGGGTCTCCCACGGCGGCATGGTGCTGCGCCGCACGGCAGCGCTCGCGCGCCATCTCCTGATCGAGATGGCCGCCGGCGCGTTCGGCCTGCCGGCCGCAGAGCTCACGGTGACGGACGGCGTGGTGCATGCCGCCGCCGATCCGACCCGAAGGATTTCCTATGCCGAGCTGGTCGGCGGACGCTACTTCGACAGCAAGGTGGACTGGAACGGCAAGACCTCGAATGCGCTCGCCGTCGACGTCAAGCTTCCGCTGAAGACGCCGGATCAGTTCAAGGTCATCGGAAAATCCTTCCGCCGCCGGGACTTGCCAGGCAAGGTGTTCGGCACCCTCGACCTGGTCAACGATCTACGGCTGCCCGGCATGCTGCATGCCCGCATGATCCGGCCGCGGGTCGCGGGCGCGGTGCCGGTCAAGGTCGACGAAAGCTCGATCGCGCAGATTCCGGGCGCGCAAGTGGTCTGGATCAAGGATCTGCTCGCGGTGGTGGCCGAGAGGGAATGGAACGCCGTCAAGGCGGCGGCGGCCCTCAAGGTGACCTGGTCGGACGCACAGCCGAATTTTCCCGGCAATGACGCGCTGCATGCGCATATCCGCAATGCCCCGGTGGTCAAGCGCGTCATCCAGCGCGAGAACGGCTCGGTCGACGACGGCTTCAAGCAGGCGGCGCGCATCATCGAGGGCGAGTACGAATACCCGACCCAGTCCCATGCCAGCATGGGGCCGGCCTGCGCGGTCGCGGATGTGCGCGACGGCGCGGCGACCGTGTGGACCAGCTCGCAGAAACCCTACGATTCGGCTGCCTGCGTGGCCGAGCTCCTCGATCTGCCGCGCGAAAAAGTGCGCGCAATCTGGATGTTCGGCACCGGCTCCTATGGCCGCAACGACCAGGGCGACGCCACCGCGGACGCGGCCGTGCTCTCGCGGCATCTGCGCCGGCCGGTGCGGGTGCAATACATGCGGCACGAGGGCCTCGCCTGGGATCCCAAAGGTACCGCCTCGGTGAGCCGCAACCGCGCCGGGATCGATGCCGGCGGCAAGGTGATCGCCTACGAGACAATCGGCAAGGCATTCTCGCGCCTCGACATTTCAACGCGGGAGGGACGCGCCGCCGATGTGCTGGCCGGCCATCTGCTCGGCCTGCCGTTGAAGCCCGAGCAGGGCTTCGAGATTCCGGTCGCCTCCTACACGTTCGATCATGGGCGGCTGGGCTGGGAGACCGTCGCGCCCCTACTGGACCGCGCCTCGCCGCTGCGCACCACCCATTTGCGCGATCCCTACGGGCCGCCGATCCTGTTCGGCAGCGAATCCTTCATGGACGAGGTAGCGGCGGCGACCAATACGGATCCGGTCGAGTTCCGGCTGCAATATCTCAAGAACCCGCGCGACCGCGACGCGGTGCGCACCGCCGCGGAGCATTACGGCTGGGACAAACGGACCTCGCCGCGCAAGGGTCGCGGCGACGACGTCGCGATCGGACGCGGCATTGCGTTCCGGCGGCACTTCGACACCTTCATCGCGCTGATCGCCGAAGTGCGGGTGCATCGTGCCAGCGGCAAAATCGAGGTGGCGCGCTATGTCTGCGCCCACGATGTCGGCCTGATCGTCAATCCGGAGACCTTGCGCCACGTCATCGACCGGCAGCTGGTTTACGGCACCAGCCGGGCCATGTTCGAGGAGGTGCGCTTCGATCAGAACATGGTGACGAGCGTCGACTGGCTGACCTATCCGGTGCTGCACATGAATGCGGTGCCGGAGAAGATCGAGATCGTGCTGATCGACCGGCCGGAGGCGGCGCCCTCGGGGGCCGCCGAAATGGCGCTCGGCCTGGTCCCGGCCGCCATCGGCAATGCGGTCTTCGACGCGACCGGCGTACGGCTGCGCCGCGTGCCGTTCACGCCCGAGCGCGTCAAGGCGGCGCTCGAGCGGGCGTAGGCCGCAGGCTCTCCACACCTGTCCCGGCCTTGAGCCGGGACCCTTCCAAACGCCGGAGTCTGGAGCGGTCCCGGCTCAAGGCCGGGACAAGGAGATGGCATGTCCCGCGGTCTTGATCATGTCGTGCACGCGGTTCGCGATCTCGATGCGGCGGCGGCGTTCTATCGCCGGCTGGGCTTCACGGTCGGGGCGCGCAACGCCCATCCCTGGGGCACCCGCAACCATATCGTCCAGCTGCCCGGATTCTTCGTCGAGCTGTTGACGGTCGCCGAGCCGGAAAAGCTTCGCGGCGAGGGTTTCGCGACTTTATTCGGTACCTTCAACCAGGCCTTTCTCAGGAGCCAGGAGGGGCTCTCCTTCCTCATGCTGGAAAGCCGTGATACGCAAGCCGATGCGCGCGATTTCGCGGCCGCCGGGATCGCGCTCTCTCAGGCGCTGCGGTTCGAGCGCGAAGGCAGCGCCCCGGACGGCGGCAAGCTCAAGGTGGGGTTCTCGCTCGTCTTCGCGCGTGACGCCGGCGCTCCCGCCATCGGCTTTGCGACCTGCCGCCAGCACCATCCGGAGAATTTCTGGAATCCGACGTTGCAGCAGCATGCCAATGGGGCATGCGCGATCGCCGGTGCCGTGATCGTGGCCGAGAACCCCAGCGACCATCACATCTTTCTTTCCGCCTTCACGGGCGAGCGCGAGCTCAATGCCACGTCGAGCGGCATCGCGGCGCACACCCCGCGCGGCGAGCTGCAGATCATGGATGGACGGGCGTTCCAGAGCCATTTCGGCATCCCGCCGCCCGACATTGCGGCCGGCGCACCGCTCGCGGCGCTTCGCTTCGCGGTGCGCGAGCGCGACGCGCTCGTGGCGGCGCTCGAAGCCGGCGCGGTCCCGCATATTTTGCATATGGGCCATGTGGTGGTCGCCCCCCAGGCCGCGATGGGGGCGACATTGGCGTTCGCAGCAGCCTAGCTATTTCCACCTCGCCCCGCGGAGCAGAAGCGCGCCGCGTATGCGACAATCTCCCGGGCAGCTCTCAGACGGTTGACCACTCTGGCCCCGGCCGTCATGTTCCCCCGCAATGGACGCGACCACCACTGACATGGCCCCCAATCCGACCGTCGCCGTGGGCAAGGCGCGCTTCGGCAATGATTTGCCGCTCGTGCTGATCGCCGGCCCCTGCGCGCTCGAAAGCCGCGCTCATGCGCTCGAGATGGCCGCCGCCCTCAAGGAGATGACGACGCGCCTCGGCATCGGCTTCGTCTACAAGACCTCGTTCGACAAGGCCAACCGCACCAGCGCGGCGAGCGGGCGCGGTCTCGGGCTCAAGGCGGCACTGCCGATCTTCGCGGAAATCCGCCTGTCGCTCGGCGTCCCCGTTCTCACCGACGTGCACGAGAGCGAGCAATGCGCGCAGATCGCCGAAGTGGTCGACGTGCTGCAAATCCCCGCCTTCCTGTGCCGGCAGACCGATCTCCTGATCGCGGCGGCCGCGACCGGACGCGCCATCAACCTCAAGAAGGGCCAGTTCCTGGCGCCCTGGGACATGGTCAACGTGGTCGCCAAGATCACCCAAGCCGGCAATCCCAATGTGCTGGTCACCGAACGCGGCGTCTCGTTCGGCTACAACACGCTGGTGTCCGACATGCGGGCGTTGCCGATCCTCAAGCGCTCAACGCGGGCGCCGGTGATCTTCGATGCCACCCATTCGGTGCAGCAGCCCGGCGGGCAGGGAACCTCGTCCGGTGGCGAGCGTGAGTTCGTTCCGGTGCTCGCGCGCGCTGCCGTGGCGGTCGGTGTCGCCGGCGTCTTCATCGAGACCCACCAGGACCCCGACAACGCGCCTTCCGACGGACCGAACATGATGCCGCTCAAAGAGATGGAGGCGCTTCTTCGCGGCCTGATGGAGTTCGACAGATTGGCCAAGGGCCTCGCCCACGCGTAGCGCCGTAGCCCGGATGGAGCCAACGGGTCGGCGCGAAGCGCCGCCCGATGATAAACTCCGCGCAATCCGGGACCGCCGCTCCCGCATTACGCTCGCGTTCCGTGCGGGCTACAACCTTGGAAAAAATCTCGAGAGGCCCGCCCATTCCCGCCACCCTGAAAATCGTCAGCCTGGTGGTGTTCGCATCGACGATCTTCACTCGCGCGGTCGACCCGCTCATTCCGAAGATCGCCGCCGATCTCGCCATCGATGCGAAGACCGCCGCGCTATTGTCCACCGCCTTCACGTTTCCCTATGCGGTGGTGCAGCCGGTGCTGGGCGCGTTCGGCGATCATTTCGGCAAAACGAGATTGATGAATTTCTGTTTGCTGGTGGTGGCGCTGGCGGCGCTGGTCTGCGCGGCAGCGACGAGCTTTTCGCTCCTGATCGGCATGCGGGTTGTGGCCGGATGCGTCGCCGGCGGCCTGTTTCCGATCGCGCTCGCGCTGATCGGCGATCTGGTGCCGGTGCAGCAACGGCAGGTGGCGATCGGGCGGCTCCTGGCGGTCGGCCTGTCCGGCAATCTCGTGGGCGCGTCCATTGCCGGCGTGATCGCCGACCTGGTCGGCTGGCGGGGCGTGTTCGGCGTATTCGGGCTATTCGCGTTGGTCATGACCGTCACGGCCTTTGCGGCGTTGCGCGGTCACGATCAGGGCAAACGCCCGCCGTTCCGCCTGGCCTCGGTAGTCGCCGGCTTCCGCAGCGTGTTCGCCGACCCGCGCGCCAAGGTCTGTTTCGGAGCGGTATTCCTGGAGGGCCTGTTCATCCATGGCGTGTTTCCCTATGTGGCGCTGCTGCTCTTGGCGACCGGTGAGGCGCGCGCTTCGATCGCCGGCCTGGTCATCGCCGCGTTTGGGCTGGGCGGCGTGGTCTATTCGATGCTGGTGTCCGTCCTGGTCGCCCGCATCGCGCAGCGCTGGCTGATGATCATCGGTGGCTTTGTGGCCGGCGCCATGCTGGTCCTGATCGCGCTGAACCTGCCTTGGTATGAGCAGATCGGGGTGTACGGCACGCTCGGCTTCGGCTTCTATCTGCTGCACGGCTCGATCCATGTTCACGTGACCGAGCTCTCCCACACCGCGCGCGGCGCCGCGACCTCGCTGCATTCGAGCACGTTCTATCTCGGCCAAGCCGTGGGCCCGATCTACTACGGATTTACCTTCGCCCATGACGAGGTCGGCCCAAGCCTGATGGCGGGCGCCCTCGTGGTAGTGGCCGTGGGGCTCGTCTGCGCGCGTCTCTTGCGCCATCCTGCGCAAGGACATCAGCCAACCTGTGGGTGACCGACGGTGCTGGAGTAAGCCGTTGTAAATTTTCCGTAAGGGCTTTGGTTCGAGGCTGCAGAGACGCGACCGCTTTGATATTCGATAACGGTCCGTTCTGCGAGAATTTTGCATAGCCGCTACGCTCTAAAATTTTCTTCGCTCGCCTCCTTGCGAGCACATTTCGCTCGCACGCTAGCAAGCTGCGAATAGGTCGTTGGGTCGGGTGGGGATCGCTTCAATCTTCGCAAGGTGAGTGAACGAGCCGGTGAAGGCGCGGGACTGTTTCTGCGGCTACTGCAGTTTGCAGGGTCACAGAGGATCGCGCGTAATCTCCCGTTCGTTCGACGATGCCCCCCCTGAGACTCGCGTTGGCTTGGAACACGGAGGGGGTCATGAAGTCGCCTGTCGTCAAACGCTCAATCGTCATCGCCGGCCACAAGACGAGCGTCAGCCTCGAAGATGCTTTCTGGAAGGGACTGAAAGAGATCGCGACCGGCCGCGGCCTGACCCTATCGGAAATGGTGGGGGCCATCGATTCGGCGCGCGCGCAAGGCAACCTGTCGTCGGCGGTTCGCCTCTTCGTCCTCGATCACTATCGCGCCCAGATCGGGATAGAGGCGAGCGGAGAGACGGTTTCTCACTCAGGTGTCGAGCAGGCCGGTGGTAATCCGCTCGGCTATGCGGAAGCTTCCGGGGCCTGATTTGCAGGCCCGGCTCAGTGCATAGCGTTTCTGTATAAGGACATCAGCTCGGCATGTATCTGAGCAATCATCGGCATTTGGCCTGATTGCCGGGACCGGTCGAAAACCGCGCCTTCGTTGCCCAGCGCAACCCATAGGCTCTGCAGGCTGATCAAAACCGAACGGCGCTCGGGGTCGGCGACGACGCGTATCGCGCGCTCGCATTCGGCCGCCTTAACCCAGGGGTCTATTTGGAGCATTGCGCAAGGTCCCGGAGGGTTTCGGAACATAGTGTCCGCAAGGCAGTCGAGTTTCCATAGGGCCAAGCTGATTTGGCGCGAGTGAGACAAACTTGCCACACCTATGGCGAGGGGGCGCTCGTGCCGCGCAAACGGCCGACGCGGTAGCGCCGGCAGCCGCTGCCCAGGGAGGGCCGTTGAAATACGCGCCCGTCCCACGGGGGATTCCAGGGGACTTGTGTAAGCCTTTGAAAATCCCCATCATGTGAGGGCATACGGCCTGGGGTGCCGCGCAGACGCGGCTGAGATCAAACCCATCGAACCTGTCTGGGTCATTCCAGCGAAGGGAGCCGCCTGTTGACGGACCGCTTCTCACCTGTCGCCAAGCCGAAAACGGTCGCCATCATCGGCGCCGGGGTCGTCGGGCTCGGCATTGCCTGGCGGCTCGCCGCCGGGGGCGTCAGGGTTTCGGTCTTCGACCGCGGCGCCGCCGGCGCCGGCGCGACCCATGCGGCCGCCGGAATGCTCGCGGCCTGCGCCGAAGCCGAGCCCGGGGAGGAAGCCCTGGTGGCGCTCGGCCGCGACAGCCAGGCGCGCTGGCCGGCGTTCGCCGACGAGCTCAAGCGAGCTTCCGGCATCGATGTGGAATTGCGCCGCGAGGGAACGCTGGTCATCGCGCTCACCGCCGACGACCAGGCCAGGCTGTTTCATCACCTCGAGTTCCAGCAGAAGCTCGATCTGCCGCTGCATTGGATTTCCGCCGCCGAAACCCGGCGGCGCGAGCCCCACCTTGCCGGCAAGCTGGCGGGCGCCGTGTTCAGCCCGCAGGATCATCAGGTCGACAATCGGAAGCTCGCCCTCGCCTTGGCGGCCGCCGCGCAGGCGGCCGGCGCCAGCATCAACGAGCATCAGCCGGTCGCCGCGATCTCGAGCCAGGGCAGGCGCGTCGACGGCGTCGTGCTGGCCGATGGACGCAAGCACGCGGCCGATGCGGTGGTGCTGGCGGCCGGCGCATGGTCGCGCGGCATCGCCGGCAGCATCGCGGATCTGGCGCCGCAATCGCTGCCGCCGGTGCGTCCGATCAAAGGCCAGATGCTGGCGCTGCGCATGGACCCGGCGACGCCGCTCATCACCCATGTAATCTGGGGGCCGGGCATCTACCTGGTGCCACGCCTCGACGGCCGGCTCATCGTTGGCGGCACGGTGGAGGAGAAGGGATTTGATTCAACGCTCACCGCCGGCGGCCTGCTGACGCTGCTGGAAGCGGCCTGGCGGGCGGTGCCTGCCATCGAGGAATTGCCAATCGACGAAATGTGGGTCGGCCACCGGCCGGGCAGCCGCGACGATGCCCCGATTCTCGGGCCGGGCCCGCTCGACGGGCTCATCTATGCCACCGGCCACCACCGCAACGGTATTCTGCTTGCTCCGGTGACGGCGGACGCGATCGCGCGCCTGGTGCTCGACGGCACGCTCGATCCGGCCATCCGGCCGTTCGGCATCGAGCGGTTCACGCCGGCCAAGGCCGCGGAGTAGAATGTCCACATGACCAACGCTCACATGATGCAAGCCACTGCCAAGCCCCACATCCAGATCAACGGCGAGCAAGAACCGCTGGTGGTCGCGACGCTGGCGGCACTGCTGGAAGAAAAGGCGGTCGATGTCGCCCAGCGCGGGATCGCGGTGGCGCTCAACGGCGCCGTTATTCCCCGCGCGGCCTGGCCGCAAACGCCGCTCAAGCCCGGCGACAGCGTCGAGATCGTGCGCGCGCGCCAAGGCGGTTGACGGAGCTACCGTATGTCCGACCCTCTCATCATCGCCGGCCGCGAATTCGGCTCGCGTTTGTTTCTCGGCACCGCCGGCTATCCCAACCGCAAGCTGATGCTCGATTCGATGGCGGCGAGCGCGACCGAGATGGTGACGGCCTCGATCCGGCGGATCAGCCTCGCCGGCGATGACGAGAGCCTGGTCGATCTGGTTCCCAAGCACATTCATTTCCTGCCCAATACGGCCGGCTGCCAGACCGCCAAGGACGCCGTGCTGACGGCCGAGCTGGCGCGCGAAGCGCTGGATTCGAGCTGGATCAAGCTCGAAGTGATCGGCGACCGCGAGCTGCAATATCCCGACACCGAGGAGTTGCTGCGCGCGACCGAGATGCTGGTGGCGAAGGGTTTCACGGTGCTGCCCTATTGCACCGAGGATCCGGTCGTGTGCCGCAAGCTCGCCGACGCCGGCGCTGCCGCCGTGATGCCGCTCGGCTCCCTCATCGGCTCGGGGCTCGGCGTCGGCAATCCGCATCTCATCGAGCTGATCTGCGCGCGCTCGCCGGTGCCGGTGGTGCTCGATGCCGGCATCGGCACCGCCTCCGATGCGGCGCTCGCCATGGAGCTGGGCTGCGCCGCCGTTCTGCTCAACACGGCGGTGTCGAAGGCGCGCGATCCGGTCATGATGGCGGCCAGCATGCGCGCGGCCGTCGAGGCAGGCCGGCTCTCGCGGCTGGCCGGACGGATTCCCAAGCTCAGCCATGCCGAGCCCTCGAGCCCGCAATTCGGCCTGGTGGGGACGTGAGGCTGCCTGATCCGCCGCTGCTCCTGGTCACCGACCGCCAGCAGGCGCGGCTGCCGCTCGCCGAAGTGGTGGCGGCCGCTCTGGCGGCGGGTTGTCGCTGGGTGAGCGTGCGGGAGAAGGACCTTTCCGAAGACGACCAGATCGCGCTCGCCCGCAGCTTGTTGCCGATCGCGCGGCGCCACGGCGCGCGCCTCACGGTGCACGGCGACGCCGCGGTGGCGAAAGCCTGCGGCGCCGATGGCGTGCACCTGCCGGCCGGGAGCGACCCGGCCCGCAGCCGCGCCCTGTTGGGGACGGGAAAGCTCATCGGCGTCTCGATCCACACCGTCACCGAGGCCGAGGCGATCGATCCGGGCGCGATCGACTATGCGATCGCGGGACCGGCCTATGAAACCGCGAGCAAGCCCGGCTATGGGCCAGAGATTGGCCGCAAGGGCCTCGCCGAGATCGCGCGCGCGGCGCGCGTGCCGGTCCTCGCCATCGGCGGCATCAACGTCGCGCGCGTGGCCGAGGTACTGGCGGCCGGCCCCGCAGGGATTGCGGTCATGGGCTCGGTGATGCGCGCGGCCGATCCCGGGCAGGCCATGAAAGCGCTGCTGGCGACGGTCGCGGGAACCATCCGGTGAGAGCATTCTTGTCCCGGCCTTGAGCCGGGACCGTTCCAGACTCCGAATCCGGAACGATCCCGGATCAGCGGTGCACCGCTTCGCGCCGGACCGCGTCCGGGAAAAGTACCGAGGCCCCGACTTGCGAGTTGGCCCTGATGCTGAGCCGCGGCCGCGACAAGAGGCGCTGACTAACCGCGGCCTCGATAGGGCGCGACACCCTGATCCGGCACCCAGACGCCTGCCGGCAGCTTGCCGGACTGCCAGAACACATCGATCGGCATGCCGCCGCGCGGATACCAGTAGCCGCCGATGCGCAGCCATTTGGGCCGCAGCAGGTCAACGAGCTTCTTGCCGACGGCGACCGTGCAGTCCTCATGGAAGGCGCCATGATTGCGGAAGCTCGCGAAGTAGAGCTTCAGGGATTTCGACTCGACCAGCCACTTCGCCGGCACATAGTCGATGACCAGATGCGCGAAATCCGGCTGGCCGGTGATCGGACAGAGCGTGGTGAATTCCGGCGCCGTGAAGCGGACGAGATAATCGGTGTCGGGGTGCGGGTTGGCGACCCGATCGAGTAGCGCGGCCGCCGGCGAGGCGGGAATGCGGCTCGGTCGGCCAAGCTGCGGCGAGCGTGACATGGGTCTCACAGTCGTTAGGTTCTGGGCGAAGGGCAGCTTATCGGCCCGCGCCACAAGCGCCGCAATCGTTTTGTGACCAAGCCCGCGCTGGCGATACGGCTCTTGCGATCGGCTCCTGATCCCTTACAAGCGCCGCAGAAGGGACTTCTCAGGCAAAGGGGCGCCATGACCGCGATTGTGGACATCATCGGCCGCGAAATCCTCGATAGTCGCGGCAATCCGACCGTCGAGGTCGACGTCGAGCTGGAGGACGGCTCGAAGGGCCGCGCCGCGGTGCCCTCGGGCGCCTCCACCGGCAAGCACGAAGCGGTTGAGCTGCGCGACGGCGACAAGAGCCGCTATCTCGGCAAGGGCGTCCGCAAGGCCCTCGATGCGGTCAATGGCGAGATTTTCGACGCGCTCGGCGGCATGGACGCGGAGCCGCAGAGCAAGATCGACGAGACCATGATCGCGCTCGACGGCACGCCCAACAAGGGCCGGCTCGGCGCCAACGCGGTGCTCGGCGTCTCGCTCGCGGTGGCGAAGGCGGCGGCAATCGCCAACGCGCTGCCGCTCTACCGTTATGTGGGCGGTGTCGCGGCGCGGCTGTTGCCGGTTCCGATGATGAACATCGTCAATGGCGGCGTGCACGCCGACAATCCGATCGACTTCCAGGAATTCATGATCATGCCGGTGGGGGCGGTCTCGTTTGCCGAAGGTCTGCGCGCCGGCTCGGAGATTTTTCACACCCTCAAGGCGGCGCTCAAGGCCGCCGGGTATAACACCAATGTGGGCGATGAAGGCGGCTTTGCGCCCGACCTGCAATCGGCCGATGCCGCCCTCGATCTCGTCATGAAGGCGATCGAGAGCGCGGGCTACAAGGCCGGAAAGGATGTGGTCCTGGCGCTCGATCCGGCCTCCACCGAATTCTTCAAGGACGGCGCCTATCACTATAAAGGTGAAGGCAAGACACGTTCGCCCCAGCAGCAGGCCAAATACCTGGCGGAGCTGGTTGCCCGCTACCCGATCGTTTCCATCGAGGACGGCATGGCGGAGGATGATTTCGCCGGCTGGAAGATTCTCACCGAGCTGATCGGCGACAGGTGCCAGCTGGTGGGCGACGACCTGTTCGTGACCAACGTCACGCGGCTGGCGCAGGGCATCAAGGAGGGCCTCGCCAACTCGATCCTTATCAAGGTCAATCAGATCGGAACCCTTACCGAGACGCTGGCGGCGGTCGAGGTGGCGCATCGCGCCGGCTACAGCGCCGTGATGTCGCATCGTTCGGGCGAAACCGAGGACACAACCATCGCCGATCTCGCGGTCGCCACCAATTGCGGGCAGATCAAGACCGGCTCGCTCGCCCGCTCCGACCGCACCGCGAAATACAATCAGCTCCTGCGCATCGAGGAGGAGCTCGGCCCGCAAGCGCAATATGCGGGCTGGCGCACCCTGAAGGGGGCGACTGGGTGAACCTTGTCCCGGCCTTGAGCCGGGACCGTTGCAGACTCCGTCCCCGCGAAGG
>DASXXS010000230.1:0-30185 GCA_036502925.1 Xanthobacteraceae bacterium
CGAATTCGAGCGCCTGATCGAGGTGCCGGACCGCGACTTGCTGGCCTGGATCACGGGCGAGGAGACGGTGACGCCGGATTATGACGGCGCGCTGTTTCGCGAGCTGCGTGACTTTCACCTGAATCCCGGCGGCGGAGGGTGAGCATGGCGCGGTCTCCTGCCGATCTCTTGGCGCCCGGCCGGCCGCTGACGCTCGCCGGCGTTGCCGATGGCGCGCAAGGGCTGATCGTCGCCGATCTCGCCCGCGCGGTCGCGGCGCGCGCCGATGCGGCGGCCACCAGCCTGCTGGTGGTATGCCGCGACGGCTCGCGCATGGCCGCGCTCGCGCGTGCGCTCGGCTTCTTCGATCCCGGTCTCGCGGTGATGGAATTCCCGTCCTGGGACTGTCTGCCCTATGACCGCGCCTCTCCCCATGCCGGCGTCGTGGCGCAGCGGATGACCGTGCTGTCGCGGCTCGCGCGCCTGAAGGGACGAGACCGGCCTTCGGTCCTGCTGACCACCGTCAATGCCGCGGTCCAGCGCGTGCCGGCGCGCGACCTTGTCGCCACCCAGTCGCTCGCCGTCGCCCCCGGCAACGTGCTCGACATGGAAGGCATCACGCGCTGGCTCGAGCTCAACGGCTTTTCCCGCGCCGCCACCGTGCGCGAGGCGGGCGACTACGCGGTGCGCGGCGGCATCATCGATCTTTATGCGCCCGGGATGGCCGAGCCGGTGCGGCTCGACTTCTTCGGCGATACGCTGGAATCGATCCGCAGCTTCGATCCCGAGAGCCAGCGCACGACCGATCAGTTGCATGCGCTCGATCTGGTCCCGGTGGCCGAGTTTCAGCTCACCACCGAGACCATCCGGCGTTTCCGCCTGGGCTATGTGGAAGCTTTCGGGGCGCCATCTCCGGACGACCTGCTCTATCAGGCGGTGAGCGAGGGCCGCCGCCATATCGGAATGGAGCATTGGCTGCCGCTGTTCCACGCGCGCCTCGAAACGATTTTCGATTACCTGCCGGGCTCGGCCGTGGTGCTCGAGCCGCAGGTCGAGGACGCGGCGCGCGAGCGCTCCGACCAGATCAAGGACTATTTCGAGGCGCGCCAGCAGGCGCTCGGCCAGCGCGGCTCCGGCCAGCTCTATAATCCCTTGCCGCCGGACCGGCTCTATGTGCCGGAGGCGCAATGGCGCGAGCGGCTCGGCCTGGCGCCGCTGGCGCGGCTGACCCCGTTCGGGGTGCCGCAAGAGCAGGGGCCGGTGATCGATGCCGGCACCAGGCAGGGGCGCAATTTCGCGGCCGAGCGCAACGAGCCCGGCCGCAACGTCTTCGAGGCGGTCGTGCAGCACGCCATGGGCCTGCAGGCCGCGCGCAAGCGCGTGCTCATCGCCTTGTGGAGCGAAGGCGCGCGCGAGCGCATGAGCCACGTGCTCGCCGACCATGGGCTCGCCAATCTCGCGTCCGTGCCGTCGTGGCCGGCGGCCTTGGCGCTGCCGGCGCCGCAGGTGGCGCTGGCCGTGCTCGGGCTGGAAAGCGGTTTCGAGACCGCCGATGCAGCCCTCATCAGCGAGCAGGACATTCTCGGCGATCGCCTCGTGCGCCCGCGGCGGGCCGCCCGGCGGCCGGAGAACTTCATCGCCGAGATCACCAGCCTCGCGGCCGGCGATCTCGTGGTTCACGTCGATCACGGCATCGGCCGCTTTGTCGGGCTGCGCGCCATCGAGGCGGCCGGCGCGCCGCATGACTGCCTCGAGCTGCACTACGCGGGCGGCGACAAGTTGTTCCTGCCGGTGGAGAACGTCGAGCTGTTGTCGCGCTACGGCTCCGACGAGACCGGCGCCGAGCTCGACCGCCTCGGCGGCGTCGGCTGGCAGACCCGCAAGGCGCGCATGAAGAAGCGCATCCGCGAGATCGCCAACGATCTGATCAAGGTGGCGGCCGAACGGCAGATGCGCGAGGCGCCGCGGCTGACCGCCGAGCCCGGACCTTATGACGAATTCTGCGCCGGCTTCCCGTATGAGGAGACCGACGACCAGCAGGCGGCAATCGACGTCGTGCTCAAGGAGCTTGGCGCCGGCCGCCCCATGGATCGCCTGATCTGCGGCGACGTCGGCTTCGGCAAGACCGAGGTGGCGCTGCGCGCCGCCTTCGCGGTGGCGATGAACGGCAGGCAGGTCGCGGTGGTGGTGCCGACCACGCTGCTGGCGCGCCAGCATGCCAAGACGTTCACCGAGCGCTTCCATGGATTTCCGGTCCAGATCGGCCAGGCCTCGCGGCTGGTTTCGCCGGCCGAGCTTGCCCGGGTGAAGAAGGGCGTTGCCGAGGGCCAGATCGATATCGTGATCGGCACACACGCGCTGCTCGGCAAGGCCGTCAAGTTCAAGGACCTTGCCCTGGTGATTGTCGACGAGGAGCAGCATTTCGGCGTCGTCCACAAGGAGAAGCTCAAGCAGCTGCGCGCCGAGGTCCATGTGCTCACCCTGACCGCGACCCCGATCCCGCGCACGCTGCAGCTGGCGCTCACCGGCGTGCGCGATCTTTCGATCATCGCCTCGCCGCCGGTCGATCGGCTGGCGGTCCGCACCTTCGTTTCGCCGTTCGATCCGCTGGTCGTGCGCGAGGCGTTGCTGCGCGAGCGCTATCGCGGCGGCCAGGCCTTCTATGTCTGCCCGCGTATCGAGGATCTGGCCGGAGCCAAGGAGTTTCTCGAGAAGAACGTGCCGGAGATGCGCGTGGCGGTCGCCCATGGGCAGATGCCCTCGACCGTGCTCGAGGACATCATGTCGGCCTTCTATGACGGCAGGTATGATGTGCTGTTGTCGACCTCGATCGTGGAATCCGGCCTCGACATTCCGGCCGCCAACACGCTGATCGTGCATCGGGCCGACCGTTTCGGCCTGGCCCAGCTCTATCAGCTGCGCGGACGCGTGGGCCGCGCCAAGGTGCGGGCCTATGCGCTGCTGACGCTGCCGGCCGAGCGCAAGATCACCGTGCAGGCCGAGCGCCGCCTGAAGGTGCTGCAGTCGCTCGACACGCTCGGCGCCGGCTTCCAGCTCGCCTCCCACGATCTCGATATCCGCGGCGCCGGCAATCTCCTGGGCGACGAGCAGTCCGGCCACATCAAGGAGGTCGGCTACGAGCTCTATCAGCAGATGCTGGAGGAGGCGGTCGCCAGCCTCAAGGCCGGCATCAGCGCGCCGGTCGCCGATCAGTGGTCGCCGCAGATCACCATCGGCATGCCGGTGATGATCCCGGAGACCTACGTGGCCGACCTGCCGGTGCGGCTGGCGCTCTACCGGCGGCTGGCGGAGATCGAGGACGAGCAGGAGATCGAGGCTTTTGGCGCCGAGCTCACCGATCGCTTCGGCACGCCGCCGCCGGAGGTCGAGCATCTCTTGCAGATCGTGGCGATCAAGGCGCTGTGCCGGCGCGCGAATGTGGAGCGGGTCGAAGCCGGGCCCAAGGGCGCGGTCATTTCCTTCCGCGACAATACCTTCGCCAATCCGGAGCGGCTTATCGGTTTCATCCGCGAGCGCGGACCGGACGCCAAGGTGCGGCCCGATATGAAGGTTGTGTTCTTCGATGACTGGGAAGAGCCCGAGCAGCGCCTGAAGGGAACCATGGCGATCCTGCGCAGCCTGGCGCGGCTGGCGGCGCCCGCCAAGGCGGCCTGACATGGCTTTCCTTGGCGGATTGCTGCATCCGTTGCTGACCCCGAGCCATGCGCTCGCGCTGCTCGGGCTTGGTCTCCTGATCGGGCAGCAACCCGCCAGCAAGCGACCGCTCCCGCTCATGCTGTTTGTGCTGGCGCTGGCCGCGGGACTGCTTGCGCTCGCCTTCGCGGTCGGAGAGACGCCGGCGGGCGATGTCTTGTTGGCAGGCGTTGCCATCAGCGGGGTTCTGGTGGCGGCCGCATTCCGGCTGTCAATTTTGGTCCTCGGTCCGCTCGCCACCGTCGTCGGGGCGGCGATCGGCCTCGATTCGCCCCCTGATGTGGTTTCGTTGCGGGAGGGCGTGCTGATGCTGATCGGAACCGGGATCGGCGCATCGATCGCGCTGTGGCTCGTGGTCGCAGGCGCCGCCCGCATGGCGCGCGACTGGCAGCAGATCGGGGTGCGCGTGCTCGGTTCCTGGACGGCGGCGAGCGCGCTGCTGGCAATCGCGGTGCGGTTTGCGAGGTGAGCCGGCGGGCTATTCCGCCGCCACCCGTCCGGCCTGCTCGGCGGCGGCGCGCTCGATTGCGGCGGCGAGGTATTCGGGCGGCTGTGCGCCGCTGAGCGCGATCATCCCGCCCATGATGAAGCAAGGCACGCCCTCGATGCCGGCCTCCTTGGCGGATTGCGCCTCGCGCTCGACTACATCGACGTCCTGCCGGCTCGCCAGCCGCGCGCGCACCTCCTCGCCGTCCAGGCCGCAATCCGCCGCGGCCTTGACCAGAGTCTCGGTCTGGGTGAGGTCGCCGCCTTCGCTGAAATAGATTTCCATCAGCCGTTGCTTCATGGCCGCCGCTTTGCCGGTTTCGCCGGCCCACAGAATCAGCCGATGGCAATCCAGCGTATTGGGCTGGCGCTTGATCCGGTCGCGATTATAGCTGAGCCCGGCGGCGGCCGCCGCCTCGACGATGCGGCTGGTGTTGCTGTTGTAGCGTTCGACCGAGCCGAATTTGGCGATGAGGTAGTCTTCCCGGCTCATGCCCTCGCGGGGGACCCAGGGATTGAGGAAATAGGGCCGGAAACGCACCTCCACCGGAATGTCGGGCTTCAAAGCGATCGCCTGCTCCAAGAACCGCTTGCCGATATAGCACCACGGGCAGACGACATCGGAAATCATATCGATGGTGAGCGTTGCGGACATGGCCGGTCCTTCCGAGGATATTCAGCCAACGTAGTGTCGCGCTCAGCCGGCCGCAACCATGGGACAGGTGCCCAGCCGCGCCACCAGGGTGCTGAGATTGTCGGTGGGCTTGAGCGTCGCCAGCGTGACCGTCGGGGTGATCGCGCGGCGGTCGTGATCGGGCGACAGCATGGTGTGCTTGAGGATGCTGGCGATGCGGCGGGCGACCACGTGGGCGCTGCGCAGGTCGGTCTCGGTGAAGGCCGCCAGAATCGAGCCGTCCTGCTCCTGGCAGGCGAAATCGATATTGCGCACCAGCCGGCTGAACAGCCGTGCGGCGTCGAGATGAGCGCGGCCGTCATCGGTCTCCTCGAACGCAAAGCGGGCGACCGAAAGACAGCCACCGTTGCCGCCGGCGTCCTTCACGGCGCGGTCGAGATCGTTCCAGAAGGCCTGGCGCGCGAACAGGCCGGTGGCCGGATCGAGCGTGCCTTCGGCCTCGAGCGATTTCAGCAAGCGCTTGAGGTGAGCTTCGAAGGCCTGCAGGCGCACGAACGGGAGCAGGCGCTCGACCAGGCGTTCGGGGCCGCTGTCCACCTGAATGAGGTTGGGCAGCCGGTCGTCGCGTACCGGATGGCCGCCCAGCACGCCGACCGGAAGGTCGCGAAAACGTGCATTCTCGGCCAGCACCGTCAACAGCGCCTCGACCACCCGCGGCCCGAAGCCGTCGCCGATGACGATGCCTTCGATGTCGCGGGAATTGAGAAAACGCGCGGCGGTCTCGACGCTCATCGCCCCGATCAGCCCGAGGCGCTCGCCGACCGCGACGGCGAGCGCCGGATAGAAGCGGCCGCGGCCGACGCACAGCACGGTCGCCTGATCCGGACTGCCATGCTGCGGAAAGGCGCATGCGCTTGCGGACTCCGGACCGGGCTGCGCCGGCGCTCCCGAGCGCCGCAGCACGGCCGCATGAAGGTTGCGAATTCGCAGCGCCGAGCGCAACCGATCGATCAGCCGGCTCATCGGGTCACCGGCCGCGACCGCCAATGCATGCGGGATCGGGACCACGCCGTCGTCGTGAAGGCGCGCCAGCACGGGCATGAGCGGACTCATGGCCTCGATGCGACGGCTCAGAACCTGGGCCAGACGGGCATCGGGCGGCGGATCCGGCTCGGCCAGCAGCAGCGCGGATGGCTGAATCTCGTCGATGGCGGCGCGTGCGTCGGCCCAGCCGGCCTCGACGATGGGAAACGCGCCGGCATTGCCGAGCGCCTCGACCGTATCGGCGGCCGGATGTTCGGCAATCACGACTACAGGGCCCAGCAATGCCATGGCGATACGCATGTGAGACGGCGGAAGCCCGCAATCCTAACGCATGCGCTGTTAATGCCCAGTCAACGCCGGACGGCAGGGATCACGACAATTGCCTCGTCTTGCGCTTCATTTCGGCTGCTGCCACCAGGTTTCGAGCATAAAGCCCGATGCGGAAGTTGCCGCAGGATGCCGCAGGCGCGTCCAATGCGCGACCCAATCGTCGGAATGATGGAACAGCGGCACCGTGTAGGCGCCGGAGATCAGCACACGGTCGAGTGCCCGCACCGCCGCCACCACATCGGTGCGCCTTTGCGCCTGCAGCAGCGCGGCAATCATGGCATCGATGGCCGCGCTCTTGACCCCCATGTAATTGCGGCTGCCGTTCTGGTCGGCGGCGGCCGAGCTCCAATAGAAGGCCTGCTCGTTGCCGGGCGAGAGCGATTCATCCCAGCGGTTTTGGATCATGTCGAAATCGAAGGCGATGCGGCGCGTCTCGAACTGGACTGCATCGACCAGGCGCACTCGCGCCGTGATCCCCGCCCGCTTGAGGTTGCTGGCGAACACCAGGGCCAGGCGCTGCTCGTCCTGGGTATCGTTCCTGATCGCGACCATGATCTCGAAGGCCAGCGGGCTGCCGGTGCGCGTCTCGACCAGCTGGCCGCCGCGCAGCTCATAGCCGGCCGCGGACATGAGCTCGAGCGCGCGCCTGAGCATGGCGCGGTCGCGGCCGGACCCATCGCTCACCGGCGGCGACCAGCTGCCGTCGAGCACGTCGGGGCGAACCGCGTCGGGAAACGGCGCCAACAGCGCGCGCTCGCGCGGGTCCGCCGGACGCCCGCGCGCCGACAGCTCGGATCCCTCGAAATAGCTTCCGCTGCGCTGGTAGAGGTCGAAGAACAGATTGTGGTTGATCCATTCGAAGTCGAACAACAGCGAGATCGCCTCGCGCACGCGAATATCCGAAAAGACCGGACGGCGCGTGTTGAAGACGTAGAAGGAGCTGGCCTTCGGCAGGCCGCTGGTGAAGGTCTCCTTGATGACGCGGCCGTCGCGCGCCGCCGGAAAGTCGTAGGCCGTCTGCCAACGACCGGGATCGGTCTCGGTGCGCAGATCGAAAAGTCCCTTCTTGAAGGCCTCGTGATAGGCATTGGCGTCGCGGTAATAGTCGAACCGGATTTCGTCGAAATTCCAAAAGCCGCGATTGATCGCGAGGTCGCGTCCCCAATAGTCGGGGTTGCGCTTGAGCGTCACGCTCTTGCCCGCCTCGACCTCGCCGACCACGTACGGCCCGCTGCCCATCGGCGGCACCAGCATGCTGTCCTCGAATGTTGCCGGATCGACGGCGTGCTTGGGGAGCACCGGCATCAGGCCGAGGATGAGGGGAAGCTCGCGGTCGTTGCTGCCGGCGAGATCGAAGCGGATCGCGCGCTCGCCCACGATCTCGGCGCGCACGACCTTGCCGTAATAGAGCCGCTGGTTGGGGCGGCCGTGGTCGCGCAAGAGCTGCCAGGAGAACAGCACATCCTGCGGCATCACCGGCTGGCCGTCGGAAAATCGGGCCGCCGGATCGAGCGTGAAAGTGACATAGCTGCGGGCGTCGTCGGTCTCGACCGTGCGCGCCAGCAGGCCGTAGAGCGTAAACGGCTCGTCGTAGCCGCGCGCCATCAGGCTTTCGACCACGTAGCCGCTGATGATATTGCTGCCGCTGACCAATGGGCTGCGAATGCCCTGGGCGACAAGGCCCTTGACGATAAACGGATTGAGGCTGTCGAAGCTGCCGAGCACGCCCTCCACCAGGCGGCCGCCCTTGGGGGCATCCGGATTGACGTAGCGCGCCGCCTTGAAGCCTTCGGCCAAGGCCGGCTCGCCATGCATCGCGATGGCATAATGCGCCTCGCCGGCGTCGGCCGGTGTCGCACCGCTCCCGCCATTGATGACGGCAAGACACCCGACCACGGCGATGGATGCCAGCGCGGCGCGGAATCGCGCGGGTCGAGTTGCGGGAGAAAGCGATGTCACGGGCAACGATCCAAATTCGGGTAAGCCGATCGGCAATGTGCTGAAATCGGGGCAAGCTGCGGGCGATCGGCGGGCCTGCGGGGAGCCGGCATGTCCTCTGCATTTTCTCTTAGCATTATTATTTCAGGCCGGCTTTATTCACATGAGAATTGGGCTATCGGGAGCAGCCGGCGTCACGCTCCTGCCGTATTTGGTGCCGACACAGCCTGCGAATAGGGTGCCCGTTCGATCCGGCAGGGGGTGGCTGCGAGAACGGGGAGGAAAAGGGTTCTGTCATGAATGTTCGGATCGTGTCCGGCCCGGCCCGGCCGAGTGCCCGCGCATTGGCTTTGGCGCTGACCACGACGCTGGCGGCGGTCGCGGTCGGCACGGCTGCTTTTGCTCAGACGCCGCCGCCCGCTCCGAAAGCACCCGCCAAGCCGCCGGCGGCAGCCCCCAAGGCAGCGCCTCAGGCAGCGCCCCAGAAGCCGGCTGCGCCCGAGGCGCAACAGCCGGCCGCCGAGGCGCAGCAGCCCCAACTCATCTATTCGCCCTGGACCAAGTTCTGCCTGAAGGGCCAGGAGACCAACGCGCAGCAGGTCTGCTTCACCGGCAAGGACGGACGCATCGAGTCCGGCATGCCGGTGATCGCCGCGGTGCTGATCGAGCCCGAGGGTGATTCGAAAAAGGTTCTCCGTGTCACTTTGCCGCTCGGGATGCAGCTGCCGCAGGGCACGCGGGTCATCGTCGATCAG
The DNA here is from genome assembly GCA_036502925.1 of Xanthobacteraceae bacterium. Classification (GTDB taxonomy): domain Bacteria; phylum Pseudomonadota; class Alphaproteobacteria; order Rhizobiales; family Xanthobacteraceae; genus VAZQ01. The sequence continues at coordinate 8,881 of DASXXS010000230.1, forward strand.
GGCCAGCCGATGAACGCGCCCTACATCATCTGTTTCACCAATGGCTGCATGGCCGACTATGAGGCGAGCGTGGAGCTGATCGGCAAGCTGAAGAAGGGCCAGGGCCTGGTGGTGCAGGGCATCAACAGCCAAGGTCAGCCGATCAGCCTGGTTCTGCCGCTGACTGATTTCGGCAAGGCCTATGACGGTCCGCCCACCGACCCGAAAGTGTTCGAGGAGCAGCAGAAGAAGCTGCAGGACGACCTGCAGAAGCGCGCCGAAGAGGCGCGCAAGAAGCTCGAAGGCCAGCAGCCGGCGACGCGATAGCGCACGGCTGACATTGTTGGTCCCTTGACAATCCGAGGTCGCGGCCGTTCGATCCTGGGCGGGGCGGCGCGAGCGAACGAGCAAGAGGATTTCGCCATGAATGATTGGATCGCCTCCGCGCCAGCTCGGCCGGACGCTCGCGCGTTTGCGGTTAGCGGACGGACGGTTTGGGCGGTTGTGCTGACAGCCGCCGTGGTGGCCGTCGCGGCCGGCTCGCTGGTCCTCGCGCAGGCGCCGCCAGCGCCGCCAGCCGCACCAGCCCCGAAAGCCCAGCCCAAAGCGCAGCCGAAAGCTCCGCCGCAACAGCCGCCGGCGGCTGCCCAGGCTCCGAGCGCCGGTGCCCCCGAAGTGCCGCCGCTCACTTATTCACCCTGGACCAAGGTTTGTCTGAAAGGGCAGGAGGCCAACGCGCAGCAAGTCTGCTTCACCGGCAAGGAAGGACGCATCGATAGCGGTATGCTGGTCATCGGCGCCGTGCTGATCGAGCCCGAGGGCACCGCCAACAAGGTTCTCAGGGTCACGCTCCCGCTCGGGATGCAGCTCCCGCAGGGCACGCGGGCCATCGTGGATCAAGGCCAGCCGATGACGGCGCCCTACATGGTCTGCTTTCCCAACGGCTGCCTCGCCGACTACGAAGCGAGCGGCGAGCTGATCGGCAAGCTGAAGAAGGGCCAGAGCCTGGTGGTGCAGGGCATCAACAGCCAAGGCCAGGCCGTGAGCCTTCCGCTGCCGCTTCCTGATTTCGCCAAGGCCTATGACGGACCGCCGACCGACCCCAAGGTCGTGGAGGAGCGCCAGAAGAAGCTGCAGGAGGAGTTCAATAAGAAGGCGCAGGCGCAGCAGCTACAGCAGCAGGCGGCGCCGAAATAGTCGCGACGCCACCGTCAGGAGCGCCGCTGTCGCCGGCGCGATCGCGCTGCCCCTCAATTCAACGACGAGACGCGCGGCCGGTAGCCGCCGTCACGATCCTTCTCGAACACTTGGGCGACCTGCGGGTGGCGCACCGGCTCGCCTGACGTATCCGGCAACAGATTCTGCTCCGACACATAGGCGATGTACTCGCTCTCCGCGTTCTCCGCGAACAGATGATAGAACGGCTGGTCCTTGCGCGGCCGCACCTCGGCCGGGATCGATTGGTACCATTCCTCGGTATTGTTGAATTCGGGGTCGATATCGAAGATCACGCCGCGGAACGGAAACACGCGGTGCCGGACCACCTGGCCGAGCTTGAATCGGGCGATGCGGGTTTTGCTCATGCCGATGACCGGGTTCTAGGCCGACTGGACGACAAAATCCTTGAAATAGCTGGTGCTGTCGGTCTTCGACCACAGGCCAATCTTGCCCGACACTGGTTCCGGCAACGTGTATTCGAGCGCAAGCTGACCATCGATGTAGGTTTTGAAGTCGACGCCCGCGACGGTCATTTTCAGGTCATGCCATTGATCGCGGGCCAAGTGCCACGGCTCCCGCCCCGGACCGCGTTTGACCATTTTCCGGATGCCGTCATGGAAGGTCCAGAGCGTGATGTTGTACTCGGTGTCGTTGTAACGGGTGGCGAGCCAATCGCCGTTGGGCTTGACGTTGAACAGGATGCCGGCGCAGCGGTCGAGATCGCCGGCAATGGTCTTAAACTTCAGGCTGATCGTGCCGTTCGAGAAATTGTCCACGCCGTTGAGCGTCGCGATCGGATAATAGGCGAACTGCTTGACGTTATCTATGAAATCCTCTTGCGAGGCGTTGTAGAAGCTGCGCGCCCTCTCGGCGATCAAAGCAGTGCGGTTGTTCTGGTTCGCCTTCCAGGGCTGGCCGTCGACCATGATGACCTTATCCGGGCCGTCCTGAACCACCCGCCATGTCCCGACGACCGGCTGAAACGTCGCGGGTGGTTGCCCGACGCGTTCTTGGCTCAAATCGACACTGAGTTCGGCGGCGGAAAGCCGCGTCTCTGAAAACGGCGTCAAGGCGCTGGCAGCCGCGGCGATCATGAGGTCGCGGCGAGACAGTCCATTCATGTCAACCTCCTCCTTTGGAAAAAAAGTCCCAGACCGAGCACGCCCAAGGGCCAGACGACGTAAAACAAAGGTATCGCGCCGGTGGGCTGAGCGGCAAGCGGGTGACCGCGATGGCCGGCTCCGCCCTCCTGCGGCGGCTGAATCCCCGCAAGTTCATAGATCGCATCGAGCACGCCATCTGTAGTCGTTGTGCGGCCGACAAGGCGTTTTCCGCCGAGATCGTACCAAATCTCCCCATAATGCTCGCTGGCCTGCTCGAACAATCCGGTCGCAGTGCCGGAAACATATTCCACAGTCACAGCGGGCATGGTGCGGCGGAGCTTGGCCAGGGTCTGCTGTTCGAGGTCGAAGCGCCGGGGATCTTCCGGCGCGAGATGCGCTTCGATTTTCAACGGTGCGGTGATTTTGCTCAGGGTCGCCGCGTCCGAGACAGCAAAGGAGTTCCTTTCGTTTTCTGAAACGTCCCAGCTTGGCCTTGCGAACGACGCCGCCAAGGCGAGCGCGGCGGCGGCGCAGAGTATGACGACCGATTCTGCGGCCCTTCGCCGCACGGGCACGCCCAGGCGCATCCAGACTGCCGCAAGAACAAGCGATGCGGCGATGAGAACAATAGCCGCCAGCACCAGATCGAGGCGTACGAGGCCCCGGCGGAAAGCCTGCAGCATTTCAGCGGGGGTGTAGCCTGCGATCTGCTCCCAGATGCCGCCCTGAAACGCAGCCACGAAGCTCAGCACCCATGTCCCGACCGTGAAGGCGAGCACCAGGATGGCGGCTGTCGAGGGATGCTCGGACAGCGAAGCGGCGGCGGCGGCGAGCGCGATCACCAGCGCTGCATTGAGCAGATGTCCGAGAGCGAGAGAGCCTATTTCAGGCGCGTACAGGCTGCCGCCATAGCTCGCCCAGAGAATGCCGGCGAGGATGATAGGAACACCGGCGACAAGCCAACCGATCCCAAGCACCAATGCCTTCGCGCCGATCATTGCAATGGGCGGCATACCTTGCTGCAGCTCCAGCTTGAGAGCGCCGCTGGTGCGATCGCCGGCAATCGCACGAATGGCGACGAAAGGCAGAAGAAAGGACGCAGCAATTTCATATGCGCTGAAGGTCGGGGCGACCACGCCGTCGAGCGGAAACAGCGCATCGGCAAGTCCCGCCGCGGTGCCGCCTTGCCCGCTCGCTTCCGCATAGGAGCGCACCGCACTGATGAAGGACACGCCCACCAATGGACCGATCAGCGCCAGCATGACCCACCACGAGCGTGAACTCATCAGTTCGCGCCACTCCTTTTTCAGAAGCCATTTCGACGCGCTGCTATATGAGGGCAAGGAAGACCTCCTCGAAATCCGGTGGCAAGCCGTGGCCCGCGCGTTGACGCGCAAGTGCGGTGAGCGTGTCAAGCGTGCCCTCGGCAACGACACGGCCACTGCTCAAGAGCACGAAGCGATCGCACACCTTGGCCGCATCGGCGATCTGGTGGATGGACAGGAAAAACGTACGATCCGGCGTGAGATGCTTGCGCAGCGTCGCAGCCGCTTCGCGGCTCTGGCGCAAATCCAAGCCTTCAAAGGGTTCGTCGATCAGGAGTATCGGCTGTGGGGCGAGCAGCCCAAGCGCGAGCAAGGTGCGTTTGCGCTGCCCTTTGGACAGGGCGCGGATCGGCACCTGCATCAGCGGCGCCAAAGCGAGATCGGTGATCACCTGGTCGTATGTCTGGCGGCGGCCGCCAAAAAAGCCGAGGCTGAATTCCAGTACCCAACGCACCGGTTGGTCCGGCCAGGGCGCAATGCCGTCCGGAACATAGAACAGCTTGGACGAACGGTGTCGCCCATCGACCGGCACAGGGCCGAAGAAGATGTCTCCTCGATCCGCGGGCTCCAAACCGGCCACGCATTCGAACAGCGTTGTCTTGCCGGCTCCGTTCGGCCCGATCAGGCCGAGAATCTCGCCGGCCCGGATCGAGAAACCCACGTCGGCGAGTGCGTGAAGCCGTCCATAGGTCTTGGAGAGACCATCGACCCGAATGATGGCCTCAACGGCATTGTGTGCACCCACCTTATCTCCTAGCGAGGCTTCGCCTCAGGCCGACGAGGCGTGTTGACGACAGCCGATCCTCGCCTCTGAGCGACGATCACGTTCCCACCGCACAATTGCACTTCTTAGCCGGTTGCGCAAAATGCGCTAGACCCCATAGCGCGGCCCCATGTCCGGGTCCTTGGCGGCCACCAGGCGGGCGAGGTCGAGGAGGACCTTGGCCTGCTTCCAGGTGGCGTCATCCTGCATCTTGCCGTCGATCATGACGGCGCCGGTACCGTCCGGCATGGCATCCACGATGCGCTTGGCGAACGCCACCTCGGCCGGGTCGGGCGAGAACACGCGCTTGGCGATCGGTACCTGGCTCGGGTGCAGGGTCCAGGCGCCGGCGCAGCCCAGCAGAAACGCATTGTGGAATTGCGCCTCGCAGGCGAGCGGATCGGAGAAGTCGCCGAATGGTCCGTAGAACGGCTTGATGCCGCAAGCCGCGCAGGCGTCCACCATCTTGGCAATCGTGTAGTGCCAGAGGTCCTGCTGGAAGGCGGCGCGTTCGCGGCCCTCGCCCGGCGCGTCGGCGAGCACCTTGTAATCCGGATGGCCGCCGCCGACGCGCGTGGTCTTCATGGCGCGCGAGGCGGCAAGGTCGGCGGGGCCGAGGCTGATCCCGTGCATGCGGGGCGAGGCGGCCGCGATCGAGGCGACGTTCTCCACCCCTTCCGCGGTTTCGAGAATGGCGTGGATGAGGATCGGCCGCTGCAGCCGGTGGCTGGCTTCGAGCTGGGCCAGGAGCTGATCGAGGTAATGGATGTCCCAGGGGCCTTCGACCTTCGGCAGCATCACTACGTCGAGCTTGCCGCCCACGGCGCCGACGATCTCCACCACATCGTCGAGCGCCCAGGGCGAATTGAGCGCATTGATGCGCGTCCACAATCCGGTGGCGCCGAAATCGGTTGCCGCGGCCATCGCGATGAAGCCGCGCCGCGCCGCCGCCTTGGCGTCGGACGGAATGGCGTCCTCGAGATTGCCGAGCACCACATCGACCTGCGCGATCAGTTCCGGCACCTTCAAGCGCAGCTTCTCGATATGGGGCGGCACGAAATGGATCATGCGCTCGAGCCGCACCGGCAGATCGCGCAGCGGCATCGGCGCCCCGATCGCCAGCGGCTTGAAGAAATTGCGCGGCAGCTTCATCGAGCAATCCCCGGACCGGCGCGGCCGGAATGTCCGGCACAGTTCATTCAGACCGGTTCATTAGAGCAAATTATGAGCAAAGCAAATTATGAGCCAGGCACGCCGGCCCCTGGTCGGGGCATCAGAGCGCCTCGCCGCGCATCAGGCGCGGCTGCGCGGACGAAGGCGCGACCCCCTCGCGCATGATGGCCCGGCGCAGCGGGCCGATGTGTTGCATGAGAAACAGGCTCAGGCCGCGCGCCCCCTGCAGCGGCAGGAAATCCGACAACAGGCTGCGATTGAGAAGATCGACTGCCAGCGCGCGGCTGGTCACGTCCGTTCGCCGCGACCGGTCATAGCGGTCGGCGAGTTCGGCTGCGCCCACATCGTCGCCGTTTCGGCGCGCCGCCACCACCAGCTCTGCGATCGTGGCGGCATCGCGCAAGCCGAGATTGAGACCCTGTGCGCCGATCGGCGGGAGGAGATGAGCTGCTTCGCCCACGAGCGCCACACGCGCGACCGCGAAGCGCCGGGCGGTCTCGATCGCCAGCGGGAACGCGCCGCGGCCGGGCTCAGGCGCGATCTTGCCCAGGATCGAATGGGATCTTCGTTCGATCTCGGCGGCGAGCTCCGCCTCGGCCAGCGCGGCGATGCGCGTGGCCTCTCCCGGATCAACCACCAGCACCAGGCTCGAGCGCAGTCCGGGCAGCGGCACCAGGGTGAACGGCCCCGTTTGCGTATGGAATTCGGTCGAGCTGTCCCGGTGCGGCCGCTGGTGGCCGAGATTGAAGGTGAGCGCGGTCTGCCGGTAGCGCTGCGCGTCGGCCGTGATGCCGGCGGTTTGGCGGCACAGGGACCGGCGTCCGTCGGCTCCGATCGCCAGGCAGGCGGTGAGCGGATCGCCGTGCTCGAGCTCGATCGTGACCCCGGTGTCCGCGATGGCGAGGGCCTGCGCTTGATCCTCGATGAAGGTGAGCGAAGCGAGCGCACGCGCGCGGGCATTGAGCGCGGCGAGCAGGAACCTGTTCTCGATATTGAAGCCGAAGGCGTCGAGCCCGATCTCGCTCGCGGCGAAATGCACCTCCGGGGCCCGCAGCAATCGTCCGGTATCGTCGATGATGCGCATGACGCGCAACGGCGCCGCGGCGTCACGGCAGTGCTGCCAGACCCCGAGCGTATCGAGCGCGGTGACGGAGCTTGCCAGGAGCGCGGTCGTGCGGTTGTCGGGCGCGCCCGCCGGCCGGGCGACCAGCGCGGTTTCGACGCCCGCGCCCGCCAATGCGATCGCCGCCGTGAGGCCCACGGGGCCGCCGCCGACGATTGCCACCTCGACCGATTTGCCGCTCATGCAATGCTGTTCATGTCATGATCACCGGGAGGCGCAAGGATTCCGGAATGGCTTGCGCAATCGGGTGCCGGCCGCGCAGTATCCTTCATTGACACGTCCGCGCGCGCAAATCGAATATGTCCGGCCTGGACCGTCAAGCGGTGCGCATCGGGTCGAGAACGGAGCCTGACATTTTGACATTTCTGCACTATGCCCGTGGATTCTCGGTCCATGTGCTGACCGCTTCCGGGGCCGCCTTGGCGCTGGTGGCGCTGCTCGAGGCGGTGCGGGGCGCATGGGAGGCGATGTTTCTTTGTCTCGGCATCGCCCTCATTGTCGACGGCATCGACGGCACCATCGCGCGTGGCCTCAAGGTGACCGAACTGCTGCCGCGCTGGTCGGGCGATGTTCTCGATCTGGTGGTCGATTTCGTCACCTATGTGTTCGTTCCCGCCTATGCGATCGCTGCGGGGGGCTTGCTGCCGCCGGGGCTTGGCGCGCCGGCGGGCATTGTCATCGTGATGACCGGCGCGATCTATTTCGCCGACCGCCGCATGAAGACCGCGGACAATTATTTCCGCGGCTTCCCGGCCCTATGGAACATGGTGGCCTTCTACCTGTTCGTGCTCAAGCCGGCGCCGTGGCTCGCCGCCGGGCTGGTTGCGCTGCTGGCCGTCCTTACCTTCGTGCCGTTCAAGTTCCTGCATCCGTTTCGCGTCGCCCGCCTGCGGGTGGTGAGCATGGGGGCGGTCGTTCTATGGTCGGTTCTGGCCGCCTATGCGCTCTGGCGCTCGCTCGAGCCCGGCGTCTTCGTGGCGAGCGGGCTTGTCGCTCTGGCGGTCTATTTTCTCGGCGTCGGCCTCACCGAGAGGCGTTGACATGTCGGCCTTTTCGGCCGACGGGATGCGATGGGCAGCTTCGCGAACGTGCAAATTCAATGATTTGGCCTGCTTGATCCCGCGATCGGGCTGGAACACGATGCCGGCGTCCGCGGTTTCGGGCAGACGGCAAATCCAACACGACAAATTCAACACGGCAAATTCAAAGGGAGTGGTTCATGGTCGCGGCAGTGCGGGTTCATAAGGCGGGCGGGCCGGAAGCGCTCACGTATAAGGATATCGAGGTGCCGCCGCCCGGACCGGGCCAGATCCGGATCAAGCAATATGCCTGCGGCATCAACTATATCGACACCTATTTCCGTTCCGGGGCCTATCCGCCGCCGCCGCCGCAATCGCTGCCGTTCGTCGCCGGCAACGAGGGCGCCGGCGAGGTTACGGCGGTGGGTCCCGGCGTCAGCGAGATCAAGGTCGGCGATCGCGTCGGCTACGTTTCGGCGCTCGGCGGCTACGCGGCCGAGCGGCTGCTGCCGGCCGAGCGCGCCATCAAGCTGCCGGAGACGATTTCCTACGAGCAGGCCGCCGGCATGATGCTCAAGGGCATGACGGTGGAATACCTGCTGAACCGGACCTTCAAGGTGCGCGGCGGCATGAACGTGCTCATTCAGGCGGCTGCCGGCGGCATCGGCCTGATCGCCTGCCAATGGGCGAACCTGCTCGGCGCCAACGTGATCGGCACGGTGGGCACCAAGGAAAAGGCCGCGCTCGCCAAGGCCAATGGCTGCCATCACGTGATTCTCTACCGTGAGGAGGATTTCGTCGCCAAGGTGAAGGAGATCACCGGCGGGAAATTGTGCGAGGTGGTCTATGACGGCGTCGGCAAGACGACATTTCCGGCCTCGCTCGATTGCATCAAGCCGCTCGGCATGTTCGTGAGCTTCGGCGCTGCCTCGGGCCCGATCGAGGCCTTCAGCATCAATCTCCTGCAGGTCAAGGGCTCGCTCTTCGCAACCCGCCCGACGCTGAACACCTACGCGGCCAAGCGGGAGGATCTGCTGGCGATCGCCAATGATCTGTTCAGCGTCGTCACCAGCGGCAAGGTGAAGATCCCGATCAACCAGCGCTACGCCCTCAAGGACGCCGCCAAGGCGCATCGCGATCTCGAAAGCCGCGCCACCACGGGATCGAGCATCCTAATTCCGTAAGATCGGCTCACAGCAATCGCGCGATGTTCGCGAAGGCCGGATGACCGGTCGCGGCATCCGCGAGCCGCGGGATGCCAACCACCTCGATCGAATCTGAAAACCGGGCGATCGTGGCCACGGTGTCCTTGAGCGAGGCGGCGCTCGCCACGCTCTCGCTTACGATCACCGCCGCCACATCGAGATTGCGGCGGGCGAGCACGTGCAGCGCCGTCAAGGTATGGCTGATGGTGCCCACATAGGTCCCGGCCACCAGCAGCAGCGGCAGCCGCAACTGCGTGATCAGGTCGAGCACGGTGTGGCTCTCGTCGAGCGGCACCATGATGCCGCCGATGCCTTCGATGAACAGATGGCCGCGGCGCTCCGCCATGGCGCTCCGGCAAAAATCGGTCACCGCCGCGAAATCCACGGTGCGGCCTTCGCGCCTCGCCGCCATGTCGGGCGACAAAGGCGCCGCGAAACGCCAGGGCGAGATGCGCTGGGCTTCCTCGATCCTGAGCGGACGGCCGAGCGCGGCCAGCAGCGCGCCGGGGTCGCTCTGCGCCAGCGCGGCCGGATCAAATCCGCTCACCACCGGCTTGATGGCATCGACCGCCCGGCCATCCTTGCGAAAATGCCGGATGAGCCCAGCGGTGACGAAGGTCTTGCCGACATCCGTTCCGGTCGCGCTGACGAAGACCGCGGTCATGCTTGGCGGCCGCGCGCGCGATCGGCTTGGATTTCCGATTGGATTTCCGGCCGCGCCGGCAGCACGCGGTCGCGGACGATGTCGGCGAGCCGCTTGATCTCCGCGTCGGGATGCTGGGCCGTGAAGGCAAAGCGCAGCCGCGCGGTGCCGGCCGGCACGGTCGGCGGACGAATGGCAATGACCAGAAAGCCTTCCGCTTCGAGGAGGCGCGAAGCCTGCAGGGCCGCCTGCGCATCACCTACGATCAACGGGACGATGGGACTTTGCGCCTCCGGCAAGCCGACGCGGCGGGTGAACGATCGCGCCTTGGCGAGCGGCAGGGCCGCGTAGGCGGGATCGGCCTCGATCAGGTCGAGGGCGGCGGCCGCGGCGGCCACGATCGCGGGCGGCAGCCCGGTTGAATAGACGAAGCTGCGCGCGCGGTTGTGGATCAGCTCGATGACGCAAGCGGAGGCGCAGAGATAGCCCCCATAGGCGCCGAGCGCCTTCGACAGCGTGCCCATCTGCAGCGGGACATCCGCCTTCACGGCATCGGACGTGGCGCTCGAAGCAAAGGTCGAGCCGCGTCCGCCGCCGACCACGCCGATGCCATGGGCATCATCGGTCATCAGCCAGGCATCGAAGCGCCCGGCCAGGGCGGCCAGGCCGGAGACCGGCGCCAGATCGCCGTCCATGGAGAACACGCCGTCGGTCGCGATCAAGGCGCGGGTGTGGCGGGCGCGATGCTGATCGAGCAGCGCCTGCACGTGCATAAGATCGCAATGGCGGAACGGGATCACGGTGGCGCGGGAGAGCCGCGCGCCGGCCCACAGGCAGGCATGGGCAAGCTCGTCCACGAGCACGAGATCGCCGGCGCCGATCAGTGCCGGGATGATGCCGATATTGGCGAGATAGCCAGAGCCGAACACGCAGGCGGCTTCCGTTTGCTTCAAGCGGGCGAGGCGCGCCTCTAGCCCGGCGAACAGGGGATGATTGCCGGTCACCAGCCGCGAGGCGCCGCTGCCGATCCCATAGCGCTGCAGCGCCCCGATCGCCGCCGCCTTGATGCCCGGATGCTGCGACAGGTTGAGATAATCGTTGCAGGAAAACGAAAGCAGGCGGCGGCCGTTGCGCACCGCCCAGATTCCGTCCAAACGGGCCGTATCGACCAGGCTCCGGCGCAGATTGGCGCGCTCGAGCCCGGCGAGCTTGGTGGCGGCGAATTCGTCCAGCGAGCGCATGCCTCGTTCCCGCATCCGGCTGGTGTAGAGTGCTCACGTGGCTCTCGCCAACCAAAATGACTGCATCCGCCGTGGAATGGAAGCACCGCCCATCCGATAAGACCACAGGGGAGGGCGCTCCCGACTGGTACGGCGCCGGCCTCGCCCATATCTGGCTGCCCTATGCCCAGATGCGGACCGCGCGGCCGCCGCTTGCGGTCGAGCGGACCCATGGCTGCCGCATCGTGCTGTCCGATGGACGCGAGCTGATCGACGGCATCGCGTCATGGTGGACCGCCTGCCACGGTTACAACCATCCCCATATCCGCGCCGCAGTCGAGCGGCAGCTCGCCCTGATGCCTCATGTCATGTTCGGGGGCCTCGCCCACGAACCGGCATTGACCCTGGCACGGCGGCTGGCGGGGCTGCTCCCGGGCGATCTCAACCGGGTGTTCTTTTCCGAATCCGGCTCGGTGGCGGTCGAGATCGCCATGAAGATGGCGGTGCAGTTCTGGCTCAACCGCGGCATTTCGGGCCGCACCCGGTTTGTCGCCTTCAAGGGCGGCTATCATGGCGACACCACCGGCGCCATGGCGGTGTGCGATCCCGACTCCGGCATGCACGCGCTGTTTGCCGGCTTGCTCCCCGAGCATTTCATCCTAGACCTGCCGCGCGAGGAGAAAAGCGAAGCCGCGCTCGCGCGCCTGCTCGACCGCCATGCCGCCGAGATCGCCGGCATCGTGGTCGAGCCGCTGGCGCAGGGGGCGGGCGGCATGCGCTTCCATGACGTCGCGGTGCTGCGGGCGCTGCGCGCGGCGGCCGATCGCCATGATCTGCTGCTGATCTTCGATGAGATCTTCACCGGCTTCGGCCGCGCCGGCAGCCTGTTCGCCTGCGCGGCGGCGGCGGTTGTCCCCGACATCATCACGCTGTCGAAGGCGCTGACGGGCGGAACGCTGCCGCTCGCCGCCACCGTTGCGACCGCCAAGGTGTTCGACGCCTTCTGGTCGCAAGATCCGGCGCGCGCCTTGATGCATGGTCCGACTTATATGGCCAATGCGCTCGCCTGCGCGGCCGCCAATGCATCGCTTGATCTGTTCGAGCAAGAGCCGCGTTTGCAGCAAATCGCCGCTATTTCGGCCGCCATGGCGCAGGGCCTGGCGCCGTGCCGCGGCATGCCCGGCGTCAAGGACGTGCGCGTGCTGGGCGCGATCGGCGTGGTCGAGCTCGACCGCATCGCTGACCTCGACGCCTTGCGGGCGCGCTTCGCGGCGGAAGGCGTGTTCGTCCGCCCCTTCGGCTCCGTCGTCTATCTCACGCCGGCCTTTACGATTTCGCCGGACGAGCTGGCCACGCTGACGAGCGCGGTGGTGAAGGTCGTGGCCGAGCTTTGAGCGGAGATGGATCAGGCTCCGCTCCTTACTTGTCCCGGGCTTGACCCGGGACCGTTCCAAACTCTGAATCTGGAACGTTCCCGGCTCAAGGCCGGGACGAGATGCGGTCAGAAGCCGACCGCGGTGCCATGCAGGTCGTAGTCGTCGATCCGCTCGATCCTGACCGTGGCGATCTCGCCGACGCGCAGCGGCCGGCGGCTCTTCACATAGACGGTGCCGTCGATCTCCGGGGCGTCGCCCTTGCTGCGGCCCTTGGCCACCGTCGGCCCGACCGCGTCGATGATGACCTGCTGGCGGGTGCCGAGCTTGCGCTTGAGCCGCCGCGTCGAGATCGACTGCTGGTGCGCCATCAGGCGATGCCAGCGCTCTTCTTTCAGCTGGGCCGGCACCGCTGCGGCGAGACCGTTGGCGGTCGCGCCGTTGACGGCTTCGTAGCGGAAGCAGCCGACACGATCGAGCGCGGCCGCTGCGAGCCAGTCGAGCAGCATCTGGAAGTCCGCCTCGGTCTCGCCCGGGAAGCCGACGATGAAGGTCGAGCGGATGGTGAGATCAGGGCAGATGGCGCGCCACTGCCGGATGCGTTCGAGGGTCTGTTCCTGCGCGGCCGGCCGTTTCATGCGCTTGAGGACGTCGGGGCTCGCATGCTGGAACGGCACGTCGAGATAGGGCAGGGCCTTGCCTTCCGCCATCAGCGGGATGACCTCGTCCACGTGCGGATAGGGATAGACGTAATGCAGGCGGATCCAGACCCCGAGCTCGCCGAGCGCGCGGGCCAGCGTGATGAACTTGGCCGCGACCTCGCGTCCCTTCCAGCTGCTCGAAGCGTATTTGAGATCGATCCCATAGGCGGAGGTGTCCTGCGAGATGACCAGGAGCTCCTTGACGCCGGCCGCCACCAGGCGCTCGGCCTCGCCCAGCACGTCGGCGGCCGGCCGCGACACCAGATCGCCGCGCAGCCTCGGGATGATGCAGAACGTGCAGCGGTTGTTGCAGCCCTCCGAAATCTTGAGATAAGCGTAATGCCGCGGGGTGAGCTTGACGCCTTCGGGAGGCACCAGGTCGAGAAACGGGTCATGCCGCGGCGGCGCCACGAGATGGACCGCATCGACCACGCTTTCGTATTGCTGCGGCCCGGTGACGGCGAGCACGCCGGGATAGCGCGCGGTGATCTTTTCGGGCTCGGCGCCCATGCAGCCGGTGACGATCACCTTGCCGTTCTCATTGAGCGCCGCGCCGATGGCGGCGAGCGATTCCTCCTGCGCGCTGTCGAGAAAACCGCAGGTATTGACAATCGCGAGGTCGGCGCCGGCATGCGCCCGGGTGAGCTCATAGCCTTCGGCCCGCAGGCGCGTGATGATGCGCTCGGAATCGACCAGCGCCTTGGGGCAGCCGAGGGAGACGAAGCTCACCCTCGGCGCACGGGAGTCCGCCATATCCGGGTCTCGGTTGGGATGCGCCTAGTGTTGCGACTCTGGCGGTTGTTTCGTACTTGTCCCGGCCTTGAGCCGGGACCGTTCCAAACTCCGGCAGGTGGAACGGTCCCGGACCAGCGGAGCACCGCTCCACAAGAGTTTCGCGCTGCACCGCATCCGGGACACAAGCGTCAGAGGCGGCACACTAGCTAGTCGCCGTGGGGGAGAAATGCAAGATACGTCGGCGGTCCGGCGCCGATCCGGGGCAGGGTCCGCTTGAGCTCGGCATGCGGACCGGCCTGCTGACGATGACTTGTGACGCCGCGCGGTACGATGGATGAAGGCTGTTCTCTATCCTTTCGCTCCCGAGGAGCCGATCGTCCGGCTGGTGCGGGACTTTCCGCAATTGCAGTGGGCGATCGCCGCCTCGCCCGACGATATTGCCCGCGAGATCGGCGCGGCCACGATCCTGGTCACCAGCAACCGCGTATGCTCGCCGGCTTACGGCGATGCGCTGCGGCGGCACGCCGGCCAAGCGCTCAAATGGATTCATTTCACCTCCGCCGGCATCGACCGCGGTTTGCGCATGGGGCTGCCGGACTGGGCGACGGTGACCAACGCCACCGGGGTGAAGGCCGCGATGGTCTCCGAGCATGCGCTCGCCTTGCTGCTCGCGCTGGTGCGGCGCCTGCCGGAGTTGGCTGCCGACCAGCTGGCCCGGCGCTGGCGCCACGATGACGCGATGGCCAAGGTCGCGACGCTCGAAGGTGCCACGGTCTGCATCGTCGGCCTTGGTTCGATCGGCCGGGAGGTCGCCCGCAAGGCGAAGGCCTTCGACGCCCGCGTGATCGCGGTGTCGCGCGCGGGAAGCGCCGAGGGTGCCGTCGGGCAGGTGTTTCCGCGCGGGCGGATCGGCGAGGCGCTCGCCATGGCGGATGCGGTCGTGGTCTGCACCAGCTCGGAGGCGGAGAGCTTTCACCTGATCGACGCCGCCGCGCTTGCCGCGATGGGCCCGAAGGGCTTGCTGGTCAATGTCGCGCGCGGCGACATCGTCGACGGCGCGGCGCTGATCGCGGCGCTGCAGGCCGGGAGACTCGGCGGCGCGGCGCTCGATGTCGCCGAGGTCGAGCCGCTTGCGCCCACGAGCCCGCTGTGGGATTTGCCCAATGTCATCATCTCGCCGCACATCGCCGGCGGCGGCTCGTTCGGCTATCCGCAGCAGAAAGCCCTGTTCGCCGAGAACCTCTTGCGCTTTTGCGCCGGGGAGGCGTTGCTCAATGTGTGCCGCACCAGCGGCGAAGCAGTTTGATATTAAGCTGCTTGGCCCTATCGTGTAGCCGGACTGCCGGTGTTGCAGGACCTGAAAGGTATGCAGGTGGGAGACATTTCGATGCGTAAGCTTGTGGGTGGCCTGGCTGCCGTTCTCATCGGGGCGGCATTTGTGCTGGCGTATCCCTCCGACGCTGGCGCGGGTGCCGGCGGATCTTATGCGTTCCATGGTGGTGGCCGGTTCCACGGTGGTTTCCACGGCTTCTACCGAGGGCTCTATCCCTACACCTTGTTCGGCTATCCCAATTACTACTCGTATGGCGGCTATTATCCGTATTCATTCTATGACGATGATTCTTCCGACTGCCGGTTTGAGTGGCCCAAGCGGAGTGGCAAGCACAAGCCTGCTCAGCGGGGTGTTTGGACCTGCTCCTGAGCGAGCTCGCTCCCGATAACCCCGGCAGCAAGCGCGTGCGCATCTCGCAGCGCGGCTCCGCGGGCCCAGCCCGTCGAAGCCGTTAACCTTACTGGAAATTATCCGGCGGCCGGCGTGCGGTGAGTGCGGCCAAAACCGATCCGCAAGGGTTCGTTAATCGCGTTGCTTCATCCTTTGGTGGGGACTGGAGAAGAGGGGGACAACTTTCCAGCAACGATCCAACGCCTTCGCTGCGCCGATTGGCCGCTCGCAGCGATCCCTGAAATGCTTGCCGATCAACCAATGCCTCGCCGGCCGGGCGAAAAAAATCAGAACGGGGCGGCCCACACCCTTGTATCAACTGGAGTACCGTCATGATGACGACGTTGCCGTCTCGCCTTGCTCGACCTTCCGCCGCCGTTGCCGCTGCCGCCGTGCTGGCCTTCTGGTTCACGTTCGGCGGCTCCCAGCTCGTGCGCGCCGAAGACCCCGAGACTATCTCGCCGCCCGCGCAGGATATGATTCTGGTGCCCGCAAAAACCGTGGAAGCGCTGGAGAAGCGGGTCATATATCTTGAAGAGACCGTCGCTGCCCTCACCGAGTCCTGGCAGCATATCGACTCGCATCGGTTTTGCGTCTCCGACGACAGCGGCGCCGAAACCTGCATCAGCAAGGCGCAGCTCGATGCGATGCTGACGGCGTTTGGCCAGGCGAAGGCCAGCCAGGCGTCGGTTTTGCAGGAGGCCAATGCTTCGCCCGCCGTAGAGCCCGTCGAGACCGCGCCGACGCCGCCGGCGCCGTCCGAGCCGATCACCGTGGTTGGCGAAATTCTGCCGCCCGTTCAAGACCCCGAGGTCACCGGGATGGTGAAGTCCACAACCACCGACGACGCGACCACCGGGGCCGCGGTGCCATCGTATCCGAAGGTGGAGAGCTACGAGGAACCGGCCGCCCGCACCGACGAATGAGGATCGTGGCACAGGCTCGGCATCGAACGCCGGGCCAATGCGCGACGCCGGTTCATTGCCTGCAACCCCGCTTCGGCGGGGTTGTTTTTTGGGGAGCGCACCGGAAGGTCTCGGCTCGGCCCGCGCCCGATCCGGCTTGCGCCATCAGGATGCGCGCGTGTCGTCTGGCGCCGTATCAAGCGCCAGGACGTGAGCTCTGAGCGAATCGCGCCTATCGCGGGGTCCCGGGTCCGGACTGGCGAAAGTCTCGATCGGCTGTCCCAGCCAGCGCTCGACCTCCCGCTTATCCAACAAGAAGCCGCGCTCGTCGCTGAGCCAGCCCTGCGCCGATTCCTGTGGAAATTCGCCATGCCACCTGCCGATCGTGGGATCACAGGCTGAGCACACGGTGGCGGTCTGCCGCAGGCGCGCCGACCAATAGTGGCAGAGCGCCGTGTCCTCGACGCAATTGCACTTGCTGCATGGGAACAGGGGCATCGCTTTCTTCTCCCGTGGCGGATCTTGGCGGCGGTTCTTCTCGGCGGCGGTTTCCCGGCGGACCTTCATGGCGGTGCCAGCGCCCGATTCATCCTTGCGGTCACGCTCGTGGCCGTTTGCAACGGAATTGAGGCAAGCCGCCATGGGGCCGAACCGTCCACTGTGGACAGCCCTTGGCGGGCGCTCGCCTGGCCGCTCGCGCGCATCTACACCATCCCGTGAAGAGCGAAACGTTGCAAGCCGAGTTAAGCTGCCGGCAACCGCGTCGGCAACATGGGAGCGATTGCCATGAACACAAGGAAAGCCTTTGTCGCGCTTGCAGCCATAACCACCCTGGGCATTCTCGACGCCGCTGCTCTGGCCGGCACCGAACGTGAGGACCACGGTCAGGATCGCGGCGGAGCCGTGGTGCCGTGCAGCCTGGCCGGAGTCAATCCAGCTCACCATCCCGAAATCTTTGGCAACGCCGCCACCGCCAACTCATTTGGTTTTGTCCAGGCGCCCGACCATACTTGGCACGTGCGGGCCGATTGCCGCCGCTGACGCCAGCCCCGCGGTCGCCCGGGCCAAGTCGTTCATGTCTGGATTATCGCTGGCAGCCCGGCCCCGGCCGCTTCGGGATTCTTGCATTTAGCGGCGACAGTTGGGCAGCACCTGCC
Source organism: Xanthobacteraceae bacterium (assembly GCA_036502925.1). Lineage (GTDB taxonomy): Bacteria > Pseudomonadota > Alphaproteobacteria > Rhizobiales > Xanthobacteraceae > VAZQ01. The sequence goes on from DASXXS010000230.1 coordinate 26,246, forward strand.
AACCGCCACCCCGCGATCGGACAAAGCCATATGCGGCGGCGGTGGCGGGGCTGCCAAAAATTTCGGGGTGATAGATCGGGTTAACGCCGTCGAGGCTGCACGGCTGCACGGACCCGTAGCGGTCGCGACCGCGGTCGCTGCGATCACTCGCGGCCGCAGAAGCGGCACCGAGGACGCCGAGCGCGGTGGTAACCGCGAGTGCCACGAAAACCCTGTTTCCACTCATGGCGGCTTCTCCCTGTCACCCCGACGCGACACGCACGCAATCTAGGGCGGCGCGGGCGCTTGGCAAGAGTTTTTGCGACTGGATCAGCCCCGCTGCGCGGCGGTCAGGCTCGCTTGATCGGCGCGCGCCTGCGGGATCGTCGGGCGCGTCCGCCCGGCCGAATTGGCAGGAGCGGTCGCAGCGAGAGAGCTTGACCGCTTCCTGCCTTTGGCGCCAACGCTACTTCTTGACGTGACGGTGCACGATATGATGCTGCACCGGATACTGCCCGAATGCTGAGTACCCTGGAGAAGCAGGCGTACTAAACTCAGGCATGAAGGGATTAGGGCCTGTCGCATTCGTATAGCTTTGCTGGCTTTCACTGTCGTGGCCGGCCATGGCCGCGCCGCTGAGGCCGAGAAGGATTGCAACGGTGACTATGCTGAGTGTTTTCATTGGGAATCTCCAAATTTACCGGCGTCGCCACAGGACGTCGCCTGTAAACTGAAGGTATGCGGCCTAACCGCCGGCACCATTGAATTTCAGTTCAGAAAACTAAATTCGATTTTAATACGGGTCGTAGATCGGACGAACGACGCAGGCGTATTGGTGACAAGGTCCCGTCTGGTGCAAAGAACGGCCGGCTGAAATTCGGCCGCGTTGCTTTGCCGCGACCATAGCGGACGTGTAGCGGCTCTTCCGGCATCTCGCTCGAGCATGGGCGCGGGGGCAAGCCTTGGTAGAGGGGTGCCGCCCGAGCCACGCGAGTCCGCGACCGAAGTTGGCACGCGGCGACAATACTTTGGCGACAAACAACAAGACGCCTTTAAGTTGGCGCGTATAAGCTCCCTGGTTCTCGGGGCTGGCGCTCAAATAAAAAACGCCGCGCAACATAAGCCGCGCAACATAACATGCCCAGCCAACCTGTTTCTGATCCGCAAGTTTGGCGCAATCTGGCTGCGAAGGTCCGTGCCAAAGCAGATCAGACGATAGACGATCGTACCAAGCGCCTTCTGCTTCGGATTGCAGAGTCGCATGAGGGCGTGGCCGAGCTCGTCGAGCAGCGCTCGCGTGATGCCGAGGAATCAAGATAAGGGGACGGCGGCTGGGGCCTTGAGGGGAAGGCCCCAGCCGAACCGTCGGAGGGCGGCCCGGGCGCTTGGGCAAGAGCTTTTGGGACCGATCGGCGCCACTGCGCGCCGGTCAGGCTGTCTTGATGCGGCCTAGCCGCCGGCACCATTGAATTTCAGTTCAGAGAACTAAGTTCGATTTTGATGCGGGCCGTAAATCGGGCGAACGACGCAGGCGTATGGGGAACAAGGTCCCGTTTGGCGCAAAGAGCGGTCGGCTGAAATTCGGCCGCGTTGCTTTGCCGCAATCATATCGGACGTAGCCGAAACTATATCGGACATAGATTCAGCCACCCATTGTCGGATGCGACATTTGCGCAAAACGACAGAGTTGCGTGCGTGTGCCCATGAACCGATACAAAAAATATCGCCAGAACGCCGCTGACTGCTTCGCCGTGGCGCAGCGGCTTTCTGATCCGGGATTGAAGGCCACTATGCTGGCAATGGCGCAATCTTGGCTTATGCTCGCGGACCGCGTCGAACAAAGCGGCCGCGGCAATTGCAAAGCTTCCGATTTGCCGCGCCCGGGCACCAAACGAGTTTGACCTAAAGCGGTCACCGGCCTGCTCGAAAATCCTGTTCACTGTGGCGCGGCGGTGACACTCGGAATCTGGTCGCCCGTTTATGATGCCGATGATTCGTTTGGGCATCGCTTCGTTTGGGCATCGCTATGAACAAAATCGCGACTTGCACCGCTGCCATCGCCGCCCTGATCGGAGCGCCCGCTTTTGCGGCCGATATGGCCGTCAAAGCCCGCCCGCCTGCACCCGCGCCGGTCTATAGCTGGACCGGCTGGTATGTCGGCGGCAATGTCGGCGCCAGTTGGGGCGCTCACAGCCATACCGTTGTCACCGCCTCCGGCGTTACCGAAGTTAATGACGTCAAGCCGGAGGGCGTCATCGGCGGCGGCCAGATCGGATACAATTGGCAAAATGGTCCATGGGTATTCGGGCTTGAGGCGGACATTCAAGGGTCCGGCCAAAAGGACACCCTTAGTCACCCGCTCGTGAGCGCCATCGGCAGTGAGACCATAAGTGACAAGCTCGACTATTTCGGCACGGTGCGCGGCCGTGCGGGTTATGCCTGGGATCGGCAGCTGTTCTACTTCACCGGCGGCTGGGCCTATGGTCGCGAGTCCATCGACAGCAACACGCTGGTTGCCGGCGTTACCCACGCGAGCACGCATGATAACAACATCACCGATGGATGGACCGTCGGTGGTGGATGGGAATGGGCATTTGCCGGCCCCTGGAGCGTAAGAGCCGAATATCTCCACGTTGATTTCGGCTCGGACTCAGCCGGCACCCGCTCGATAACAACCGCGGGCGGCACTATCACAGTCAACCTCAATCATCTGACGGACAACATCGGGCGCGTCGGGCTGAACTATCAATTCCGCTGATGGTCGGCAAAAAGAACTGCGGCGCGATGTCTGTTGACGGCCCCGACCCGCTGTTCGTGGCGGTGCAGCGATGCGGCCGCTACCGAGGAACACCGGACGGTCGGGGAACGCACCGCGGCACCTGACCCGACGCGGTCATGTGGCTTCTCCCTCGATCCCGTATTTCTCGCGTAGCGCCTTCGCCTCGCCGGCGCGAACGAGCGCCGCAAGCGCATCGGCGGTGACGTGGAAGCTGCCAGTGACAGAGATCATCGCACGCGACGAATGCGCCCAAATGCGTGTCGACCTCTTCCTGAAACGGGAGAGAGGTCGACACAAACGCGATTCCCCTCAGGAAAAGGAATCCCTCAGCGCTCGTACCGCCAGTAATGGCGATAACGATACCTGGGCTCGTAATACCTGGGCTCGTAGGCGTAGGCACCGGGGTAGCCGTAGCCCCAGTAGGATGGGCGGAACGCCGGGCCGCCAAGCCATTGGCCAAACGGGCCGATGTGGTAGCCGCCCGAGTTTCCCCCGTAATCGTCCCTGCTGCTTGAGGCCTGTGCAACGGCCGCAGCGCCAAAGACGAGGGCGACCGCAAGAACAATCCTGGTCAGCATGTATCTCTCCAATGTGCTTGCGTTGGCGACCGTCCGATCGCCAAACGCGCTTGACGTCCTGCCACCATAACGAACCTGGCCGGGCCCTCGTTCCCGCCATTACAAAAGCGTAAGGCCCGTGAGCGGGGATTGCGGAATTGCCGTTCTCCGCACGACAGACGGCGCGCGGGTAAAAACCCCTGGGCGAGGAGGAACGGGAGCGCGGACGCGATCATCGTTGACCTTGACACCTATCCCCATCGGCTACCGCCGCTCGCGAAGGTTGATCGGGCGCTTGGCCACGGTCCCGTGTTAGCCGGCGCTCGCAGCACGTGTTTTTGCTTGCAGCTCTGGCGTTTTTGCAAGTCCTCGCTCGAATTCCGTGATCAATGCGGCCAAGGCTTTCGGCTGCTCGTGCGTGGTGAGGTGACCGCCGGGCAGACGCTTGATCGCAAGGCCGAGCATTGCCAGCCGCTCTTGCGCGAGGTCGACCTGCCGGTGTTCAAAGGGATCTTCGTCGCTGCCGCCGACCAGGAACGGAAACTGATCCCGATACGCCTTGAACAGCGGGCCAAAGTCGAGCCGGTCGCCTTGCGCTTTGTGATCGGCCGCAAAACCCGCTGCC
>DASXXS010000231.1:0-6207 GCA_036502925.1 Xanthobacteraceae bacterium
TGCTACGCATTGAGGCAGGCGATCATTGATGCGTACGGCTTCGATCCGGGCAAGGACAACACGAATGACGCCGCAATCTCACTGTGCATCGAGCACCCCTTCGATCCAGTCATAGAATACATCGATAACTTGGTGTGGGACGGCACCACGCGCCTCGGGATTTGGCTGAGTTACTATCTGGGCGCCGAAGATACTCCCCTAAATCGCGAGATCGGCAAGCTCGTGTTGGTCGCCGCGGTGCGACGCGCGCGGAAGCCCGGCACCAAGTTCGACCATATGATGGTGTTGGAGGGGCCGGAAGGCAGGATGAAAAGCACCGTCATCCTGGTGCTCGCAGGCGATGACAATTTTTCAGACCAGACAATCCTCGGCCAACGGGACAAGGAGCAGCAAGAGCTCGTCGCCGGCGTGTGGCTCTACGAAATCCCCGAGCTTGCCGGGATGCCGAAGGCGGAAATCGAGAAGGTCAAGGCATTCATCACCCGGACGCATGACCGCGCCCGCGGCGCCTATGAACGGCACCGAGTCGATACCCCACGACGCTGCATCTTCATCGGCACGACCAACGAGGACACCTATCTGAGATCGCAGACCGGCAATCGCCGGTTCTGGCCCATCAAGGTGGGCTCCATCGACATTGAAGCCCTGCGCGAGGACCGCGACCAGCTCTGGGCCGAGGCGGCCAAGGTCGAGGCGACCGGAGTCCGGCTCGTCCTGCCACCGGAGCTGTGGGCCGATGCCAAGGCGGCCCAAGACGACCGCATGGAAGTAGACCGGTCACCCTCAAATAAGCGAGCCACGGGTCTCCGCTGAGTCGGCGGGGGCCATTCTGGCCGCAGGCGACGTGGTCAGCAAAGGTCAAGGTTTTCGGCGGCTCGCGTGTAGGTAGACGGATAGTTCGGTCCACAGAAAGCGGCTCGAGCCGCCCCCACCCGGCACCCAAGCCCCCCTATGCGAGGCCTCGATCCCATGGGCGGCTGGACCAGGCCAGCCAGCGCCAGGCGGTCGAGCTGGCCAGCCGAGGACCAGCGGAGGATCAGCAGCACATGCGCCAGAAGTCTTGAGCCGCTACTTCGCCCAGATGTTGCGGACGCGCTTGTCGGCCACGGCCGTGTAAATCACCGTGTTGGAGATCGAGCGATGGCCCATGAAGGCCTGCAGGGTGCGCGTATCGACGCCGCGGCCCGCCAGCGCATAGCCGGCCGAGTGGCGCAGCATGTGGACATGGATCGGGAATGCGAAGCCAGCGGCCTCGCCAAGCCGTTCTATGAGCTTCTGCGCGCCATCGATGGACAGCGGCGCCTTGCGCTCCGACAGGAACAGGAACGTGCTGTTCGGCTGCTCGCGCAGCAGCGCCCGAATCAGCCGCAACTCGTCCCCTTTGAGCCCGTGAATGCCGGGCGTGCCGTTCTTGGCCCTGCGGACGTGGATCGTCGCGGCCTTCAAGTCGATCTGCTCGACCTTGACGTCGACGAGCTCGCTGACCCGCAGCGCATGGCGGAAGGCCAGCAGGATCAGTAGACGATCGCGCGTCGGGTTGCGCGACTTGCCGGCCGCCTCGCGCAGCTGCTCAATCTCTGCCTCGGTGAGGTACTCGCGGGTGCGATAGGCCTCGTTCTTCTTCCGGCGACCGCTTACTGTCGGCTTTTCAGACTGGGACGCCCGCAATTGGATGACGGCAGACATTGGCGTTTCCCCCTGTTTCCCGTAACGACCGTCGGTATAATTAATATTTTGACGACAGTGCCAATAGGGGAAGATCATGAAGCCGCCCCCATTTCAGCCGCCCTTGGCGCTCACCGGAATTGACCCGCCTGTGCTCACGGGGATTGACCCACCACGAGGTGATCGGCGGGTTGGCGTGACGGCGATACTGTGGAGAGGTTGATTGTGCGCCCGTGGTCTGGGTGTTGTGAGTGCCGTGCCGCTGAGTTGTAGTAGGGGGCCGGCACCGCCCGGAGGCGCTCCGCGCAGGTGAGCTGCGCGGAGATATGTCGATGGAAAGCCGGCGATGTGCTGGCTGCGGCCATGCGTTCCGGCCGCGAGCGCAAAATCCCCAGCAACAATTTTGCAGTGCGGCCGCCTGCCAGAGCGAGCGCCTGCGGCGCTGGCAACAGGCAAAACGGGCAAGCGACCCCGACTATCGCGAGAACCAGGCGCGGGCCCAGCGGGCGTGGGCGCAGAGCCATCGCGACTACTGGCAGGACTACCGGCGCCGGCACCCGCAATACTGCGAGCGTAACCGTGACGCCGCCCGGCAGCGGCAGCGCGCTCGGCGTGCGGCGAGGTTTGCAAAGATGGACGCGTCGAGGCCGGATAATGCGGTGGCTTCGGGCACTTATCGGCTGGTGCCGGCGAGCGCCGCGGCGTTTGCCAAGATGGACGCGTGGATGGTGGAAATCACCGTCGTGTCAAAGACATACGGAGAGGTCGGGGAGGTTTGCAAAGAGAGGACGTGATGGCCGCATGGAGGCGGCGTTGCTAGCCTTGGCGGCATGGACACGCCCTGGCTCGATCTTGATCTGCATCGCCTGGAGCTGCGTTTTGCTGGCGCCCGCCTGGTGGAGCCGCGCGCGGTGGAGCGGATCGCCCGTTCGATCGAGCAGGGCGGGCAGATCGTCCCGTGCATTGCGGTGGCCGATCCCCCGGTCAAAGCCTGGGACGGCACCGAGCGTCTGGTGCTGATCGACGGCTATCGGCGCGTCGCGGCGCTGCGCCGGCTCGGCCGCGACACCGTGCGGGTCGAGTGCTGGGCGTGCGATCTGGGCGCGGCGCTGCTCGGCGTGCTGGCGCGCGCGCACGGCCGGCCGTTCGCGGCGATCGAAGAGGCGTTGCAGGTGCGCGAGCTGACGCAAGGCCTGGGGCTGTCGCAGCACGAGGTCGCTCGCCGCTGCGGGCGTGATGCCAGCTGGGTCAACCGGCGCCTGCAACTGCTCTCGGCATTGCCCGACGCGGCGTTGGCGGCGGTGCGCGCGGGGCGGCTGTCGAGTTGGGCGGCGGTCCGGGTGGTGGCGCCGTTGGCGCGCGCCAACGCCGAGCACGCCGACCGACTGTTGCAGGCGCTCTGCGGGACGCCACTGTCCACGCGCGCACTGCGTTGCTGGTTCGAGCACTACCAGGGGGCAAGCCGCGCGGTCCGCGAACGCCTGGTCAGCCATCCGCAGCTGTTCGTCGAGGCGCAGCAGGACAGCGCCGAGCAGGACGCCAGCGAGCGATTGCGCGACGGTCCGGAGGGCGAATGCGAGGCCGATCTGCGGCGCCTCAACGTGATCATCGCACGCCTGCGCAAGCGACTGCCGACGCTGCATCCGTTGCCTGAGGCGGTGATCAACGCGGCGCCCCGCCTGCAGGCGAGCTTCGACGCCCTTTGCAACGACATCGAACGGTATGCCGAGCATGATCCCCACCGAGATCCGCACCAGCGTGCGAACCCTGCAGGCGCAAGGCCGGAGCCTGCGCGAGATCAGCCGTCTGCTCAAGCTGTCGCGCAATACGGTGCGCCGCATCCTGCGTGAAGGCGACGTCGCCGCGATGCCGTCCGCCGCGGCAGCACCGCCGGCCATGCTTGAGGACGCCTTTGCGCGCGCCCACGGCAACGTGGCGCGCGTGCAGCAACTGCTCGCCAACGAGAGTGAGCTGAAGGTGCCCTACAGCACCTTGACGCGTTGGATCAGAGACGCCGGGCTGCGCCATCCGCCGCGGCGTGCCGGCGAGTATCACTTCGCTCCCGGCGAGGAGATGCAGCACGACACCTCGCCACACCGCCTCGTGATGGCGGGCAAGCCGGTCACGGCGCAATGCGCCGGGCTGGTGCTGGCGTTCTCGCGCCGGCTGTTCATCCAATATTATCCGCGCTTCACCCGCTTCGAGGCCAAGCACTTCCTGCTCGATGCGGCGCACTTCATGGACGGCACCTGCCCAGTCTGCATCATCGACAACACCAGCGTCATGGTTGCCGCCGGCGGCGGCGCGGACGCCGTCATCGCGCCCGAGATGCTGGCCTTTGCCCGCACGCTCGGCTTCAGCTTCCGCGCTCACCGGGTCGGCCATCCCGATCGCAAAGGGCGGATCGAACGGCCGTTCTCCTATGTGGAAGGCAACTTCCTGCCGGCCCGCCGCTTCATCGACTTCGCCGACTTGAACCACCAGGCGCTGGCCTGGTGCCGCGACGTCGCCAACTCCAAGCAGAAGCGCGCGCTCGGCATGTCGGCTGAGGCGGCCTATGTGATCGAGAAGCCGCATTTGCGGCCGCTCCCCGTCGCCCTGCCGCCGGTCTACGACGTGCTCGAACGCGTCGTCGATCTCTCCGGCTATGTCTCGGTCGATACCAACCGCTACTCCGTCCCCGAGCGCTTCATCGGGCAATCGGTCACCGTCTACAAATATCCGGCCGACATCCGCATCTGCCGGCGCGGCATCGAGATCGCCGCGCATCCCCGGCTCGTCGGCCAGCATGATGCCCGCCACACCCGGGCAGAGCACCACCCCACCCCCGCACGGGCAAGCCGTGGTCCCGCTCTCGAGGAGAAGCTCCTGCAGGGCCATCACGAAAGCCTCGAGCGGTATGCCGCCGCGCTCAAGCAGCGCGCTCATGGCCGAGGCCTGCGGGCGCTACGACGCCTGCTCGAGATGAAGCGCACCTATCCGTCAGGCCCGTTCCTCGCCGCCGTCGAGCAGGCGCTGCAGTTCGGCCTGTTCGACCTCGCCCGCCTGGAAACGCTCATCCTGCGGCAGGTCGCCGGCGACTTCTTCGATCTCGATGGCACCGGCGACCACGATGCGTGACCAGCTGCAAACCCTGCTCGCCGAGCTGCGCTTCCACGGCATGGCCGCAGCCCTCGACGCTGAGATCGAACGTGCCGAGCGCGACGCCACACCCGCCGCCGAGATGCTCCATCGGCTGCTCACCGCCGAGGCGGCGTCGCGCCGCCAGCGCAGCCTGGCCTACCGCCTCGATCAAGCACATCTGCCGTGGCGGTGGACGCTCGACACCTTCCCGTTCGATCGCCAGTCGGGGATCAACAAAGCGCAGATCAACGCGCTGGCCGGCCTCGACTTCCTGTGCCGCGCCGAAAATATCCTGCTCATCGGTCCGCCCGGCACCGGCAAAACCGGTATCGCCCTCGGGCTCCTGCGCGAAGCCTGCCTCAACGGCTACCGCGGCCGCTTCTACAATGCCCAGGCGCTGCTCGACGAGCTCTATTCCTCGCTCGCCGATCGCTCCACCGCGCGGCTGCTCAAGCGCCTGAGCCGGCATCAGCCTCTGGTCATCGACGAGATCGGCTATCTCACCCTCAAGCCGGAGCAGGCCAACGCCTTCTTCCGACTGATGGATGAACGCTACAATCGGGTCTCGACCATTATCACCACCAATCTCGATCTGCCCGAGTGGTACGATCTGTTCCAGAAAAAGCCCCTCGTCGATGCACTCATCGACCGCCTACAGCACCACTGCATCACCATCCGCATCGACGGTCCGTCGCTGCGGAGCCCCGAGCCGGCGCCGGCCGCCACGGCGCGAACCCGCGCGTCACACCGCGCTGCCGCCGCCAAGCGACCCGCCGCTGCCGCGCAATGATGTAGCGGCCCTCGACCGACCAAGCTAATCGTCGCCGCACGCCGGCTCGCAGGGCCGCAATCCGACGCCCCATCCGCGGCCGCGATCGGAGCGCACACGAAAGCCGCTGGGCGTCCCGCAGTCGACCTCAGCGGTCGAGTATGGCCGAGCGGCAAGCCCTGTAAAGGCGGGCCTTCGGCCCCCGCCTGCGGCGGCTGACGGCCTTGACAGGGCTTGCCGCTCGGCCTCCGTTCGCCACCAACGGTTCGACGGCAGGCTCTGGCCGACGGCTCACCCTGTCACAACCTCTCCGCCTCCACCGCTTCCCCTGCACCACGCATTGTCGGGGGTGATCGCAGAGTTGCTCACCCCCGCGAACGTCGAGGGTCTATTGTTATGAGCACAGGTGGGTCAGATTCCGTGAGCGCCGAGGGCCAGGCAATGATTCCCGACCTAAACTCGCTGAACTACATCAATTACAAGAGGCGATCCTACGAGCATGAAAGGGAAGTCAGGGCCGTGATCTGGTCCAGAGAAATGAAAAATGTCGACGGCGAGACACGCCCTCTATTTTCTGGCCCATCGGTATTCAGATCAGGAGAAGATATCGGCAAAGTGGTGCCGGTCGATCTGCAAAATCTTATTTCTGG
>DASXXS010000232.1:0-17920 GCA_036502925.1 Xanthobacteraceae bacterium
TGTCGTTCGACATGATGCCGAAGACGCGCTGCGGCAGCGCCTGGATCAGCTCCGGTCCCAACAGGCCGTAGTGGATGGCGATGGCACCGAAGAGGAGACCATTGGCCGAGAGCGAGAACGCCACCGGATAGCCGATCATCAACAGGATGATCAGCATCGCGAACATCAGCGGCCCGATATTGGCGATGATAAACGCGCTCATCGCCCATCCCTCTCTACCAGGTCGTGCGGCGTTAGTTCATCCGCGCCATGAACGTGATGCGGCGTCGGGTCGGGGATGAGATTCATCAAAAAGGCCGCGCGCTTGATGATCTCGGAGACGCCTTGCAGGGCGAGCAGGAAGAACCCGACCGGCATCATCAGCTTCACGGGCCAGCGCAGGAGGCCGTTGGCGCTGGGCGAGGTCTCATGCAGCGCGTAGGATTCGGTAAACACCGGCCAGGCCAGCGTCATGATGAGAAGCGCGATGGGAAGCAGAAAAAAGAGCCCGCCCAGCAGGTCGATCCAGGCGCGGGTGCGCGGCGATAAGCGGCTATTGATGATGTCGATGCGGACGTGCTCGTTCCTGAGAAGGGTATAGCCGGCCCCGATCAGGAAGAAACTCGTATATAAATACCACTGCAGCTCAAGCCAGGCATTGGAGCTGTAATCGAAGACGTAGCGCACCACGGCGTTGCCAGAGCTCACCAGCACTGCGGCCAGCACCATCCAATAGGCAATATGGCCGACCCGCTCATTGAGCCGGTCGATCAGCCGACTTAACGTCAACAAGAATCGCAAAGCGCCACCGCCTCCCCAAAAACCTGACCGATTAGACTGTCCGACGTGTTGCTGGCAGCGGCCAATATGCCATGAGCCTTGGGCCAATGCCAGTTCGAGGCTGCTGCGTTGTGACGCGCCAACAGGTCGCAACCGTCCCAGCGACGCCCGGCCCAGCGCTTGCTCGGGCCGGGAAAACCCGATCGCGTCCAACTGGGCGGAGCGTCGGCGGATAGATGCTTGACTCATTCGTCGCACGAAGAAATGATCGGCGGAGCAAAAAACAATCGCAACGCATAGGAGGAACGATGCAGAGCACAAAGCCGGATCACGGCTGGAACTGGTGGTACCTGCTGCTGTTGGCGCAGTTCGTGCCGGCGCTGTGGGTGCCGTTCTACAACTCCGTCGAACCCACCTGGATCGGCCTGCCCTTCTTTTACTGGTTTCAGCTGGTCCTGGTTTTCATTTGCGCCGCGGTGACGGCCTTCGTTTATTGGATCACCGAAGCCTCGCAGCAGCAGTAATCGACAGGTCCGGGGGACGGTGCCATGCGGGACATCAATTGGGTTGCGCTCATCGTCTTTGTCCTCCTGTTCGGATTCATAACCTGGCTCGGCTTTGCGGCCGCGCATTGGCGGCGCGGCGACCTGGATTTGCTGAATGAATGGGGTCTCGGCGGCCGCCGCTTCGGCACCCTCATCGCGTGGTTCCTGATCGGCGGCGATCTTTACACGGCCTACACTTTCATCGCGGTGCCGGCGCTGGCGTTCGGAACTGGCGCGCTCGCCTTCTTCGCCGTCCCCTATACGATCATCATCTATCCGATCCTGTTCATCGTCTTTCCTCGCCTGTGGAGCGTGTCGCACAAGCACGGATACATCACCGCGGCCGATTTCGTGCGCGGCCGCTTCGGCAACCGCTGGCTCGCGCTGGCGGTGACGCTCACCGGCATCGTGGCCACCATGCCCTATATCGCGCTGCAGCTGGTCGGGCTTCAGGTGGTGATCGGGGGCATGGGTTTTGTCGGCGAAGGCTGGGTCGGCGACGTGCCGCTGATCATCGCTTTCGTCATCCTGGCCGCGTTCACCTATTCAAGCGGCTTGCGGGCGCCGGCCGCGATCGCGATCGTCAAGGATCTGCTGATCTACATCACCGCCTTTGCGGCCATCATCGTGATCCCGATTGAGCTCGGCGGATTCGGCAAGATTTTCGCGGCGGTGCCGGCGCAGAAGCTGCTGCTGGCGGTGCCGCAGGGAAACACCACGGGCGCCTACGGGGCCTACGCGACGCTGGCGCTCGGATCGGCGCTGGCGCTCTTCCTCTATCCGCATTCGCTGACCGGCATATTGAGCGCCAGCAGCAGCCACGCGGTCCGCCGCAACGCCGCACTGCTGCCGGCCTACTCGTTCATGCTCGGGCTGCTGGCGCTGCTCGGCTTCATGGCCATCGCGGTCGGCGTCGACAAGCTGCCGGAATACGCGCAGGGCTTTGCGCTATTCAAGGCCAACTTCGCGGTCCCGGCGCTTCTGCTTCACACCTTCCCGTCGTGGTTCGTGGGTGTCGCGTTTGCGGCGATCGGCATCGGCGCCTTGGTTCCGGCCGCCATCATGTCGATTGCGGCCGCAAACCTCTTCACCCGCAATATCTATCGCGAGTTCTTTCGCGCGCAATGCACCGATCGGCAGGAATCGCAGATGGCCAAATGGGTGTCGCTGATCGTCAAGCTCGGCGCGCTGGTCTTTATTCTGTTCGTCCCGACCCAATACGCCATCCAGCTGCAACTGCTCGGCGGAATCTGGATCATCCAGACGCTGCCGGCCGTCATCATCGGGCTCTATACGCGCTGGTTCAACGCCTGGGCGCTGCTGATCGGCTGGGCGGTCGGAACGGTGCTCGGAACCATCATGGCCGCATCGGTGAATTTCGCCGCAATGTATCCGCTCGCGATCGGCGGCTGGACCTTCCCGTCCTATATCGCGCTCTCGACACTTGTGGTGAATCTGATCGTGGCCGCGGTGCTCACCCCGGTGTTCAACGCGATCGCCGATAAGGCAAAGGATGAAACGCTGGCGTCCGATTACGCCATGTGACGGATGCGGTCGCGCAGTGTGCTGTCTCTAACGCTTGCGTCCCGGATGCGCTGCAGCGCCATCAGCGCGTTTACGCGCATCTTCGACGCGTCTTCGACGCGCCATCAGCGCGTTTACGCGCGTCTTCGACGCGCTATGGCTCATAAGGGCGTTCACGCCCGTCTTCGCGGGCTATGCGCAGCGGTGCTCCGCTGGTCCCGGACGGTTCCAAATTCGGAGTCTGGAACGGTCCCGGCTCAAGGCCGGGACAAGTGCGAAACAAGCGTCACAATCACGGCGCTAGCCGCGGCGCCTGATCAGTCCCGCAATGCGCCTCGCAGAAGGGCGGCGTAGACGCGTTCGGCAAGTCGCGACGGACGGTCGAGCCCCATGCGCGCCAGGCAGTCGCCGATCTCGGCCGAGGGCGCGTTCGCGCTCAATCCACGTGCCAGGATTCTGGCGAGGCGAAGCGGCGCAGCCGAAGCCGACTTGAGCGCTTCCAGCGCCGGCAGCAGCCGCTGCTCGATCGGCGTGAAATCGGTTTCGAACGGAAATCGCGCCAACAGACCCTCTTCGCGCGCCGCCCCCAAGGCCCGCTCGATCCGCTCAGGGCTGTTGTCGCGCCGGGCGGGCGGAAGCTCGAAGCGCTTCTCGATCTTGCCAGCGTCCTTGGCTTGGCGCAGCAGCTCATCCTGGAAGCGCGAATCCGCCACCGCCAGCATGGCGGCGATCACATCCCGATCGGTCTTGCCGCGCAGATCCGCCACGCCGTATTCGGTCACCACGATGTCGCGCAAATGCCGCGGGATCGTGGCGTGCCCGTATTGCCAACGAATGTTGGAGCTCACGCGTCGGTTGGCTGTGCGCGTTGCCCGCAGCATGATGATGGATCGGGCCTCCTGCAGGGCGAAGCCTTGCGCGATGAAATTATATTGTCCCCCCACGCCGCTGACGACCTGGCCGTTCTCGAGACCGTCGGAGACCACGGCGCCGAGCAGCGTCGCCATCATGGCGCCGTTGACGAACCGGGCCTTGATCCGGGCGCGCCGCTTGGCGACTTCGTCGCCGTAGATTTCATTGACATAGGACACCGCCATCATGCGGAACTTTTGCAGCTCGGCTTGCGGCATCTCGCGCAGCGCGCGGTAGAACGCGCGCGAGCCTACGAAAAAGGCCGCGTGCAGCAGCTCGCCCCCGACCTCGCGGCGCAGGATGCCGGCGTGAAACAGCTCGAGAAAGCCTTCCACGAACATCTCGCTTGCGCCAAAGAGACCCGCCTTGAACGGCTGCTCCTCGATCAGCTGCGGCGGCGCGGTCGCGGAGAAATCGAGCCGCTTCACGAGGTGGCGAAAGCCGGCATTCTTCTGATGGCGCAGGATCAGCGCTTGCGCGACCGCATCGCCGAGCGCCCCGATGCCGAGTTGCAGCGTTCCGCCGTCAGCCACGATGCCCGCGACCCGCAGCCCGGCCGCATATTCGGTGAGATCGACCGGCTCGCGCGGGGGCGCGAACAATGGGAAGTCGGTCTGCGGGCTGTCGAGGATCGCGTCGAACGCGCCGGCGGCGAGGTCGCCGTCGCCCGGCATGAACGGCAGCTCGCTGTTGACCTGCCCGACGAAAACGAAATCGACGGCCTTGCTTTGCCGTTTGGCCAGCAGGTCGAGCGTGATGTCCGGATTGCAGCTCAGGCTATAACGCGTGGCGCCGTCGCGGACCCGCTTGGCCACCAACTGCCCGACCACGTTGACGCCGCGCTGCAGCACGGCGTCGAGGGCATGGGTGTAGTTGGCCGAGATATAGCTTTGCTGCGCGGCCGGGATGTTGAGCCGGGTGCCGGCCTGAAAGAAGAACTCGTCGACCTCGATATTCGGCGGCAGGCCTTTGCGCAACGCCACCGCATAGGCGAGATCAGGATAGCCGCCGAAGCATCGCTCCGCGATCGGACCGATGAAACGCCGTTCCAGCTCCGAGGCCGGGCGCGGCTTTTCCAGCGTCAGGGCGGTGAAAATCCGCAGCTTGATCGAGGGATCCGCTGCCGCGCGCGCAAACAGGACGTTGGCCAGGTGATTGGCTTTGCCGAGCCCGAGCGGCAAGGCCAGCACGATGTTCCTGCCGACCCGCTCGATGATCGCATCGCCAAGGCGATCGGCGGAATCGAAGTGCTCCGGCCCGTTTTCCGAAAGCTTCATGCCCGATGATTCAAGCGAGCTTGTTCCAGCCCGCGTCGGGCCAGAAGCGCTCGCCGTAACGTTGCGACAGCCGCACCAGCGTGGCGCAGATGTCCGCCACCCCGTGCGACCTGGCATAGTGCAGCGGCCCGCCGCGGAACGGCGCAAAACCGGTGGCGAAAATCATGGCGCCATCGATCGTGTCCTCGTCCGCCACCACCCCCTCGCGCAGGCACGCGACGCAGACATCGAGCATCGGCAGGATGAGGCGGTTGGTCATCTCGCCGGTGGGAGCCGCGACCTCGGCGTCCTTCACAGGCTTGCCGTCCTTCCAGTCATAAAGACCCTTGCCGGTCTTGCGGCCAAGCTCGCCCTTGGCGACCTTGTCGCGCAGCCAATTGGGAGTGTCGGGCATCTTGCGATCGAGATTGGCCCTGAGCGTCTCGGCGACATGCATGCAGATGTCGAGGCCGACCTCGTCGGCCAGCTCGATCGGTCCGACCGGCATGCCGAAGCTCACCGCGGCCGCATCGATGGTCTCGCGCTTGACGCCTTCGCCGAACAAAACCATGGCTTCGAGCAGGTAGGGCGTCAGCGCCCGGTTCACCAGGAATCCCGGCGCGCTCTTGACCGGGGCCGGCAGCCGGTCGATGCGGCCCAGAAAGGCGCGCGCGGCCTGCAGCACCTCCGCCGAAACCTTGTCGTGGCTGATCACCTCGACCAGCTGCATGCGCGATACCGGATTGAAAAAATGCAGGCCGACCAGCCGTTCGGGCCGCCGCAATCCCTCGCACAGCTGTTCGAGCGGAATGCTCGACGTATTGGTGGCCAGGATGGCGTCCTGTCGCATTCTGCGCTCGACGCCCGCATAAACCTTGCGCTTGAGGTCCAGCACTTCCGGCACGGCTTCGATCACGAGATCGGCCGAGCCTACGCCCTCGCCCTTGAGATCCGGCATCAGGCGATCGAGCGCGTCGCGCGCGTCGATGCGCCGGTGGGAAATCCGGTCGAATAATTTGGCCGCGCGACCGACCGCGCCGGCGAGCGGCTCCGGCTTCATGTCGGCCAAGGTCACGTTGAATCCGCGCCACGCGCACCAGGCCGCGATATCGCCCCCCATGGCGCCCGCGCCGATGACGTGCACGCGCTGCCCCGTCCATTTGCCGTCGGTGAGCGATTTCAGCTTTTCCCGCAGCCCGAACACCCGGATCAGGTTGCGCGCAGTGGTGCCGACGACGAGCTGCGAAAATGACGCGATCTCCGCCTTCTGCATGGCTTGCGCATCGCCGCCATGAGCTTCCCAGGCGTCGATCAGCGCATAGGGGGCGGGATAGTGCTCCGGCGGCGCTTTGCTGACGGCTTGCGCGCGCATGCGCTTGCCGGCGAGCCTGCGGGCGGGAGCAAGCTTGAACACGGACACCAGGAGCTTCGATCGAGACGTCTTCAATTCGCCCGCGACCGCCGATCTGACGGCGGCGCGGACATGGCGCTCCTGCGTCACCGCATCGACCAGGCCGAGCGACTTCGCACGGCCGGCGCGGACCGAGCGGCCGGTCAGCATCATGGTCATGGCCTCGATCGGATTGATGAGACGCGGTGTCCGCACCGTCCCGCCGAGGCCGGGATGCAGGCCGAGCAACACTTCAGGAAATCCGAGGCTCGCATTCTCGATCGCGATCCGGTAATCGCAGGCGAGCGCGACCTCGAGCCCGCCACCCAGGCAGTAGCCGTGGATCACCGCAATGGTCGGAAGCTTGAGCCGATCCAATCTGTCGGTCAGCGCATGAGCGCCCGTCAGGCGCGCCTCCATGTCGGCGGCGCTCTTGACGTCGCGCAGCTCGCCCACATCGGCGCCGGCGATGAAGCCGGCCGGCTTGGACGAGCGCAGCACCAGCCCCTTGGCGGTTTCGTTCTCGATCTTGCCGAGCACGTCATCGAATTCGACCAGCACATCCTGCGAGAGGATGTTGGCGCTGGCGCCGCTCTTGTCGAGCACGAGCCAGAGGACGTCGTCCTCGTCCCGCTGCAGCTTCCAATGCCGCCAAGGGCCCGCATCCTGGCCGCCGCCCGGCCGCGACAGCGGCCCGAGCTCCAGGTTGCGCGGCTCGAGAATCTTCCACACGCGCTCCGCCATAGCCGCTCCTACACCGTCTCGATCAACATGGCGCCGCCCTGCCCGCCGCCGATGCATTCGGTGGCGATCCCGCGCTTCATGCCGAGCCGCTTCATCGCATTGACCAGATGAAGAACGATCCGGTTGCCGCTGGCGCCGACCGGATGCCCGAGCCCGATCGCGCCGCCGTCCACGTTGAGCTTGCCGCGATCGATAGCGCCGGCCGGCCCGGGAAGATGCAGCACATCGCGACAGAACACCTCGTCCAGCCAAGCCGCCAGGCAAGCCAGAACCTGCGCCGCGAAGGCCTCGTTGAGCTCCCACAGATCCACATCGGCCAGGCCCAGCCCGTGCCGCTTGAGCAGCGCGGTCGAGCACAGCACCGGACCCAATCCCATGATGGAGGGATCGAGCGCCGACCACTCGCTGTCGACGATGACGGCGCGCGGCTTGAGGCCATGTTGCTTGACCGCCTGCTCGGAGGCGAGGATGACCCAGGACGCGCCGTCGGTGATCTGCGAGCTGTTTCCGGGTGTCACCTTGCCCCATGGCCGCTCGAACGCGGGCCGCAGCTTGGCCAGCGCCTCCACGGACGTGTCCGGCCGCACCCCGTCGTCGAGATCGTAGAGCTTGCCGTTGCGGCCGAACGCCGGCTCGAGCTCGCCCTCGAAAAATCCGCCGGCTTGCGCGCGCGCGAGCTTGAGCTGGCTCTCGACCGCATATTGATCGGCATCGCGGCGCGAAACATTGAAGACATGCGCGAGCACCTCCGCGGTCTGCCCCATATTGAGCTCGACGATGGGATCGGTGAGGCCGCGCTCCAGCCCGATGATGGGCTTGAACATGGAGGGACGGAACGCCGCGATGGCCTTGAGCCGCGCCCAAAGGTCGCGCGCGCCGCCGAGCGCGGCATACCATTCGACCGCGCTGCGGCGATACACCAGCGGCGAATGGCTGAGCGACTCGGCGCCGCCGGCCAGCACCAGATCGGCAACGCCCTGCTGAATATAGCGGTAGGCGGTGTCGATCGACTGCATCCCCGAGCCGCAATTGATCTGCACCGTGAACGCGGTCATCGCCTCGCCCATGCGGAGGCGGAGCGCCGCCACGCGCGCGGGATTCATCTCGTCGGCAATTACGCTGACGCAGCCGAGGATGACCTGATCGAAGGCATCCGGCGGAAACGGCTGGCGCAGCAGCAGCGGCCGGCCGCATTGGACGGCCAGATCGACCGGCGTGAACGGCCCGGGTCGTCCGCGCGCCTTGAGGAATGGGGTCCGGCTGCCGTCGACGATGAAGACCGGCCGGCCCTCTACTCCGCGGCGTTCGACTGGAACGGAGTCGCTGTTGGTGATGACACGTCTCCTTGCGCGCGAATGGCGCGGCGCGGGGAAATTTCTTCGGCGGCGAAATCGTCGACCGCGATCACGGCCGCGATCGCCAGTTGCACGGCCTTGAGCTGATGCGCCTCGGCATCGTTGATCAATCCGCGCTGCCGGGCGGCGGCGACGTCATGGACGTGCGCCTGCCGCAGCCGGTCGCGCAGCGGCTGCACGGCGGAGATCTGCGCAAAGGCGCGATCGAGCCGCCCCACGCCGCCATCATCGGCGCCGTGATAGACGTCGACGGTCAGCCGGTCCCGCGCCGCCGAGGGCGTCAGCAGGATGGCGGCGCAGGCCTGCGTCAGCGCATCCGACGGCCCAAGCGTGCGCGTGCCAAACGGGAACAGCAGGAACCGCAGCAGCCACGCGGCCGGCCGGTTGGGAAAGTTCGCCAGGATCTCATCGAAGCGCATCTCGATGGTGGCGAAGCCCTGCGCCATGCACCAGTCCACCAGCGGCAGGTCGGCCTCCTGCCGGCCCTCGTCATGCCATCGCTTGAGCACCGCGGACAACAGATAGAGCTCGGAGAGAATGTCGCCGAAGCGCGCGGAGATCATCTCGCGGCGTTTGAGGTTGCCGCCCAGCGTCAGCAGCGCCATATCGACCGCGAGCGCGAAGGCGGCCGAGTAGCGGCCGAGCTGCCTGAAATAATCGGTCGCCGCGCCCGCCGGCGGCGCCGGCGCAGCATAGCCGAGCGTCCAGCCGCGGCCCCAGGCGCGCAGCGCATTGAGGGTACTGTGGCCGACATGGCCCCAGAAGGCGCGGTCGAACTCGTCAAGGCCGCGCGCCGGATCGCTCTCCTCCAGCGCCAGCATCTCCTTGAGGATATAGGGATGGCTGCGGATCGCGCCCTGCCCGAACTGGATCAGGCTGCGGGTCACGATATTGGCGCCCTCGACCGTGATGCCGATCGGCACCGCGCGATAGAGATTGCCGAGGTAGTTCAGCGGGCCTTCCATGATGCCCTTGCCGCCGTGAACGTCCATGGCGTCATTGGCCGAGATGCGCAGCCGCTCGGTGGCTTGCGCCTTCATGATGGCGGTGATGACCGCGGGCTTGTGGCCCTGATCGATGGCCGCGCAGGTCAGCCGGCGCGCGGCGTCGAGCAGATAGGCGGTGGCCGCCAGGCGGCCGAGCCGCTCCTGCACCGCCTCGAAGCGCGCGATCGGAACATGGAACTGCTCGCGAATGCTGGCATAGGCGCCGGTGACATGAGCCGCGAAGGCGGCGCCGGCGGCGGACAGCGAGGGCAGCGAAATGCCGCGCCCGGCCGCCAGCGCGCTCATCAGCATTTTCCAGCCCTTGCCGACCTGCTCGACGCCGCCGATAACATGATCCATCGGGATGAACACGTCGCGGCCCCAGTTGGGACCGTTCTGGAAGACATGGAATGCGGGGAGATGGCGGCGGCCGATCTCCACGCCCGGCAGGTTGGTCGGCACCAGCGCGACCGTGATGCCGATCTCGTCGCGCGTGCCGATCAGGTGATCAGGATCGTAGAGCTTGAAGGCGAGGCCCAGCATGGTCGCGATGGGTCCGAGAGTGATGTAGCGCTTGTGCCAGTTGAGCCTTATACCGATGAGCTCGCGACCTTCATAAGTGCCGCGGCACACGATGCCCGAATCCACCATGGACGCCGCATCCGACCCGGCTTCCGGGCTGGTCAATCCGAAGCAGGGGATTTCGCGCGCGTCGGCGAGACGGGGCAGCCAGTAATCCTGCTGCGCCTTGGTGCCGAACTGCAGCAGGAGCTCGCCCGGGCCGAGCGAGTTCGGGACCATCGCGGTCACCGCGACCGAGGTCGAGCGGGTTGAAAGCTTGCGAATGACCTCCGAATGCGCATAGGCGGAAAATCCGAGGCCCCCATAGGCCTTGGGGATGATCATCGCGAAGAACTTATGGGTCTTGAGAAAGTCCCAGACGGCGGGCGGCAGGTCGCGCAGCTCCCAGGTGATGGTCCAATCGTTGAGCATCCCGCACAGCTCCTCGACCGGTCCGTCGAGGAACGCCTGCTCTTCCGCCGACAGCTGCGCCGGCGGCGTGGCCATAAGCTTGCCCCAGTCGGGATCGCCCGAAAACAGGTCGGCATCCCACCAGACATCACCGGCCTCGATCGCCTCCCGCTCGGTCGCCGACAGGGCGGGCAGGACCTTGCGGGCCCACCGGAAGATCGGCCGGGACAGCCAGTCACGGCGAAAAAAGGATTGGTTCATGGGGATGCCGGTGCCGTTGCGCTCAGGTTCGAGCCGACGATGCTCAGGTTCATCACTATCGTTCCATGATGAACAAGTGCTTGCCGATCAATTGTGGACGATCAGAATGAAATGCAACGCCGGCAGGCTGGGTTCACGATGGGGGAATCCCGTGACGGGTGATCCTAGGCCGGAATCGAATCGCTGGACAGGTTCTAATCAAGGAGAGATTCGCCCATTCGGCAATGACTTAGCGCAGATTCCGGTGAGATTGATTTACCTCCGCCTCATTGCCGGGGCTCCTTCGCAAAAGGCTCTGTGCGAAGGGAATGGACCCGCGGGCCAAGCCCGCGGCGAGGGCGTCGGTTGGTGCGAACGCTGAATCAAATCGACCGGAATCCGCTTTACGCTTCATCCTCACGCAGCCGGCGGTATCGGGCACGGCCGGCGCTCGGAGTCCACCGCCACATAGGTGAAGAGCCCCTCGGTCACCTCGATGCGCTCTTCGCCGCGGCCGCGCCGGGCCCAGCTCTCGACCTTCACCGTCATCGAGGTGGTACCGATCTTGACGATCTCCACATAGCAGCTGACCTCGTCGCCGACGAAGACCGGACGGTGAAACGTCATGGCGGTGATCGCGACCGTGACGACCCGGCCCTTGGCGCGGCGGGTCGCGACCGTGCTGCCGGCCAGATCCATCTGTGACAACAGCCAGCCGCCGAATATGTCTCCGGCCGGATTGGCATCCGCCGGCATCGCGATGGCGCGCAGCGCCGGCTCTGTTTGCGGCGGGGCGTCGGTTGCATCACTGGCGCTCATCGGGGTTGTCCTTCGACCACGCTCAAGACGGCGGAAGATATTTGCGCGCCCGCTCGATCACCGATTGGGGCATTTGATAGAGCCGCTGCACGATCGCCTGCAGGTCTTCTCCGGCGGCCGGATCGAGCACGAGATTCTGCTGCCGCATCAGATCGATGAATTCGGGATCCTGCATGGTGCGGTCGAACGCCCGGCGCATGATCTCCACCCGCTCGGGCGGAACGCCAGGACCCATGAACGAGGGATAGCCGAGCGCGAGCGGCGAGAAAATCAATTCCATGACCTGACGGTCCTCGGGCGTTTTCGCGAAATCCAGCGCCAGCGGCAGGTGGGGCAAGTCCCTGGCTTTCTGCAGGCCGAATTGCGCGAGCATAGCCACCTTCTTCTCATCGACCCAATTGGCCGTGTTTCCGCTCTTGAGCGAGCCCCAGGTCCAGATCTTGCCCTGCACCTCGCCCCGCTCCATCGCCAGATCGACGTCGGTGCTGCTCTTGTAGCCGACGATGACCTTGAACCGGGTGCCGATGAGGCGGTTGAGGATGGTCGGAAACAGGCCGGTATCGGTGGCCAGCGAAGTGCCGCCGAAGACCACGTCCTGCGTCATGGCATCGGCGAGGCTGCGGACCGCCGTGGCGGCTGCCCAGACAGCGGCCACGCTGGTCTCCTGCGAGGGCGTGCCGATCCAGTGATATCGGGTCGGATCGAACTGGGCCTGCGGGGTCGCCAGCATGGGGGCGCGGACGAATCCACGGGTGATGAAGCCCCAGGCGGTGCCGTCCTGGGGCGCAATGCCGTAGATGAAATTGGCCGCCTTGATCCCGCCGGCGCCCGGCATGTTGCGAACCACGATCGCCGGATTGCCCGGAATATATTTGGCGACGACCTGGGCGATGGCGCGCGGATAGGCCGACAGGGCGCCCGGCCCTTCGCCGGTTCCGATATAGATGCTGATGGTCTTGCCGGCGTAGAAATCATTCGCCCGCGCCGTGCCCGCCGGCGCGATCAGCAAGCTCAGCCCGAGCGCGAGCAAGGTCCGCATATCACTCCCGTAAAGGAATGTGCGACGACATCGCAGAACGCAAGCCATGCGTTGCTTGATCGAGGTTGCCCGGCACAGATTCATGAGCCACGCCTCATGTGCCCGGGCGGTGGACCGAATGGCCGCCATCGACCTCGATCGTGGCGCCGCTGATGAAGCCGGCGCGCTCGGAGGCGAGGAACACGACCGCCTCGGCAATCTCCGATGCCTTGCCGGCGCGGCCCGAGGGAAATTTCGCGTGCAGCTCCGGCCAGCGGTTCTCGTCGCCAAGCAGACGTTTCGCGCGCGCCATCACATGCGGGAGGTGGCGGCCGGGCACCGTCGGGCCCGGGTTGATGGCGACCACGCGCACCTTGTGCCGCATGCTCTCGCCGCCAAGGCACTGGGTAAACATGTTGAGCGCGATGTTGGCCATGCAGCCGGCGATGTAGCGATGGTTCGGCATGCGCGCCGCGGCCCCGACGATGTTGATGATGACGCCGCTTTTGCGCGCGCACATGCGCGGATAGATGATGCGCGTGAGATCGACGTAGCCATAGACCTTGACGTCC
Organism: Xanthobacteraceae bacterium; assembly: GCA_036502925.1. GTDB lineage: Bacteria > Pseudomonadota > Alphaproteobacteria > Rhizobiales > Xanthobacteraceae > VAZQ01. Next base: position 13,093 of record DASXXS010000232.1, read on the forward strand.
CAAGCCTTGCGCCAGGTCTCGCCGTCGATCTCCTCGAGCGTGCCGGGCGGAATGTCGCCGGCGTTGTTGACGAGAATGTCGACGTCGGCGCACGCCTCGCCCAGTGCCTTAACGTCGGTGGTGCAGCCGAGATCGCTGCGGTGGACCGTCACCGTGACGCCGTGATCGCGCGCAAGCCGCGCGGCGAGCTTGCCCATCGCGGCTTCGTCGCGCGCCGCGATATGCAGGTTGCAGCCCTCCGCCGCCATGGTCTCGGCGATGACATGGCCGATGCCCTTGGAGGCGCCGGTGATCAAGGCGGTCTTGCCCTTGAGATCGAGGTCCATGCGTCACTGATAGATTTTGAACACTTCGCGGGCAAGGGTGGCGCGCATGATCTCGGCTGGCCCGCCGGTGATCAGGTAGCTGCGCGAGCGCCGCCACATCGCCTCGATCGGCATCTCGGTCGATAGCCCGCTGGCGCCGTGAAACTGCATGCAGCGATCGGCGGCCTCGAAGCCCAGCTCGGTGCAGTGGATCTTGGCCATATAGGCATCGTGCCGGCTGGCGATGCCCTTGTCGACCTTCCAGGCCGTCCGATGGGTGAGGAGCTGGCCGGTCTGATATCTCGTATAAAGGTCGGCGACCGCGAATTGGACGGCTTGCCGGCGGGCGAGCGGCTCGCCGAACGTCGTGCGTTGCTGCGCGTATTTGCCGATCATCTCGAGGCAGCGCTGCGCCACGCCCAGCCCGTGCGACGCCTGGTGCACGCGATTGCGCGAAATCCAGGATTGCGCCTCGCGCATTCCGTCGCCTTCGTTGCCGACCAGATTCTCGACCGGCACCTTGACGTCGTCGAGCGCGATCTCATAGGTCACGTCGCCCATCATGTGGCGCGTCTCCCGCACAAGCGAAAGTCCGGGCGTGTCCATGTCGACGATGAAGACGCTCAAGCCGCCGCGCGATCCTTTCTCGGGATCGGTCGCCGCCACCAGCTGCAGGAAGTCGGCGCCCTTGGCGTGCGAGATGAAGCGCTTGTAGCCGTTGATGACATAGTGATCGCCCCGCCGGACCGCGCGGGTGCGCATGCGGCCGGGATCGCTGCCGGCGTCGGGCTCGGTCTGGGCGAAGGCGGCGGATTTCTCGCCGCGCAGCAGCGGGTGGAGGTAGCGCTGCTTCATCTGGTCGGGGAGCCGCAGGAGAATCGGCCGCGGCGAGGGCCCGAAAACGCCGTCGCCGCGATTGGGCAGCGCGATCGAGCGCGAGATTTCCTCCCACACCACCGCGAGCGCCAGCAGGCTCAGGCCCTGGCCGCCGAACTCGGCCGGCGTATCGAGCTGCCAAAGGCCCAATTCGCGCGCCTTGGCCTCCAGCATGGTCTTGATTTCCGGCTTGAGCTCGGGCCCCTCCATGCTGTGCATCTCGATCGGGATCAATTCGCGATCGACATATTTGCGCACCGTTTCCCGCAGGAGGCGCACGTCCTCGGGCAATTCGAAATCCATGCCAGTCTCCCCGACACCTTGGGCTTCTGGTTGTTGAGCCCTTCTCTCGCGCGATTGTTACTCTAAAATCAGGTGCTGCAGTAGGGTGGGCAACGGCGCTTTGCCGTTGCCCACGCGGAGGCGAGCATGTTCGGGCAATCAGGCGTGCGACAACCGCGAATTGCGTGGGCACGGCGCCAACGGCGCCTTTGCCCACCCTACGCTTGCGGCATTGTCTCGCTGCTTGTTGCTCTGCTCGCCGCTTTGCCAGCGCAAGCCGACGGCGTGGCCGACTTCTACCGGGGCAAGACGATCAATGTCCTGATCGGGGTCAATGTCGGCGGCGGCTACGATTTCGAGGCGCGCCTGCTCGCCCGTTTCATGCGCGGCCATATCCCGGGCAATCCGGTTCTGGTGCCGCAGAACATGGTCGGCGCGGGCGGCATCAAGATGGCCAATTATCTGTACGCCATCGCGCCTCAGGACGGCACCGCGCTCGGAATGTTCCCCGATACCCTCGTCGCGGCGCAAGCGGTCGGCACCGAGGGCGTTCAATACGATGCCAACAGGTTCTTCTGGCTCGGCTCGATGAGCACGAGCCCGGTGACGCTGGCGGTCTGGCATACGGCCGGCGTGCAGACCATCGACGACGCGCGCAAGAAGGAAATCGTCGTGGCCGCCTCCAACAAGGGCGCCATCACCTACACGTTCCCGCGCATGCTCAACGAGCTCGTGGGCACCCGCTTCAAGATCGTGTCGGGCTATCAGGGCAACAGCACCATGACGGTCGCCATGGAGCGCGGCGAGGTCGAAGGGGTCACCAATTCCTGGGACAGCTGGAAATCGTTCAATCCGGCATGGGTGCAGGAAAGAAAGATCAAGGTCCTGGTTCAGACCGAACCGAAGTCGAAAGACCTTGCGGATGTACCCTCGGTCCAGGAGCTTGCCCGTAACGAGAACGACCGGAGCGTCATTCAACTGATCGTTTCCGGCGATGCGCTTGGCAAGCCCATGGCGACCTCGCCCAATGTCCCGAGCGAGCGCGTGCAGGCTTTGCGCGACGCGTTCGATGCCACGATCAAGGACCCCGCCTTCATCGACGCCGCGGCGGCTGCACGAATCGAGATCAATCCGATCTACGGTCTGGCGCTCCAAGCCACGGTGGAAAGAGTCCTCGCAACGCCGAAGAACCTGGCCGAACGCGCCAGAATGATCATCGCCGAATGAGGCAGACACCTTCCCGTCTTCGCCCGCGGATGCGGGCAACCCAGTAATCACCGCACTCGTCATGGGACACGCCCTCGCAACAAATCGAATTCCGTGGTTACTGGGTGCCCTGCCTGCGCGGGGCATGACAATCAGGGTTTGGCGTTCGCAATTGAGGCAATCATAGATGCCCCACCAGCCGGCCTCGCGCGCCTTGCAGGATCTCGTCGTCCTGGATCTGACCCATGCCCGCGCCGGCCCGGTCTGCGTGCGGCAGCTCGCGGACTGGGGCGCCAATGTCATCCGGATCGAGCGCCCGGGCGATCCGGCCGATATTGCCGGCCGCCACGAGGCCGATTTCCAGAACAAGCACCGCAACAAGCGCGGCATGGCGCTCAATCTGCGCGAACCGGAAGGACGCGCTATCCTCCATCGCCTGGCCAAGCAGGCGGATGTGTTGGTCGAGAACTTCCGTCCCGACGTGAAGGACCGGCTCGGCTTCGATTATGCAACGCTCAAAGCCGTCAATCCGCGCCTGGTCTATGCCAGCATCTCGGCCTTCGGCCAGGACGGTCCCTACAAGGCGCGGCCCGGGGTCGACCAGATCGTGCAAGGCATGAGCGGGCTGATGACGATCACCGGCGAGCCTGGCCGCGGGCCGATGCGGGTCGGGATTCCCATCGCCGACATCGTGACCGGACTGCACGCTGCGCTCGGGATTCTGGTCGCCCTGGTCGAGCGCGCGACCTCGAACCAGGGGCAATGGGTGCAGGCCTCGCTGCTTGAATCGCAAATCTTCACGCTCGATCTGCAGGCCGCGCGCTATCTGGTGGACGGCGTCGTAGCCAAGCAGGTCGGCAACGAGCATCCGACCGGCGTGCCGACCAACGTCTACAAGACCAAGGACGGCTACGTGAACATCGCGCCGGTGCCCTCGATGTGGGGCCGGCTCTGCAAGGCGCTCGACCGGGAGGACCTGATCGATCATCCCGATTTCGCCACCCGCGAGACGCGCCGCAAGCGCAGGGCGCAGATCAACGGCTTGATCCAAAGCATCACGATCGAGATGGACACCGCCACGCTGATGTGCAAGCTCGAGGAAGCGCAGGTTCCGTGCGGTCCGATCTATTCGATCAAGGAAGCTTTCGACGATCCACAGGCGGAGCACCTTAAGCTCGGCCAAACCGTAACTGCGGCCGACGGGGGAGAGATCACCCTCCCCCGCCAACCCTTCCGGCTCAGCCGCACGCCAAGCGCATTGGTGATGCGCACGCCGGAATTCGCCGAGCACACCGACGAAGTACTCACCGAGTTCGGATTCAGCAAGACCGAAATCGCGGCGTTCCGCGCTCGGGGCGTGGTGGAGTAGAAGCGCCGCGCGCTCCCAATCGTTGCGTGCTCCGGCAGAGACGCGGTCACATCCGTAATGTTCAGCTCCATAATGGAACGCGGAGGCAGACCGCGCTGATGCCGGTGCACCGAGTGCCCGATGGCAGGACGGCTTTATCGGAGAAGCAGACCACCCTATAAGGCTGCCAGCGCCAAGCGACAGGCCGACAACATCCGGGGAGGACTTGATGACCGCGTACTGGCCCACGCTGGGCAAATATGTCGAGGGGCTCGAGAAAGCCGGCAAGCTGGTTCGCATCACCAGCCCGGTCAACAAGGATACCGAGCTGCATCCCCTCGTCCGGCTGCAGTTTCGCGGGCTGCCGGAGAGCCGGCGCAAGGCCTTCCTGTTCGAGAACGTGGTCGACGGCAGCGGCCGCCGCTACGACATCCCGGTGCTGGTCGGCGCGCTCGCCGGCTCGGCCGACATCTATGCGCTCGGCATGGGCTGCGAGCTCGACCAGATCGAGGACGTCTGGCGCAACGCCCTGGCGCATCAGATCGCGCCGGTCGTGGTGGGCAATGCACCCTGCCAGGAGGTGGTGATCAGCGGCGATGAGCTCACGCGCGCCGGCCACGGTCTCGGCCGGCTTCCGATCCCCATATCGACGCCGGGATTCGATAACGCTCCCTACACGACGGCCGGCCATTGGGTGACCAAGGATCCCGAAACCGGGATGCACAATCTCGGCAATTATCGCGGCATGGTGAAGGCGGAGGACCGGATTGGCGTGCTCCTGGGCCGGCTCGCCTGGGGCATGCGCTGGCAC
>DASXXS010000233.1:0-2178 GCA_036502925.1 Xanthobacteraceae bacterium
CGAGCCGATTCCGTGTCGGCATGACGATCCCCATAGACCCATCACCTTTCCTGCTCGCCGCCGGCATGACCAAGGTCAGGCCACCGGAAGCAGGTGGGATGATCAGTGTGGAGGCGTTGGGGCTGATTATGGACGGCGCGGTATCGCTGCACCGGCTCTATCTGCCGGGGCGCGAGGCGTTCTTCATGCTGCATCTCGGGCCGGACGGCACGCCCGACGAGTGCCGCTATTTCACGCTGCTCGATCAGATCACCCCGGCCAGCCGGGATGAGTGGGGATTCTGGCTGGACCCGGCCGAAGGGATGATCGGCTGGCCGCAGTTTGAGACCAAGGACAGGAAGTCGTACGACCGCATCTGGACGCCGGGCGGCGGGCGCGTACCGCCGCGCCAGCAAGTCGAGACGGTGCAGGATTTGGGCGGCACGATGCAGCGGAAGCTCCAGGCCATGCTGTACGGCGCCCACACTGGCGCCGCGTCACCCGCGCCGGGGGTGGAGTACGTGCTGGTCTGCGCCGTCGAGCAGGGTGACGAGGCGTGGATTGAGGTGCATGCCGGGATCGATATCAATCCCGCGGCGCTGACGCTTCCCGCCGTATCACTCACCGGCTGAACAGAAACCCCCGGAAGGGAAACCCGATGAACCCTCCGCAGCCCGGATCGCTCGCCGCCATTCTCGACGCCCTCGGCCATGGACTGCCAATGTTGATCGTGCAGGTCGTCGCCTGCGCGGTGTTGTTGGCGGTAGGCGTGGCGATTTACATCAGGCTGACACCTTTCCACGAGGGCGAGATGGTGGCGGGCGGTAATGCCGCGGCCGGCACAATGCTGGCCGGTGCGATTGTCGCGCTGGCGATCCCACTGGCGGCGATGCTGGCGACCAGCGGTACGTTGGTGGATATACTCGTCTGGGGTGTGGTAGCGTTGGTCCTGCAGCTACTGACGCTTGGTGTCGTGGCGCTGGGCATGCGCAATTTCCGCGGCATGATCGAGGGCGGCAACGTTGCCGCTGCAATCACCTTGGCCGGCGCCCAGATTGCGGTAGCGCTGCTGAATGCGGCGGCGATGGTGCCGAACTGACTTGGCGGAGGAGGGATCGAGATGTTGGCATTTCTGAAGAATCTGGCGGGTGTAAAGATGGATAAGGCGGCCGCGGCCGGGATCGAGGCGCTGGTGCGTTGGGACCCGAAATCGGCCAGCGAGGCGGAGTTGCGGACGATGGAGCAGCGATTGGATGAGCTCGGCCGCGAGGTCGCGCTGGCGCGGCAGAGCTACGACAAGGAGAAGCGCGAGGCCGACGCCATTCAAGCGCTGTCGCAGCAACGGATGGCGGCGGCGGAGCAGCTGCAGCGGCAATCGGATGGCGAAAGCGATCCGGCGCGCAAGGGGGCGCTGGAAAAGAGCCTCGAAACGCTGGTGTCGATGCTCGAGCAGATGACCCCCGAGATCGAGCGCGAGAAGCGGGACGAGGTGGATGCCAAGGAGTATCTGACGATGCTCGAGCAGACCTACGCTGAGGCCGGCGGCAAGCTGAAATCGGCACGCTCCGAGCTGGAGCGTGCGCAGCGCGACATGGCGCGGGCGTCGCAGCAGCGCGAGCAGGCCGATCGGCAAGCGGAAGCGGCGCGCCGCGCGGCGGGGTTGGCCAGTCAGACAAGCAGCCTGACGGTCGCCCTCAAGGCAATGCAGGACGCTGCGTCAAAGGATCTCGCCTCGGCCGACGCGCAAATGAGCAAAGCGCGGCTGCTGCGTCCAACAAGACCGGAGCAGGACGACCCCAACATCGCGGCCGCGCTGGCCGCTGCCGCCGGCAAGCCAACCGCGCCGCAGAGCTTGAGCGAGCGGTTGGCCGCGTTGAAAGCGCATTAAGCGGCCCGAAAAAAGCGGTTTTTTGTGCAGAGGGTTCGTTCGTAGCCCGCCGCCCTCGTCACGGCGAGGTTAGGGGTCCCGGCGCTATCCGCCGCGGGAACCAGTTTACATTTACGCGGTGGGGAGACTCCGAAGGCCGCTGAGCCGCACTAAGATTTGAGACTGTCCGGAACCTTACCACCGTTCTCGGCAAGCTGGAGCATGACCTGCTTGTGCAGCCAAATATTCATCGAGGCGGAGTCGTTTGTATCGCCACTATAGTGGAGTTCAAGGGCGAGTTCTTTTCGGGCCGAAAGACCGGAATCCAAGTT
>DASXXS010000234.1:0-18398 GCA_036502925.1 Xanthobacteraceae bacterium
GCGGCCGGATCGCTCGGCGGGCCGCTGGAGCTGCAGGACGAAGGCGTGTTCTTCGTCAACGCCCAGACCACGACCACCGATTTTCCCGATACGCCCGCCACCGGCGCGGCGACGCCCGGGCAGATCACCATCGGCCAGATGTATGTGCAGTACCGGATTCCCAAGACCGTGGCGGGACCGCCGATCATCATGGTGCATGGATCGGGTCACACCGGGGTCACCTACGAGACCACGCCCGATGGACGCGAAGGCTGGGCCACCTATTTCGCCCGCAAGGGCTTTCCGGTCTATGTGGTGGATCATGCGGGCCGCGGGCGTTCGGGCTTCGATCCGACCGCGATCAATCGTGCCAAGGCGCAATCCAATCCTGCCTTGCTGCCCTCGGTGCCGCTCACCACGCGCGAGCGCGCCTATCCGAATTTCCTGATCGGGGCCAAATATCCGACGCCCTATCCGGGCCAGCAGTTCCCGGTGGAGGCGCAGGACCAGTACTTCGCGCAGCTCGTGCCCAACACCGAGACGCTGCTGGCGGGCGGCGGCAGCAACACGGTCAAGGCGCTGGCCGCGCTGGTCGACAAGATTGGGCCGGCGGTGGTGATGGTGCACTCGCAATCGGGCGGCTACGGGCTCGAGCTGATCCGCCAGCGGGCCGACAAGGTGCGCGGCTTCATCGATATCGAGGGCAGCTGCGGCCCGCTCAGCCCGGACGACGTCGCGAAATCCTTCCACCAGGTGCCGACCCTCATGGTGTTCGGCGATTACACGGAAGGCTCGAGCGGGCCCAACGGCGACGAACGCCGCAAGGTCTGCAATCAATCGGTCGATGCCATCAACGCCGCCGGCGGGACCGCCAAGTTCCTGTACCTGCCCGCGCTCGGCATCAAGGGCAACAGCCACATGCTGATGATGGACAAGAACAACATCCAGGTCGCCGACCTGATCATCGGCTGGCTCGGCCCGGCGACCGCGGCGACCGCGAAGAAGTAGAGGGGGAAACCATGGCGCTTTCGGCACGGCGTGAGATCTTTCGCAAGCTCGCGCTCTTCGGCGGCCTGGCGGCGATCGGCACCGCTCCGGCCGCCGCCCAGGCCCCGGGCAAGCGCTTCGTCAAGCGCGAAGCCGCGGAACGCTCGGGCTATTCGCAGGCCGTGGTGACGCAAGGCGGCAGAACCATCTGGCTCGCCGGGCATACCGGGGCGGTCGATGCCGCCGGCAAGTCGCTCGCCGGCGATCTCGACGCGCAGGTTCGCGCCGTGTTCGCGGCGCTCGCCGCCACCCTGGCGGAAGCCGGCGGAAAGCTCTCCGACATGGTGACCATGACGGTGTTCATCACCGATCCACGCAACCATCGCCGCTTCACGGAGTTGCGCCGAGAAATCCTCGGCGAGAATTTTCCCGCCAGCGCGTCCATCGCCATATCGCATCTGGCCAACCCGAATGCGCTGCTCGAAATCCAGGCCGTCGCGGTGATCGGCTAGCGCATGTTCGCTCGGATGGATTGCTCTCATCCGTCGCCCGCGGGCTTGACCCGCGGGTCGCGATAGGCCGTGGCCGGTTTCATTCATCGCCGGCAGCTTACGATCGAATGGGGCTATTGCGATCCGGCCGGCATCGTCTTCAACAGCCGCTTCTTCGAGATTTTCGACGGCGGCACCTGGGCGCTGCTCGAGGCGGTGCTCGGTGTGCCCAAGCACGAGCTGGCGGCGGTGTTCGGCATCGTGGGGGTTCCGCTGGTCGATGCCAGAGCGCGCTTCATCGCGCCGGTCAAGTTCGGCGACGTGGTGGTGCTCGAATCGCAGGTGAGCGCGTTTCGCCGCTCGAGCTTCGACGTGGAGCATCGGGTCTTGGCCGGCGGCGCGCTCGCGGCGCAAGGGAGCGAGACCCGGGTCTGGGCCGTCTGGGACAAGAACGATCCGGCCCGGCTGAAATCCAAGCCGCTGCCCGCGGAGGTCACGGCACGGCTGCGCGGCGATTGAACAAGCGAAGCCACCGCCTCTCGGCGATACCTCCCCCTGCAGGGGGGAGAGCCTGCCCTCGGGCCACGACCCGAGGGCCGACCCGCGAAGCGGGTCGGGTGGGGGTCACGCAACAAACACTGAAAGTGCCGGGAGGCTGGACCCCCACCTGGCTCGCTACGCTCGCCACCCTCCCCCTTGCAGGGGGAGGGAAGAGATCCGCCGTGCCGCCACCCGTCCGCGTTCAGTGTGTCACGGATTGTTCAATTTCTGCAGCCGCTCGACGATGCGCGGCGGGCTCCGGTAGGCGCGCGCGATCACCTCGGCCAGCTGCTCGCCGGTGCGCGGCGCATTGACGGCGAGGCCCATGCGCTCGCCCTCGGCCAGGAACTCCGGATCCGCGAACGTCCCCGCCAGCGCGTTGCGGATGGCGGAGACCCGATCGGGGGGCACGTCGGGCGGCATCACCAGGGGGCGGCCGAGCGCCAGCGGGGCGAAGCCCGCCTGCATCAACAACTTGTCGTCCTCGTTGGTGATGAGATCGGGTGCGAACGGAACATTGGCCAGTTGCTGCAGGCGCTCGGGCCCATACTGGACAATGGCCTTGGCGAGCTTCTCGGCGAGCCAGTTCGGACGGGTGGAGGTGAGGGCGCTTTCGAACACGCTCGGATAGCCGTCGAGCTCGCCGCGTTCCATGGCCAGCAGCGCCTCGTTCTGGCCCGGATAGCCGTTGACCAGCTTCATTCTGGTGCCGAGCGTCGCGTTGAGGAGCCGTGCGTAGAAGGCGGGCGTCGAGTTGGCGCCGGAGGCGCCCATCTGGGTTTCCCGGCGCTTGAGATCCTCGACCGAATTCACCGGCACTGTGTGCCACAGCAGCACCATGGCGACCTCGAAGCTCGGGGTGCCGAGCCAATTGAGCCGGGTGGCGTCGTAGCGCGCCTGCCTGGTGCCGAACAGCGGCTCCAGCGGCGTGTTGTTCTGCACCAGCGCCAGCACGGTGCCGTCGCGCTCGGCTGCGTTGTAGATGTAGTTCAAGGCCAGGATGCCGCCGGCCCCCGGCATGTTGCGCACCACGACGGTCGGATTGCCCGGCACGTGCTTGCCGATGAAGCGTCCGATGGCGCGCGTCATGGTGTCGTAGCCGCCGCCCGTCGAGGAGCCCACCACCAGCGAGACGGTCTTGCCGCGGTAGAAGTCGGCGATCGCGTCGGCCCAAGCGGGCGGGGCGCTCAAGCCCGCCGCAAGAAGCAGCGCGATGATCGATGCGCGCGTTCGTGTAATGGGCAGCATTCCGGGCTCCCGTGCGGGTGCTTTATGACGTGGTCTGTAGCCCGGATGTAGCGAAGCGTAATCCGGGAACGCCATCCCGCATTCGCTGAGCTCCATGCGGGCTACGCAGGCTATTCCAGGCGAACATTCTTGGAGAAGTCGTAGTCCTGGCTGCTTTCGCAGGAAAAATTCCAGCGGACCGTCCTGGTGGCATAAAAGCCGCCGAACACATCCGCAAGAAAGCGTTGCTGCGCCGCCCAGCCGGCTTGCGCCTGCGCCTTGCGGTAGCGGCCCGGCATGGTGTCGTTGAGCCAGCCGTGGGGAGCGCCCGCATAGACGTGGATGTCATAGCTCTTCTTGTGGGTCTCCAGGCAATTGCGGAAGCGCTGCACATCGGCGAGCGAAATGATGTGATCGGCCTCGCCGAACGCGCCGAAGACCGGGCAGGCGATGGCGGCGATCACCTCGTCCAAGGGTTTCGGCTGGCTTTCGTTCACCTCCCATTCGCGCCTGGAAGCGGCCCCATACCACACCACGGCGGCGCTGATCGGAACCTCGGCCGCCAGCAGCAGCGCATGCCGTCCGGTCTGGCAATAACCGGCGACCGCCAGCCGTTCGGGATCGGCGGCGCGGTATTCCTTCAGGGTCGCGATCGCCGCCTTGAGGTAGGCGACGGATTCGGGGTCGGTCATGTCGTAGCGCGCATCGCCGGCATTGAGCTTGCGCTGGTCCGGATGCTTGAAGAAGAAATTGGGCGCCAGCACCGCGAAGCCGTCGCGGGCACAGCGGATCGCCTGGTCCCGCGTGTGCTTCACCAGGCCATAGCGCTCATGCATCAGGATGATCGCCGGAAGCCTGGCGGCGCCGGCCGGATAGGCCAGGAATGCCGGCATGCCGTTTTCGCAGGTGATGCTCGCGGTGGTGATGTTCTCGGTGGAGATACCGATCTGATCCGCCATGCTCGCCATATTCCGCTCCGCTTCCCGTGTCCTCGTTCGGCCCGCCCCCAAGGCAGGACGATGACGCGCTACCGATACCCCAGAATCAAGGTCGCCGTCGATCAAGACCGCGGCAACACGGCGGGGGCGCGACAGCGTGTTGCGCGACGGGCTCTGTGCTAGCCTTGTCCCGGCCATTAGCGTGTTTACGCGCGTCTTAGACGCGCTATGGAGCCGGGACCGTTCCGGATTCTGAGTTTGGAACGGTCCCGGCTCAAGGCCGGGACAAGGAATCCGAACCGGAGGAGGGCCGCATGCCGTCAATCCGCGCGCGAGCCATTGCTGCCGCGCCATCGCGGCTTGCGGTGGTCGCCACCCTGTTGCTCGGCACGTTCGGCGCACTCGCGGCGCCGTCATCGGCCGCGGCCGACAACCCCTATTACAAAGGCAAGCGGCTGACCGTGCTGATCAACTTCACGGCCGGCGGACCGACCGATATCGAGGGACGGCTGTTCGCCAGGCATCTGGCCGATCACATCGAGAGCCGCCCACAGGTGATCGTGCAGAACATGGACGGCGCCGGCGGCATGATCGGGGCCGGCTACCTGGGCGAGGTGGCGCCCAAGGACGGCACCATGGTGGGCTATTTCACCGGCACCGCCTGGCGCTACGCCAACGATCCGGAGCGCTTTCGCACCGATTTTCGAACCTATGACTTTCTCGCCTATCAGCCCGGCAGCACCGTCTACTACGCGCGCAGCGACGTGCCGCCCGGCCTCAAGGATGCGACCGACATCGTCAAGGCGCAGGGCCTGGTGGCGGGCGGTCTCGGCGCCGAGAACGCCAAGGATCTGCTGATCCGTCTTGCGCTCGACATGCTGGGCGTGCCGTACCGCTATGTGACGCCGTTTCCGGGCAGCCAGGCGGCGCGGCTCGCGCTGCTGCGCAACGAGATCAACTTCTTCTCCGAATCGCCGCCGAGCTACCACGCCGTCATCGAAGGCCTGGTGCGGGACGGCACCGTCATGCCGGTCTTCTTCGATCCCGAATGGAACGGCGAGAGCCTGACCATCTCCAAGCAGGTCGCGGGCCTGCCGATGCTGCCGTTCCAGGAGCTCTATCGCAAGATCAAGGGCAGCCTGCCGTCCGGCCAGCTGTGGGACGTCTATCTCACCATCCTGAGCATCAACAGCGCCATGCAGCGCACCATCGTGCTGCCGCCCAACTCGCCGCCGGCCGCCATCGCGGCGCTGCGCGATGCGGTCGAAGCGCTCAACGACGACAAGAGCTATGCCGACGAAGCGATCAAGACGCTGGGCTTCGCGCCCGAATGGGTGGCCGGCCCCGAAACCAATGCCCAGGTGCGCCGCGCTTTGTCGATCACCCCGCAGATGCGGAGTTTCATCGCCAACTACGTCAAGAACGCCAAGAAATAACCCGCATGAAGCGTGCCGAGCAGTGCGGCTCCCCTCGCCCCGCTTGCGGGGAGAGGGCCACACGGCACTGAGGAAAACAGAAACTCGGCCAGGTGAGGGGGCGCTTCCACAAGCTCAGACTCGCGGCGAGGCCCCCTCATCGCGACCTTCTCCCCGCACGCGGCGAGAAGGAGTGCGAGGCACCGCGTCCCTGACGTGAACTCTGGCATCTCACCGCTTGCGAATCCTAAAGGTGATGACCTGGTCGGCGCGCGAGGCCTCCAGCAGCTGATCGCCGGTCTGGTTGATGAGGTTCGGGATGTCGATCTCGGTGAGCGGGTCGGTGCATTGGGCGAGCAGGAGATCGCCGGGCTTGAGGCCGGTCAGCGCCTTGCGCACCCGCAGCGTCGGCAGCGGGCATTTGAGGCCGCGCAGGTTGAGAGTTTTTTCCGTCATTTCGCCCTTGTCGAAAGCGGGCCGTCCATACATGACATTGCAACACTTGGCCAGCAGCGCGGAGCCGGATCGGCCCAGATGGCGACGGACATCGACACAGGACAACGGATCGCGCGGCTGACGCCGCTTGACGCGGTGCTCGACCGTATCGATGCGCTGGTCGCTCCGGTGACGCCGCGCGAGGTCGCGATCGCCGCCGCGGTCGGGCGTGTCACGGCCGGCGACGTGATGGTGGCGCCGCGACCGCCCGCCGCGCTCGCCTTGCGCGACGGCTGGGCGCTGAGCGCAGGTCTCACCCAGGATGCCAGCCCCTATGCGCCGGCTATACTGCCGGCGGCAATATTGATTGATGCCGGGGCGCCGCTGCCCCCCGGCGCCGATGCGGTCGCCGAGATCGATGCGGTGGTGGTCCGCGATGGCGGCGCGCACGCGGTCGCGGCGGTGACGCCGGGCGATGGCGTGCTGCGCACCGGTGCGGACGGGGATGGGGCGACGGCGTTTGCACGGGACGGTCGGCGTCTGAGCGCGGCCGCCGCGGCGGCGCTGGCGGGCGCCGATATTTTGCGCATCAATATTCGTGAGCCGCGCGTGCTTGTGATCCGGGCCCGGCCGCCGGGCGACCCGATCATTGATGCGGCGGCGGATTTGGTGGCGCAGGCGATCGCGGCCGCGGGCGGCGTCGTGCTCGATCCGGCTGATGGCGAGCAGCTTGAAGATGCGTTGCGGCGGCAGGACACCGATGCGGTCGTTGCGATCGGCGGCACCGGCAGCGGCCGCAATGACGCGAGCGTATCGACGCTGGCGAGTTTGGGCCGCGTGGAAGCGCACGGGATTGCGCTGTCGCCGGGCGAGACCGCGGCTTTCGGCACGGTCGGGACGCGGCCGGTTTTGCTGTTGCCGGGCCGCATCGATGGCGCGCTCGCGGTCTGGCTTCTGCTCGGGCAGCGCCTGCTGGCGCGCCTCGCGGGCAGCCGCGAGCAGCCGCCGGCCGTTGCCGCCACGCTCGCCCGCAAGGTCGCCTCCAATCTGGGGCTTGCCGAGCTCGTCCCGGTGCGGCTGCGCGAGGGGAAAGCCGAGCCCTTGGGCTCAGGCTATCTGGCGCTGCAAACGATCGCCCAGGCCGACGGCTGGATGCTGGTGGCGGCCGATCGCGAGGGCCATCCGGCCGGGGCCACCGTCATGGTAAGACCCTGGCCATGACGGACCGCACGGCAAGGATTCCCGCCCCACCAGCGGGAAAGGGTTTGGACGAGGGCAGGCGCGACCTGTTCGCCGCCATACGCCGGGCGGCGCGGCAGGAGCAATTCCTCGAAGTGGTCGCGGCCGCGGAAGCACAGGCTCGGTTCGCGCGCCATGTCGAGCTCACGCCGCTGTCGGGCGAAACAGTCGCGCTCGCGGGCGCGCTTGGCCGCGTGCTCGCCCATGATGTCACGGCGCCGATCGATGTGCCGTCATTCGATCGCTCCAATGTGGACGGCTTTGCGCTGCGCGCAGCCGACAGCGCCGGCGCGAGCGATGCGGCACCGGTGCGCCTGCGCCTCAATGCCGAGGTGATCGTCTGCGGCCATGCGCCCACGATGGAAGTCGCGCCCGGCTGCGCCAGCACCATCGCGACCGGCGGCGTGCTGCCGCGCGGCGCCGATGCGGTAGCGATGGTCGAGCACACTGATTTGGTCGGCGACACCGACCTGGCCGCCGAGGCGGCGCCTGCGATCGACCTGCGCCGGGCGGTGGCGCCCGGACAATTCCTCTCCTATGCGGGCTCCGACATCGCCCGCGGCGAAACCGTGCTGCGCCGTGGCACGCGCATCGGCTCGCGCGAGATCGGCATGCTGGCGGCCTGCGGCATTGCTGCGGTCGAGGTGGTGCGCAAGCCGAAGGTCGCGGTGCTCTCGACCGGCGACGAATTGGTCGCGCCCGGCGATGCGCTCAAGCCCGGGGGAGTCTACGACAGCAACGGCGCGATCATCGCGGCTGCCGTCGCCGAAGCCGGCGGCGAGCCGATCGCGCTCGGCGCCGTGGCGGACGACGAAGCCGCGCTCGAGCGCGCGATCAAAGGCGCGCTCGCCGGTTGCGATCTGGTGCTGCTCTCCGGCGGAACCTCCAAGGGCGCCGGCGATCTCTCCCACCGGGTGGTGTCGCGGCTCGGCTCCCCCGGCATCCTGGTGCACGGCGTCGCGCTCAAGCCCGGCAAGCCTCTGTGCCTGGCGGTGGTGGGCGGCAAGCCGCTGGTGGTGCTGCCCGGCTTTCCGACCTCGGCGATCTTCACCTTCCATGCCTTCGTGGCCCCGGTCATCCGGGCGCGCGCCGGCCTGCCGGCCGAAGCGGCCCGCACCGTCGACGCGCAGGTGCCGGTGCGCATCGCCTCCGAGCTCGGCCGCCAGGAATTCGTGCTGGTGGCGCTGGTGGCGGGCGAGCACGGCCCGGTCGCGTTTCCGATTCCGAAAGGCTCGGGCGCGGTGACGAGCTTCTCGCAGGCCGACGGGTTCCTCGAGATCGACGCGCTTGCGTCCGCGCTCGATGCCGGCACGCGCGCCCGCATCACGCTCATCGGCCAGGCGGCCGAGATGCCTGACCTTGTCATCATGGGCAGCCATTGCGTGGCGCTCGATGTGGTGCTGGGCGCGCTGGCCGAGCAGGGATTGCGCGCCCGCACGCTCGCGGTCGGCAGCCTCGGCGGGGTGGCGGCGGCGGAGCGCGGCGAATGCGATCTGGCGCCGGTGCATCTCCTCGATCCGGCCGGCGCCGCCTACAACACCCATCTGCTGCGCCCGGGCCTCGCTCTGGTGAAAGGCTGGCAGCGCATGCAGGGCTTCGTGCATCGCCACGGCGATGAGCGCTTCGCCGGCCGCACCGCGGCCGACGCCGTCAAGGCGGCGCTCGCGGACGCAACCTGCCTCATGGTCAACCGCAATGCCGGCGCCGGCACCCGCATCCTGATCGATCGATTGCTACAGGGCGCGCGCCCGCCCGGCTACAGCAACCAGCCGCGCTCCCACAACGCGGTGGCGGCCGCGGTGGCGCAGGGCCGCGCCGATTGGGGCATCGCGATCGAATCGGTGGCCGGACCCTATGGGCTCGCTTTCCTGCCGCTCGTGCCCGAGGATTATGATTTCCTGCTGGTCGAGCAACGCGCCGGCCGCCCCCCCGTCGCCGCCTTCCTGACCGCGCTGCGCGACCCGGCCGTGCGGGCGCGCATCGCCGCGCTCGGCATGCGGCCGGCGGAGTCGGCCTTGTCCCGGCCTTGAGCCGGGACCGTTCCACGCACAGAGTTTGGAACGGTCCCGGCTCAAGCCCGGGACAAGTTTGGAACGGTCCCGGGTCAGCGCCACACCCATGCGCTGGGCTCTACGTTGCGCAGCGCCCGGCATGACAGGCCAGAGGTTGCGGGCGCTGCTATAATGCGCGCATGCGCATCATCGGATTGGCCGGCTGGCAAGGCTCCGGCAAGACCACGCTCCTTGCCAAGGTGATTCCCTGCCTGGTGGCGCGCGGGCGCACGGTCTCGACCGTCAAGCATGCGCATGCGGGTTTCGACATCGATCAGCCCGGCAAGGATTCCCACACCCACCGCATGGCGGGAGCGACCGAAGTCCTGGTCGGCTCGGCCAGGCGGTTCGCGCTGGTGCACGAATTGCGCGGCGCGCCCGAGCCCTCGCTCGAGGAATTGCTCGCCCGGCTGGCGCCGGTCGATCTGGTGATCGT
This sequence comes from Xanthobacteraceae bacterium, assembly GCA_036502925.1. Lineage (GTDB taxonomy): Bacteria > Pseudomonadota > Alphaproteobacteria > Rhizobiales > Xanthobacteraceae > VAZQ01. The sequence goes on from DASXXS010000234.1 coordinate 9,739, forward strand.
CGAAGGCTACAAGACGCAGCCGTATCCCAAGCTCGAGGTCCATCGCGCCGGCGTCGGCAAGCCGCTCATCCATCCGAACGATCCCTGGATCGTCGCGGTCGCGTCCGATCAGCCGCTGCCCGGCACCGAGCTGCCGGTCATCGGGCTCGACGACATCGAGACCATCGCGGATGTGCTGCTGGTCGAATCCACTCCGCTCGAGCGCGTGCTTGAAATGCGCGGGAATATCTGATGGCGCAGCTCACCGATGATTGCTTCGCGTTTTCGGGGCCGCTGCTGCCGATCGACGAGGTCGAGCGCATTCTGCGCGAGCGGGTGATGCCGGTCCCCGAAATCGAGACGGTGCCGCTTGGCGCCGCCTATGGGCGCGTCGTGGCGAGCGATATCGCGGCGCCCATCAGCCTGCCGCCGTTCGACAATTCCGCCGTCGACGGCTATGCGGTGCGGGCCGCCGATCTCGACCGCGCCGCCGAGACCAGGCTGGCGATCACCGATCGCGTGACCGCCGGCCGCGTGGCCGCACGGCCGCTGGCGCCCGGCGCCGCGATCCGCATCTTCACCGGCGCGCCGATGCCGGCCGGCGCCGACACGGTCTTCATGCAGGAAGACGTGCGGCTCGAGGGCGAGACCGTGCTGGTGCCGCCCGGGCTCGATGCCGGCGCCAACCGGCGGCTGGCCGGCGAGGACGTGCAGGCCGGCGCGCTGCTGCTGCCGGCCGGCCGGCAACTTTCCGCCCGGCATGTGGCGCTGGCGGCGGCGGTCGGGCTCACGCAGCTGCCGGTGCGCCGGCGCATCCGGGTCGCCGTGCTCTCGACCGGCGACGAGATCGTCGAGCCCGGCGCGGCGCGGCCGAGCGCTGCTTTGTTTGATGCCAACCGTTTTCTCCTCGCCGGCCTGCTCGCCGGCCTCGGCGCGGTATCGACCGATTTTGGCATCGTGGCCGACGATCCGCAGGCGCTGCAGCGGGCGATTGCGGCAGCGGCGCAAGAGCATGATCTGGTGCTCACCTCGGGCGGCGTGTCGACCGGCGAGGCCGACCATGTGCGCAAGGCGGTGGAATCGATCGGCCGGCTGGTGTTCTGGCGCGTCGCCGTCAAGCCCGGCCGTCCGGTCGCCATGGGGGTGATCCCGGGATCGCGGCCCGGCAGCGGCGCTGCCTTCGTGGGGCTGCCGGGCAATCCAGTCGCGGTGTTCGTGACCTTCGCGCGCGTGGTGCGGCCGCTGCTGGGCCGGCTGGCCGGCGCCGAGCTCGCGCCGCTGGTGGCGCTGCCGGTGCGCGCGACCTTCGCGCACCGCAAGAAGAAGGGCCGGCGCGAATATGTCCGGGTCGCGCTGCGGCGCGGTCCCGACGGCGTGATCGAAGCCGTCAAGCACGCCCAGGAGGGTGCCGGCGTCATCACCTCGCTGACGCAGACCGACGGCCTGGTCGAGCTGCTCGAGGACACAACAAAGATCGCGCCCGGCGACAGCGTCGGTTTCTTGTCCTACGCGGCGCTGGTGGAATGAGAAGCCCGGCCGTAGCCCGCATGGAACGAAGCGAAATGCGGGACAGCGGTCCCCGGATTGCGGCGCTGCGCGCCTCCATCCGGGCTACGGAATCTCCAACTCCGCCATGCGCTCGGCGGCGGCCGCATCCTGCGGCGTGTTGACGTTGAAGAACGGATCGACCGGCGCGGCCGGCCAATCGGCGACCGCGACGCCGTGCCGGCCGGTCCAGATTTCGATCTTGCGCAGGTCTTGCTCGACCAGCGCGTGGCGCAGATCCGCGCGCAGCTTGACCGGCCACAGGCCGACCACCGGGTGGCGCCATTCGCCCGAGCGCGCGCAGGCGAGCGGCACGCCGGCGGCGGCGCGCGCCGCGCTCAAGCGCGCCACCAGATCGGGCGGCAGGAACGGGCAATCGCCCGGCACGCTCGCCACATCGGCGATTTCCGGCCGATGCGCCGCCGCCCAATCGAGCCCGGCCAGGATGCCGGCGAGCGGTCCGGCGAAGTCCGGCACCGAATCGGGCACCACCGCGAGGCCCGCGTCGGCGAAGCGCGCCGGATCGCCGTTGGCGTTGAGGATGACGGCCGCGCATTGCGGCGTGAGCCGCACCAGCACGCGTTCGAGGATGGTGGCGCCCCCGATGCTGATACGCGCCTTGTCGCCTCCGCCCATCCGCCGCGCGAGGCCACCGGCAAGCACGAGGCCGAGCGGTTTCGCAGACGTGGTCATAGGGGAAGCGGTTGCCGCAGACTCGGCCTTACCCCGCCCCGCTTGCGGGGAGAGGTCGACGCGCGAAGCGCGGCGGGTGAGGGGGCGCCTCCGCGAGTCTGAGCCTCCGGAGAGGCCCCCTCACCCCAACCCTCTCCCCGCAAGCGGGGCGAGGGAGCTCGCCGAGCTCGCGGAGAGGTTTTCCGCCGCCGACAATCACAATCAATCACCAAACGATCAATCATCGTGCACCGCGGCCTTGCGCCGGTGCTTGGCGCTTTCTTCTTCGACGTGGGCGAGGTCCTGGTCGAACACGATGCGCTCGGCGCCGGCGAGCGCCACGAAGCGCTTGCCGCGGGCGCGGCCGATCAGCGTGAGGTTGGCCTTGCGGGCGAGCTCCACCCCCCAGGCGGTGAAGCCCGAGCGCGAGATCAGGATCGGGATGCCCATGCGCACGGTCTTGATCACCATCTCGGAGGTGAGGCGTCCGGTGGTGTAGAAAATCTTGTCGTGCGGGCGCACGTGATGCTGGAACATCCAGCCGGCGATCTTGTCGACCGCGTTGTGACGCCCGACGTCCTCCATATAGACCAGCGGCTGGTCCGCCACCGCGAGCACGCAGCCGTGAATGGCGCCGGCTTCGAGATAAAGCGAGGGCGTGGTGTTGATCTGGTGGGTGAGCCGGTAGAGCCATGAGGTGCGCAGCTCGGCGGCCGGCAGCGTGACGTTCTCCAGCGCCTCCATCAGGTCGCCGAACACGGTGCCCTGGGCGCAGCCCGAGGTCTGCACCTTCTTCTTCAGCTTCTTCTCGTAGTTGGTCTTGCGCTTGGTGCGCACCACCACCACCGCGAGCTCCTCGTCGTAGTCGATGCCGGTGACCACGTCGTCTGGCAGCAGCATGTGCTGGTTGAGGAGGTAGCCGAGCGCCAGGTAATCCGGATAGTCGTTGATGGTCATGGCGGTCACGATCTCCTGCGCGTTGAGGAAGATCGTGAGCGCCCGCTCCACCGTCACCGCGGTCTCGATGGCGGCGCCGGTCTGGTCGATGCCCTTGACGCGCTCGGTCAGCCGCGGATCGAGCGGGTCGGGCTTGATGAGGTAGGAGTCGCTGGCCATGGCCTTTATGTAGGGCGGGAGTGGGGGCTTCGCAAAAGGGGCCGATGCGGCGCGGCGATAATGCTTTCCCCGGACGCGGTGCAGCACGGAGCGCAGCGGAGTGATGCGCCGCTGATCCGGGGTCGTTCCGGATTCAGAGTTTGGAACGGTCCCGGGTCAAGCCGGGACACGTGTGGCGCCTCAGAGGCCGGCCTCCTTGAAGTGGTCGCGCGCGGCCGGGGTGGTCATGTAGGTGATCAACGCGCGCGCCGGCTCGGCCTGCGCGCTCGTCTTCGACACGCCCGCCGCATAGGCGACCACGAGCCCGATCGCTTGCGGAAGTGGTCCGACCACCTTGACGGCTTTGTTGGGCATGAGCTCGCTGGTGAACGAGATGCCGATCTCGGCGGCGCCGTTGGCGACCGCGTCCGCCACCGCGCTGCCGCTGGATTGCAGCACGGCCTTTTTCTTGACCTCGTCGGTGATGCCGAGGCGCTCGAGCAGGCCGGTCATGTAGATGCCGGCGGTGCCGCCGGCGGCCGGATTGGTGTAGGCGACCGTACGCGCCGCCAGCAGCGCCTGCTTGAACGCATCCGGGGTCGCGATGTCGGGTTGCGGCGCGCCTGCGCGCACCGCCACGCCGGCGGTCGCGCGGCCGAGCTCGGCGCGGCTGCCGGCGAGGAGCGAGCCGTCCTTATCGAGCGCATCCATGGCGGCGGCCGAGAGCACGATGACGTCGGCCTTCTCGCCGCCCTTGAGCTTGGCCTGCATGGCGCCGACCGGACCGAAGACGGCATGGATCTTGTGGCCGCTCTGGCGGCCGAAGTCGGCGGAGAGCTGCTCGAACGGCTCCTCGACCGCGGCGGCGCTGACGACATAGATCTCCGCGGCGCCCGCGTGGCCGGCCGAAAACGCCAGCGGAATTGCAGCCAGGATCGAAAGCGCGAAGCGACGGCACATGAGGCATCCTCCTTGTTTGGCGCAAGGCCAAGTGGCGTTGATTGCCCGGATGGTCGTCCAATGCGCCGACCGAGGCAAGGCCCCAAATATTCTGTTTTCAACACGCGAACCCTCATTGCTGTCATCGCCCGCGCATGCGGGCGACCCAGTAACCACCGGATTTCAATTTGGGCACGGCATGAGTTCTACCGCTGGCGCAGGGGCTACTGGGTGCCCCTCCTGCGCGGGACATGACACTGCGAGTTGGATTGGATGATCAGGATATCGCCAGCGCCCCTTCACCCCGGCAGGAATGCGGTCGCGCCGGTGGCGTCGGTCAACATTTCGACCGGCGCCCCATAGAGGTTTTCCAGCCGCGCGCGCGTGAGCACGTCGCGCACGGCGCCTTCGGCGACGCGCTCGCCGTCGCGGATCAGAAAGGCGCGGTCGGCGGCGCGCAGCGCGTGGTTGGGATCGTGGGTGGTGAACAGGACGCCGTGGCCGGCGGCGGCGAGCGCGCGCAGCTCGCGCATCACCTTTCCCTGATTGCCGAAATCGAGACTGGCGGTCGGCTCGTCGAGCACGATGAAGCGCGGCTCCTGGGCGAGCGCGCGGGCCAGCAGCACCAGCTGGCGCTCGCCGCCCGAGATCATCGTGTAGGGCCGCTGCTTGAGAGCCGTGATGCCGAAACGCGCCAGCGCGCGGTCGGCCACCAGCCGGTCGGCGGTGGACGGCGCGCTGAATAGGCTGCCGTGGGCGGTGCGGCCCATCAGCACCACGGTCTCGACCGTGAACGCGAAGGTCGGCACATGGGCCTGCGGCACATAGGCAATGCGGCGCGCGCGCTCGGCCGCCGCGTAGGAGGAGATCGGCTCGTCGTCGATCAGGGCGGTGCCGGCCAGGGGCGGCAGGATGCCGAGCAGCGTCTTGAGCAGCGTGGTCTTGCCGCTGCCGTTGGGGCCGAGCAGCGCCAGCACCTCGTTTTGCTTAAGGCTGACGTCGAGGGCGCGCCCGACCACGCGGTCGCGGTATCCGATCGTGAGGCCGCGCCCCGCGAGCGTCACGACCAGGTCCGCTGCATGCCGGCGAGGAGCCAGATGAAGAACGGCGTGCCGACGACCGCGGTCAAGATGCCGAGCGGGATTTCGACCGGCGCCGCGACCCGCGCCAGCGTATCGATGAACAACAAATAGCCGCCGCCGAGCAGCGCCGCCGCCGGCAACAGCCGCGGGAAGTCGGGCCCCACCAGGGCGCGCGCCAGATGCGGCACCACCAGCCCGACCCAGCCGATGACGCCGGAGGCCGCCACGCTCGCCGAGGTTACCAGCGTCGCCGCCACCACGATGGCGACGCGCAACGGGCCGGTGGCGAGCCCCAGCGCGCGCGCCTCTTCCTCCGGCAGCGACATGACGTTCATGCGCCAGCGCAGCGCGAGCAGCACGGCGCTGCCGATGAGGACCGGGCCGGCCAGCGGCACCAGGTCGCCGGCGGTGGTGGAGGCGAGGCTGCCGAGCAGCCAGAACGTCATGGCGGGAAGCTGGTTGTAGGGATCGGCCAGATATTTCACCAGCCCGACGCCGGCGCCGAGCAGCGCGCCGATGACCACGCCGGTCAGCACCAGAACGAGGATCGGATCGCGCGCGTGCAGCAGCGAGCCGATCACATAGACGGCGGCGACCGCCAGAAGCCCGCCCAGGAAGGCGAGGCTCTCGATGCCGACGACGCCGAGCGAGAAGAAGATGCCGAGCACCGCGCCGAGCGCCGCGCCCGAGGAAGCGCCGAGAATGTCGGGCGACACCAGCGGATTGCGAAACAGCCCCTGGAAGGCGGTGCCGGCGACTGCGAGCGCGGCCCCCACCATGACGGCGGCCAGCACCCGCGGCCCGCGCACCAGCAGGACGACGTTCTCGACCGCCGGCGAAACCGCCGACGGCCGGCCGCTCACGTGCGCGGCCAGCACATCGATCAGCTCGGTGAAGCTCACCGGATAGCGTCCGACCGTGAAGGCGGTGATCAATCCGGCCGCCAGGATCGCGAGCGCGATGCCGAGACCGGGAAGCGCGGAGCGGGTCATGACGATCCTCTGATGTCGTCCCTGCGCAAATACTGGGGCATGCACACTCGCTTGTCGGAGCGGGAGCGGCACGGCGTCCCTCGCCCCGCTTGCGGGGAGAGGGCGACACGGCACCTAGGAAAACCCATTCTCGGCTCGGTGAGGGGGCGTTTCCGCAGGCTCAGGCTCGCGGAGAGGCCCCCTCATCCCACCTTCTCCATAGCCCGTCGCAGACGGGCGTAAACGCCCTTATGACGCGCGGGGAGAAGGAGTGAAACGTCGTGCGCGCCTGACACATTCGCGTGGCCTGACTCGATTTTTGCAGATCCGTGCATCCTTCACATCAACCCTTGCCGGCCAGCACCCGATCGATCTGCGCGTCGGTCGGGGTCACGTGATAGTAGCGGCGATAGAAATCGCGGGTCAGCGGCCGCAGGTCTTCCGCGAACAGATCCGGGTAGAGCATCTTGCCGAGCCACCACAGCCCGATCAGCCGGTTGACCGAGGGCGGCAGGTCGACCCAGCCGAACGGCAGCCGGGGGGCAAGGTGCACGCGGCCCGCGCGCACGGCCGCGACCGGCGCCCAGGCCGGGTCGCGGGCCACGTTGGCGGCGAAGTCCTGGTCGATGGTGACGATCACCTCAGGATTCCACACCAGCACCTGCTCGATCGAGACGGTGGCGAGGCCGCCGCGGGTACCGCCGGCGACGTTCTGCGCCAAGAGCTCGATCGTCTCCATGTTGATCGAGCCGCCGAGCCCGGTCTCGAGCCCGCGCGGGCCGCGCGCATAATAGACGCGCGGGCGCCGCTCCTCAGGCGCGCCGGCGATCCGGCCGGTGACGGTGGCGAGCGTCGCCTGCGCATCCCCGGCGAGGCTCTCGGCGTCCGCGCCGCGGCCCGTCAAGGCGCCAAGCGTCCGGTAGGCCGCGGCCGCCGCCGCGAAGCGCCCGTCGAGCAGCGCATAGGGAATGCCGGTCTGCTCCTGCACCCGGTCGGCAAGCGACACATAGGTCGGGCTCACGTCGCCAATATCCAAAATGAGATCGGGCTTGAGCGCCAGCACGGCCTCGAGATTGGCGGTGTTGCCGCGCCCGGTGATGCGCCCCACCTCGGGGCGGGCGCCGATCTCCGGCAGCAGGAACTCGCGCTCCGCCGCCCCGTTGGGGCGCGGCCAGCCCAGCAGCAGCTGCGGCGCCAATGTATAGAGCATGATGGCGGCCGGCGGCCCGGCCGGAAACACGCGGGAGACCTCGCCCGGCACCGGCACCGCGCGCCCGGCCCCATCGGTCACGCTCGCGGCGCGCCCCCGCGCGGGGGCGAGCAGCACGGCCGGAACGGCGGCCAGGAGGGCGCGGCGGCTGAGCGACATCACGGCTCGATCATGCACCGTTGGGCGGGCGGAAATCAAACCGGCCAGCAGGCGGGGTTACCTTGGAGGTAACCATGCGGGTTTCTGGGGTGCCGATCCGGGTTTTGGGCATCGATCCGGGCTACCGATCCGGATCTGCCGATCCGGGAGTTACCGAGCCGGGTTGTCAGCCCCCCGGCCTCGACTATATTGCGCGCCGCGACCCGCGGAGGGATGGCCGAGTGGCTGAAGGCGCTCGCTTGGAAAGCGTGTATACGGGAAACCGTATCGTGGGTTCGAATCCCACTCCCTCCGCCAGCGACCCAAGGCAGCCGGTTCTCCGCTGCCGCTGGCCCCGTCAGTTTACGCTTGTCCCGCCGACATTCTGCGAGGACCTCTGGACCTCGCAGACGGAGGAGGGCCGCGTTCGGTTCTCTGACAGGCCCGTTTTCTCCACGGCTCTGTACTTTGCGGATTTGGTGCAGAGCCTGAAAAGGCCCAATTGACGGGCACTTGATGGAGGCCGAGTTCGAATTCTCACTCGCTATGCGACCGCATTCGCGTATCACAAACCGCGTTGCCGGTGTGGGTGTCGCCGCAGCGCACATTAGGGACAGAGCCGCCTTCTGGGCCGGCTACGGCTCAAAGACGCGGTAGAGCATATCGCGCTCCATCTCGTCATCCTTGAAAGTGGAGCTGAGCGACCGCGTCGAATCGCCCAGGCTGGGGATATCGTCGCGCAGTGGCTCGGGCGGCGGGATCATCGCGGCGCCCTGCTTTACGAGGATGCCGCGACCACGCGGATGCACGATGAACATCCTCACCGTGCGGTGCCTCCCCGCCTCCAGGATCATCTCGTTGATATGGTCGTCGCTGAAGCTGTAGCCGACGACGACCAGGCGCGTGTCCGGTATAGACAGATAGCGTCGGAATTCGTCATGGTACCAGCGCAAGACTGGATGCCGGGCGATCATCGCCGCCTTGTGCGCGCCGACGACCAGGAGGCGCTCGGCGCCCTCGGTCTCCCAG